>NZ_VTTK01000063.1:0-25633 GCF_008365135.1 Azospirillum sp. Sh1 | reverse complement strand
GGTAGTCGGCGAAGCGCGCCTGCGCCGCCTTCACCCGCGCGATCAGGGCGTTCAGGTCGGAAAGGGTCGTGACGGTCATGGTCATCATCCACTTGCTGTCCGCAACCTGCGCCGTGACGCCGTCGCGGTGATGTGTTCGGGGAGACCCTTGGACGCGGCACCGTTCGGGCGCGCCGCTGCGGCTCCGAGCGCCGAAGCGCCCGAACCACGGCCACGTCTTTGAAAGAAGGCGTTAAGGGTCAGTGCTTGTGAGTTTTTATGGGCTTCTCTCGGCCGTCATCCCCGCGGAGGCGGGGATCCAGGCTGATCGGCCTCCCGAGAGCCTTTGGAACGTCTGGATTCCCGCCTTCGCGGGAATGACGGCCGAGGAAGGCTCATGATGAGAGCCGATGCGGAGCGGTTCAAACTCCAAACGTCTCTCAGCCGGACTCATAAAAACCCGCAAACTCTCAGAAGCAGCTGGCGAGGTCGGCCAGGGCGTCGCGGTCCAGCAGTTCCAGCTTGCCGCCGACGAGGATGCGGATCAGGCGGGTCGATTTCAGCTTGGTCAGGGTGCGCGACACGGTTTCGGTGGTCAGCCCCAGATGGTCGGCGATGTCGCTGCGGCCCATCGGCAGGTCGATGGTGCGCTCATCTCCTCCGCCGAGGGCCTTGCGGTCACTGAGGCGCAGCAGGAAGGTGGCGACCTTCTCGCAAGCCGTCTTGCGGCCGAGCAGAACCATCTGGTCCTGCGCCGCCATCAGCTCGGACGTGGTGGCCGACAGCAGCTTGCGGGCGAAGGCCGGCTGCGCGTCCATCAGGGCGTCCAGCTCCAGGCGCGGGATGCGCTGGATGGTGGTCACCGTCACGGTTTCGGCGGTGTAGAGATACTGGGCGGCGAAGGCCAGCCCCATCATGTCGCCGGCCTGCAGGAAGCCGATGATCTGGCGCCGGCCATCGGGAAGCATCTTGTAGAGGCGGACCATGCCGCTCATCACCCGGAACACCGAACCGGCATCGTCGCCTTCGCTGAACAGCGTGGTTTCGCGCTCGTAGACCTTGGCGTGACCCAGGCCGGCGAGCGGGTCGGCGGGGTTGCGCGGCTGGACGGCACCCACCGCGGCGTTCGACGACATCGCCAGGGCGGAGACCAGGTAACCAGGAACGGCGCGGTTGGCGTGGGCGGCAATGGCGGCGTGCGTGGACATGGCGACCTCGACCTTGACGGTGCGATGCGGTCCGGTTGGTCCGGGGTGCATCCGATGACCAGAAGCTAACCGTCCCCCGCCGTGCTGTGCAGTTCGGTGATGTACCTAAGGATGTTTGCGTACGTAAGTGTACCTACGTAGGGGACCGTACGGGGGCCGGCTTTCAGGCGGCGGCCGACGACGGCATCAGGCCGTTCAGCATGTCGATCAGTTGGTCCTCGTCGAACGGCTTCTCCAGCACGGCGACCACGCCGGCCTCCTTGGCACGGGCGAAGGTCGCGGGATCGCCGCGGCCGGAGACCATGATGACCGGCATTCCGTGCAGGTCGCCGCGATGGCGTTCCAGGAACTCCAGCCCGCTCATCACCGGCATGTGCAGGTCGAGAACGAGGCATCCCTTGGGGTTGCCGTCATAGCGGTCGAGGAATTCCCGGCAGGACGAGAAGTCCCGCACATCGAAGGAAAAGGCTTCCAGCAGCGCTTTCAGGGAGTCGCGGACCGGCTCATCGTCGTCGACGATGTGGACGATCCCGGCACCCGGCATCCCGCCCGGCCCGTTGTCCAAATGATCCATGACCGCCTCCGAACTTCCATGCAAACACGACGGCGCCGACGGTGCGGCGCGTCATGGAAGATAAAATGCGGCGGGGGGCGCCGATATACGGACCAATGCGTATGCGGCGCGCTTTTGATGCAGATCAGGCTTGACGGAGATCACAGGCCGCCGGGAACCACGCCGGCGGCGATGGCCATGCGCACCAGTGTCGGCAGGCTGTCGGCCTGCATCTTCTCCATCACCCGCGCCCGGTGGATTTCGACGGTGCGCGGACTGATCGACAGTTCGAAGGCGATGACCTTGTTCGACTTGCCGGCCACCAGCCAGCGCAGCACGTCGAGTTCCCGCGGCGTCAGGGCGGACAGGCGGGCCAGCACCTCCGGCGGGGCGGAGGCGGCGGGGGGCGGTGCCGGCTGTTCCGGGGTCGCGGCCGGCGGGGCGGCGGCCGGGGTCCTGCTTTCCGCCGCGCGGGCCAGGGCGGAGCGGACGGCGGCGAGCAGCGACTCCTCCTCGAAGGGCTTCTCGACGAAATCGACCGCCCCCGCCTTCATGGCGCGCACGGCGAGCGGCACGTCGCCATGGCCGGTCATCACCACCACCGGGATGGCGCGGCCATCGCGGGCCAGCCGTTCCTGCACGTCGAGGCCGCTCATCTGCGGCATGCGGACGTCGACCAGCAGGCAACCGGGCCGCGAGGGCGCGTCGGACTCCAGGAAGGCCAGCGGGGTGGAGAAGCTTTCCGCCCGGAAGCCGGCGCACTCCAGCAGGATCTGGAGGGAATCGCGGATGGCGTCGTCGTCGTCGACGATGAAGACGGTGAGGTCGGCGGTCATGTCGGGCACGGCGTCAGCTGGCATCGTCGGCATCCGACGTAGATGTGGGGGAGGATAAGGGGACGGTGAAGGCGAAGCTGGCGCCGGTCGCCGGAGGTTCGGCCGGCGGTTCCAGCCACAGGCGACCGCCATGGGCCTCGATGATCGAGCGGCAGATCGACAGGCCGAGCCCCATGCCGCTGCTCTTGGTGGTGACGAAAGGCTGGAACAGCTGGGCGCGCACCGTCTCCGGCACGCCGGGACCGCTGTCGAGGACGGCGACGCGGCGGAAGGCGGGCTCGTCCGGATCGGGGCCGGTGCGGACGGTCAGCACGCGCTGGTCGCTCTGTACTCCGCCCATGGATTCGATGGCGTTGCGGACGAGGTTGAGGATCACCTGCTGGACCTGCACCTTGTCGATCAGCACCTGAGGATCGTCGGCGTCGAAGTCGAAGCGCACATGCAGGCCGCGCTCCTTGGCGCCGACCAATGCCAGCGCGCTCGCCTCCTCCACCACCTTGTTGAGCGGTTCGACGGAGCGGTGGGTCTGGCCCTTTTCGATGAAGCTGCGCAGATGGCGGATGATCTGGCCGGCGCGGGTGGCCTGGGCGCTGGCCTTGTCGACCATGTCCATCGCCTTGGTCACGGTCTCCGGACGCTCCATCAGGCGCTTGGCTGCCTTGGCGTAGTTGATGACCGCGGTCAGCGGCTGGTTCAGCTCATGGGCCAGCGTCGAGGCCATCTGGCCCATGGCGCTGACCCGGCTGACATGCAGAAGCTCCGACTGAAGTTCCTGCAGGCGCCGTTCGGTGGCCTGCCGTTCGGTCAGGTCGCGGACGAAGCCGGTGAAGCAGCGCCGTCCGGCGAGCAGCACCTCCCCCACCGCCAGCTCCATCGGGAACACCGATCCGTCGCGCCGCTGGCCGGAGACGATGCGGCCGATGCCGATGATCCGCCGCTCCCCCGTCCGCTCGTAGCGCTCCAGATAGCCGTCATGCTGCTCGCGGTAGGGCGACGGCATCAGCATGTTGATGTTGCGGCCGATCACCTCGCCAGCCGTCCAGCCGAACAGCCGTTCGGCCGCCGGGCTGAAGGACTCGATCAGCCCCTTCTCGTCGATGACGATGATGGCCTCCGGCACCGTCTGCAGAATGGAGGTCAGCCGGGCCTCGCGCTCGCGCAGCGCCGTCTCCGCCTGTTTGGCCGCGGTCAGGTCGCGGATGATGCCGATATAGACGGGAACGCCGTCCTGGGCCGCCTCGCCGATCGACAGGTCCATGGGGAAGCAGGAGCCGTCCTTGCGCTGGCCGGTCACCTCGCGGCCGATGCCGATGATCCGGCGCTCCCCGGTGCGGTGATAGCGCTCCAGATAGCCGTCATGTTCCTCCCGATAGGGGGAGGGCATCAGCATCTTGACGTTGCGGCCGACCACCTCCGCCGCCGTCCAGCCGAACAGGCGTTCGCAGGCGGGGTTGAAGGACGTGATCCCGCCGCGGGCGTCGATGATGACGACCCCGTCGGGCACGGTGTCCAGCATCGCCTGCAACTGCGACAGAGCACCCAGGTTGTCTTCCCGGTTATTGTCGGCCACGTCCCACCCTCGACCTCTCATCCCACTTCAGTCACAGAGTAGTTGAGTGCAACCGTTGGTCAAGACCGGCAATCAGGAGGCTGGCGATCAGGGGAGCCCGCCTGTGGTTGCGGCCACGGCACCGCTGCGCAGGGCGTCCTGTTCGAGGTCGTCGACGGCGAGGTTCTTGGCCTTGGCCTCCACCTCGAAATCGGCCCAGGAAAGGTGGTCGGCCACCAAGCGGTTCACGGCGTGGTTCCACATGCGCTGGGAATGGGCGCGCAGATCCTTGGTCGTCAGCCCGCGCGCCGCCAGCGCGGCATAGTCCGGCAGGCTGTCGGCCGGCCAGTCCGGCAGCAGATCCTCGCGCGACACGCTGATGTGGGCGACCGGCCGCACCCCGCGCCACGAGCCGATCACGGTGGCGATTCGCGGATCGTCTGGGCGCAGATACTCACCCCGGCTGCGGACCCAATGATGATGAAGGTCGAGCACGATCGGCACCGCGTCGGCCAGCGGCAGCAGATCGTCCAGGCCGAAGGACATCTCGTCGTTCTCGACGGTCAGCAGGTTGCGGGCATCCTCCGACAGCAGGGCGAGGCCGCGGCGGAAGCCGGCGATCCCCTCCCCGCGCCCGCCGTCATGGATGTTGACGTGCGCCCCCTGCGGGTGCCAGCCGCCGGCCAGCCCCATCATCCGCAGGATGTCGGCATGGTATTCCAGCTCCGCCACCGAATTGGCGAGAGTGGCGGGGTTGGCGCTGTTCAGCACGCAATACTGGTCCGGATGCAGCCCGATGCGGATGCCCGCCTCCATCGCCTTGCGGCCGGCATGCTCCAGCCCGCTTTGCACCAGGGCCTGGATGCCGGGCTGGCGGTAGAGCGGCCGTCCAACCTCGTGCGTGCAGGCCGGCAGCAGCCCGCTGTTGACGCGCAGCAGGCGGCGGTAAGCCGGTTGCCGGGCGACCTCGTCCAGCTGCAGGTGCAGGGCCTGGAGGTTGCGGCGCAGCACCTCCGTCAGCTTTTCCTCGGCGCGGGCGGGGCTCAGCTTGGTCAGCGTCGCGATGGTGACGGTGCCGGGATTCATGCGCTTGGCAAGGGCGGCGTCGCCATCGGGCGGGACGAACTGGCAGCACCAGCCGAAACGGGCGGCGGACGGGGGCGGCAGGGAGGAGCTGTCGGGCATCGGACGGGCATGATGAAGCGGACGGGCCGCTTAATATGGACCGTGGATCCGGGGCTTCCACCGCACAGCCGGGCACCGGCGGCATCACCCCATGCGGCGCAGCGCTCCCGTCGCCAATGCCCGCGGATCCGGAGCGGCCGCCTCTCGCGGGGCAGCGTCGGCAAGGGCCTGCAACCGGTCGGCCAGGGCGCGTTCGGGCGCGCAGATCTCCTCGCACAGGGCGCGCATTTCGGCGATGGAGGGGCGCCATTTGCGGCTGCGGCGCCAATTGCGGGCGGCGGCGTCGATCACCCAGGCCGGGTATTCGCCGAGATCGTCGGCCCAGTCGAGCGCCATCATCCGTTCCACCTCCGGCGACAATCCCTTGGCCGGGAAATGGCTGAGCAGGGTCAGCACGCGGCCGAGCAGATGGTCGCTGTCGGCCGGGACCAGCACGGTGGCGGACAGCTCCTCCAGGGTCTGCCGGGCGAGCGCCGCCTGGGCGGCGGTGACGCCGGCGGGGGGAGACCACTGCTCGATCATGCCGTCGAAGCCATCCTCGCCGAAGCGCGGGCGGCGGTCGGTGCGGCCCCGGGCCAGAAGCTCCTGAAGCGGCGGCGGCAGGGCGGCGGTCAGCCGGATCCGGCGCTGGGGAGCGGGCAGAGCCGGGTCGAAGGCGGCGGCCGGCGAGGCCGGGAGATGGGTGCGCGGCAGGGCGGTGACGGTGGCGCTGGCAGAGGGGGAGTTTCCAGAGCGGGCGTGTCCGGGTCTTGCGGTCATCGGCTTTCCCTTCATGACCAGGAGGGGGCGGAACGCCGGCGCAGTTCGGCGGCGGCGGCGCTCCAGGCGTTGAGACGCTGTTCGGCGGCGGTGGCGGTGGCGCTGGTGGTGGCGGAGGGGCGGCTGGACGCGGATATTGGCGAGCGGTCGCGGGACACCGGGGCCTTGCCGACGGCGGCGTCCTGCGACAGCCAGGCTCTCCAGGCCGAGGAGACGTCGCGGTAGCGGTAGCCATGGGCGCGGCAGCGCAGGATGAAGCCCTCGACATGGCGGCCGAGGTCGATGTCGGCATGGCGGGCCTTGGCCCAGGCGAGGTCGGCGGCGGTCGGCATCCAGTCTTCCGGAACCGGCTGTGCCCGCTCTCGTGTGTCCGTGGGCTCGCCTGAAGCGTGCGAGTCCGGAATCTGTTTGGAATGGACCTGTTCCTGACTCGCCAGCGGACAGGGGGTGTTTGTCGACGAGTCATCCCTGTCGGTCATTGGGACAGGCCTGTCGGCGGCCGGAACAGGGCGGGTCGCGGCGGCGAGGTCCGGCGATTCCGCATCCGTCGGCGTGAAGCGCAGGCGGTAGAGGCAGGACAGCCGGGCGCCGTCACGGCCGCGGCGATGCTCGACGCCGACCAGCCCGAGTTCGCTCAAACCCTGGATGATGCGGTTGATCGTGGGGCGCGACCGCTTCAGCTTGGCGGCGAGCGTCGATTGCGACGGCCAGCACAGGCCGCCGTCGTCGGCGAAGGTGGCCAGCGCCGCCAGCACGGCGAACCCGTCGGCGTCGAGGCCGGGATGGTCGAGCCACCATGCCGGAATCCGCCCCCAGCGCCGGGTATCGGGGGGACGGCCATCTGCCATTTGGGGTGTCGGGTGCGACATGGGAAACTCCGCAAAGCATCGGGACCGGCTGGCGGCCAGCTGGAGTGGTCCAACTGGACGGCCGGTGAACATGCCGGGAGGATTCCGCCGGTCGGCGCGGGCGTCGAATCGCGGGCAAATGGGACCGAGTCCGGTGTGTCCCCTTCGCCCGCAGCTGTGTCCCAACAGCCCGCGCCTGTGTCGCCTTTGGTCGCGGAGCGGTCCCATTTGGCCGCGGCAGGCTTGCGAATCGGATTCGATCCCGTTTGCCCGCGTTTTGCCGGAAATCCGGTCCTGGCGCCTCGGAGCAGGTTGTCCCGCTTGCTCGCGGTTGGGCGGGCGGATTGTCGTGCCGGTTCGGGCTTTTTCGGCCGTCATTCCCGCGCAGGCGGGAATCCACGGCTCAGCGGCTGAACTGCGGAGTGTCCTGGATCCCCGCCTGCGCGGGGATGACGAGAAGCTGCTTTATTTCCAATGGTTTGGAGATGTATGGGCGCCGTATTCCGCTTTCCTGGGAGCGGCACTGGTGGCGAACGAACACGCCCCGCCCTGCCCGCGGAGTCGGTCCCATTTGCCCGCGGTTGATCGTCTCTTCACACGTTTTGCGCTCTGCCTTGTGTCCCGAATGCTCGCGTTTTGGAGTCCGCTGAGATCCGGGCTGTCCCATTTGCCCGCGTTTCGTCGTGCTGGAGGGGTGATGGAAGACCCCGAGTCTCTGTCCCATATGCTCGCGCTTCGTCGTTCGGCTCCCGATTCGGGACGATCGGGGCGGTTCCGGGACGGTCGGGCGGCGACGATCCGGGTGAAGCGCGGGCATTCGGGACACAGGCGCGGGCAATTCCTACACATGCGCGGCCAAACGGGACACAGGGCTTGGCGGCGGATAGGACCCGCCGGTTGCGTCCGTCCGACACCAGCCCCTATCGTGGCGGTTGGCGAGGAGGGATGAGCCATGAGCAAGGCGAACGCGGTCCAGCTGACTCTGTTCGAGATGGAGGACCGCAGTCAGTCCCATATGATCGCGCTTTACGACACGGCGCCGCGATTCGTGTTCGTGTCGAAGGGCCGCGGGACCGAGCCGGAATTGCCGGCCGCCAATGCGTTCGTCCAGTCGGTGCACAAAGAGTTCCCCTTCAAGGATGCCCTGTTCTCCCTGACCCTGCAGCCCGCCCGCATCTACCGCCCGGCCAAGCCCGGCCCCGGCGAGGACCCGGCCGACAAGCGCATGGTCGAATACGAGGTGTTCCCGTCGGAGCGCGAGCAGATCGTCGAGCAGGTGGTCCGCCGTCTCGCCATGGACCGCTCGCGCCTGTCGCTGATGGGCGACAAGCAGGACCGCGTGCGCGTGCATTTCTCGCTGTACGAGATCCGGCGGGAGCTGCGGGCGGTGAACCGCACCATGGACACGGCGGAGATCCGCGAGGCGCTGGAGATCCTGGCCCGTACCCGCATGATCATCAGCAAGGTGCCCGAGAACGGCCGCAAGTCGGCGCGGCCCGTCCTGGAATCCTCGGTCTTCCCCACCCTCTACATCCGCCCGCGCACCGGCGAGGGCGGCGAGGATGACGAGAACGACACCTATCTGGAGTTCAACGCGCTGGTCGCCTCGGCCATCCGCAACCTGGAATTCAAGCCGATCTCCTACCAGTGGATCATGCGGCTGAAGAGCCCGGTGGCGCGCTGGCTCTACAACCGGCTGTCCATCGAGTATGGCGACCTCGACCTGACGCGGATGCCCGACGGCGTGCCGCCGATGATCCTGTCGGCCGACGACATCATCAACAACAGCGGCATGAACGAGTGGAGCCGGCGGCGCGACACGCTGCGCACGGTGACCTCGGCCGTGGATTCGCTTGTGGAGGAGGGAATCCTCGACCATGTCGAGAAGACGGTGTCGAAGGATGGCCGGCGCATCAACGACATCGAATACATCATGATGCCGAGCAAGAAGTTCCTGGATCAGGTGCGCCGCGGCAACGTCGTGCAGGAGGCGAACGCCGCCACCTATCGCGCCCTGGCCGGCAGCGACGAGCGCCCGCGGGAGTTCCTGCCCATCACCCCCGGCCAGAGCGTCGAGATCCGCCGCCGCCGCGGCACCCTGCTGGGTGCCCAGGGCGAAGGGTGATCCGCGTCCTGCTGTAAAAGCTTTCCGGATTGCAGGTTGTCCCGCCGGTCCATGACAGGGCCGGCGCAGGGATCTGCGCGATGTCGGCACCCCGTTCCCGCATTGCCCCGCCCGGCCGGCATGGTTGCCGCCCGATCGGCTCCGGATTCAGATCTAAGGAAGTAATCCACCCTTTGCCGTAAAGCGGGAAATGCCCTCTACGGGATGGTTGTTTTTCCCCCGCTACTCCATAGAATAAAACGATCCTGAGCGGTCGGTAAGATAATAAAGAAATCGAAACAACTGACGGCGTAAAAACATCGCCGCATATCTTTCAAAAGTCCCGAAATTCGATCCGGCCTCATGGCTGGTCTTGAGGGATTTTGTCTGGGAGGATGCCGCCATGCGCGAGACGCGGTCCGGTCTTCTGCGCCCTTTCCTGCATCGTGCCGATTTCCTGCGCGGTTTTCAGCGTGGTGAAGCCGTCCCGCAGAGTCCGGGCTCCTTACGCCCCTGTCTGGCCGTGCTGACGGTCCTGGCGCTGCCGGTGCAACTGAACGGCGTCTCCTGGCAGGCGGGCGTGCAGCTTGCCGGAACGGTGCAGGGGGAGGATGGCGGGGAGGACAGCACGCTGGATTCCTGGCTCGTCGTGCGCGAGAAGCCGCCGGCCACCGCCCCGCAGACGGACGCCGTCGCCACGCGCACGATGGTGATCCCGAAGCGGGACGAGGCCAAAGGGGCCGAGGTCAAAGGGAGTGGGGCCAAAAGCGACGGAGCGGAGACCGACTGGCGGCTGATGCCGTTCGTCGCCGCCCAGGCCTCCAGCGGCGGGACTGGGCAGCAGATCCTGCTGTCCATCGCCGTCACCGCCCCCTATGGCCAGCCGAACCCGCAGCATGAAGCGATCACCTATGTGCTGATCGACAATCTGCCGGCGAAGGCCAGACTTTCGAACGGCGAGAGGGGTGCGGACGGCGCGTGGAAGGTGCAGCTGGAAGGGCTGCGCGACCTGAGCCTGACCTTGCCGCCGGAAAGCTCCGATCCGGTGACGCTGCACATCACGGCGGTGACCGACCATGGCGGCGGCGTGGTCGCCAGACAGGCGGTGAACCTGGCGATCCCGATCTCCGAAGCGGTCGCGACCGCCGAGCCGCCGGCACCGGACACGCCGGTGCCGGCGCAAGGGGGCTCGTCCCCGACCATGGAGCAGGCCATGGCGGCAACCGGGCCGGATACGGAGCCGGTGGGATCGGGAAGCGCCGCGGCACCGGCGCCGCCGGCGCCGCTGCCGGACCCGCCGCAGAGCGAAGCCGTGGCGAGCGAGGCAGCAGCCGATCCGGCTCCCGTCGAATCGCCGGACCGGGAGATCGACGCCGCCCCTGGGATGACGGTGCAGGCGGCTGTTCGGGAGGCTGTCGCCGCTCCTCCCGCACCGGAACCGCCGGTCGCCATCGCCGCCCTTCCGGCCGCGCCGGCGGTGGCCGCCCCGCCCTCGCCGCCACCGCAGCAGCGCGAGGTGGCGGTGCAGCGTCCGCCAAAGCTGCCGTCGGGCGTTCCCGAGGCGGCGCTGATGAAGCGGGGTGACGACCTGTTCGCCCAGGGCGATCTGGCGGGCGCGCGGCTCTATTACGAGATGGTGGCCGCGACCGGCAATGCGAAGGCCGCCTTCGCGCTGGGCCGGACCCACGATCCGCTGGTCCATGAGCGGTTGCATGTCCGCGGGCTTCCGCCCGATCCGGAGCAGGCGGCCTCCTGGTACCGGCGGGCGGTCGCCGCCGGCAGCGGCGACGCCGAACAGCAATTGAAGAAACTGACCGACTGGCTCGCCGGAAAGTCCAGGTAACCGGGCGCAGGCGGAGCCATCGAGGGGGGAGCATCATGAAGGCATTGGTCGCCCATATACTTCGTTTTGGCCGTATTCTTCTTTTGGGCCGCATGCTTGCGTTGGGAGCGTGCATCGCCGGCAGCGCGATGGCGGGTGCCGGCACGGCATCGGCCGCCGATCCGCGCGGCGTCAACGCCAACAGCGGTACTGTCGGCATCGTGTCGGGCGGGGTCGAGGGGACCTATGTGCGCATCGCCGCCGATCTGGCATCGGTGCTGGACGACGGCGACACGCTGCGCGTCCTGCCGATGCTGGGCAAGGGGTCGGTCCAGAACCTGAAGGATATCGTGCTGCTGAAGGGGATCGACGTCGGCATCGTGCAGTCGGACGTTCTCGCCTATGCCAAGCGCGAAAGGCTTCTGCCCAATCTCGACCGGCGGATCAAATACATCGCCAAGCTCTACAACGAGGAAATGCACATCCTCGCCGGACCCGAGGTGACGCGGATCGAGGATCTGGCCGGCCGCAAAGTCAATGTCGACGTGCAGGGAAGCGGGACCAGCATGACGGCCTCGCTGGTCTTCGACATGCTGGGCATCAAGGTGGAACCGCAGGCGGACGACCAGGCACTGGCCCTGGAAAAGCTGCGCCGGGGCGAGATCGCGGCGATGGCCTATGTCGCCGGCAAGCCGACCCGGCTGTTCCGCGACCTGAAAGGGAATGACGGGCTGCATTTCCTGTCGATCCCGATGAGCGCCGCCCTGCTCGACACCTATCTGCCGTCGCGGCTGACCAGCGCCGACTATGAGGGGCTGGTCAAGCCCGGCGAAGAGGTGGACACGGTGGCGGTCGGCGCGGTGATGGCGGTCTATGGCTGGGACCGCGATGTGGACCGCCACCGCAAGGTCGCCCGCTTCGTCGACGCCTTCTTCAGCAAGTTCGACGAGTTCCTGAAGCCGCCGCGCCATCCGAAATGGAAAGAGGTCAATCTGGCGGCGGACGTGCCCGGCTGGACCCGCTTCGAGCCGGCCGAGCAGTGGCTGCGGCAGGCGTCGGCAGCGAAGGAGCCGCAGACCGCCGCCGCCAGGAAGGAGGAGTTCCGCAGCTTCGTCGAACAGCGCGGTGTCCCGCCCCAGCAGGCGGAGAAGCTGTTCGAGCAGTTCCTGCTGTGGCAGGCGCGGTCGCCGCAATAGGGGGGTGCGCGACGGCGGCCGGGGGTCAGGTGGCCGCCCCCGGTCCGGGAACCGCGCCCGGCGGGCATTTGCCGAGGATGATCATGCCCAGCACCTCGTCCTTGGTCACATCCGATACGCGGGCGGTGCCGACCAGCTTGCCGTTCTTCATCACATGGATGCGGTCGGCCAGATCGAACACGTCGTGGATGTCGTGGGAGATCAGGAAGATGCCGATGCCCTCCTGCTTCAGCTGTTTCACCAGTTCGCCGACCTGCTGGGTCTCGGCAGGGCCGAGGGCGGCGGTCGGCTCGTCCATGATGAGGACGCGGGCGTCGAAATGGATGGCGCGGGCGATGGCGACCGACTGGCGCTGGCCGCCGGACAGCGCCTTGACCGGTTCCTTGAAGCGGCGGAAATGCGGGTTCAGGCGGCCCATCACCTTGCGCGCCTCCGCCTCCATCGCGTGGTCGTCCAAGGTGCCCCAGGGGGTCAGCTTCTCGCGGCCGAGGAAGATGTTGGCGGCGGCGTCGACATTGTCGGCCAGCGCCAGGGTCTGATAGATCGTCTCGATGCCGCACCGCTTGGCATCGCGCGGGCTCGTGATGTGGACCGGCTCGCCGTTCACCCGGATTTCGCCATGGTCGGCGGCATAGGCGCCGGACAGGATCTTGATCAGCGTCGATTTGCCGGCGCCGTTGTGGCCGAGAAGCCCGACCACCTCGCCGGGATAAAGGTCGATGCTGACGCCGTCTACCGCCTTGATGCCGCCGAAGGCGATGGAGACGTCGCGCATCTCCACCAGCGGGCGTGTCGCTGCCTGGGGTTCCGCCATGGCAAGGCCGGTCATTTCATCCCCCTGCGATAGAGCGTGTCGATATAGACCGCGGCGACCAGCACGACGCCGACGACGATGTTCTGCATCGGCGCGTCCACCCCCAGCAGCACCATGCCGGACTGCAGGGACTGCATCACCATGGCGCCGAGCATCGCCCCCAGGATGGTGCCGACGCCGCCGGCCATCGAGGTGCCGCCGATGATCGCCGCGGCGATGACATACAGCTCGTCCAGCGTGCCGTTGGCGTTGGTGGCGGCGTTCAGCCGGGCGGTGGCGATGCAGGCGGACAGGCCGCACAGCGCGCCCATCAGCCCGAACACCATCACCAGGACCCGTTTGGTGTTGATGCCCGACAGCTCCGCCGCCTCCGGATTGCCGCCGAGCGCGAAGACATAGCGGCCGAAGCGGGTGCGCCGCGACAGAAAGGTCACCGCCACGCCGACCGCCAGCGCGATCAGCACCGGGATGGCGAAGCCATGCGCGACGAAGGGCAGTGTGCCGTCGGTGGCCAAACCCTGCGCTTCCATCATCCGGCGCACCACCGGCATGGGGAGGGGATAGGCGTTGACCACCAGCACGGCGCCGGTGATGGCGGCGGCGACCAGCAGGATCACCACCCCTTCCGCCCACAGCGGCCGGACCGGAAAGCCGAAGCCGGCCCTGCGCCGCCGCGTCATCACGATGGCGGCGACCGACAGCAGGATGGCGGCGATGCCGACCACCCAGCTGGGACCGGCGCCGATGGCACCGTCGAAACCACCGCCCAGCCGCTTGAACAGCCCGTCCATCGGCGCCACGGTCTGGCCGGTCGTCACCCACCAGGCGGCGCCGCGCCAGACCAGCAGCCCGCCCAGCGTGACGATGAAGGACGACACGCCGAGATAGGCGATGACGGCGCCCTGCAGCGCCCCCACCGCCCCGCCGACGGCGATCGCCGCCAGCACCGCCACCACCCAGGTCAGCGAATGGTCGAAGCCCCAGATCTCCGGCAGGATGCGGGCCTGGAGCACGCCGACCACCATGCCGGTGAAGCCCAGGATCGAGCCCACCGACAGGTCGATGTTGCGGGTGACGATAACCAGCACCATGCCCGTCGCCATCACGGCGACGGACGCGGTCTGCACCGACAGGTTCCACAGGTTGCGCGGGGTCAGGAAGGCGCCGCCGGTCAGGATGTCGAAGCCGATCCAGACGACGGCGAGCGCCCCGATCATCCCGACCATGCGGGTGTCCAGCTCCAGCGCGCGCAGGGCGTCGCCGATGCCGGCCCGCCGTCCGGCCGGCGCCCCCGACGAGGAGTCGGAAGGCGCCGGGGACAGGGTGGTGGACGGCTCCGCCATCAGTTGCAGGCCTTGACGCTGCCGGGCTTCACACCCTGGCACACCACGTCCTTGGTCACCCAGCCGGCGTCGATCACCTGACCCAGATTGTCCTTGGTGATGGCGATCGGCGTCAGGAACAGGGAAGTCATCTTCTGCTTCTTCGGGCCGCCGTCGAAGCTGGTGGCGCCGGCGATGTCGGTCATCTTCTTGCCGCCGGCCAGCTCCATGGCGATCTCCGCGGCGCGGCGGCCGAGTTCGCGGGCGTCCTTCCACACCGACACCGTCTGGGTGCCGAGCGCGATGCGGTTCAGCGCCGCCTTGTCGCCGTCCTGGCCCGACACCGGCACGGTTCCCGCGAGACCCTGCGCCGCCAGCGCCGCGACGGCGCCGCCCGCCGTGCCGTCGTTGGAGGCGACCACGGCGTCGACCTTGTTGTTGGTCTTGGTCAGGATCTGTTCCATGTTCTGCTGGGCGATGGCCGGCAGCCACTTGTCGGTGTAGGCCTCGCCGACGTTCTTGACGTCGCCGCGGTCGATGGCGGCCTTCAGCACTTCCATCTGGCCGGCGAACAGGAAGTCGGCGTTGGGGTCGGTGGAACTGCCCTTGATGAAGGCGTAGTTGCCCTTGGGCTTCAGCGCGAAGACGCTGCGCGCCTGGAGGCGGCCGACCTCCTTGTTGTCGAAGGTGATGTAGAAGGCGGACGGGATTTCGATCAGGCGGTCATAGCCGACGACCGGGATGCCCTCGGCGGCCGCCTTCTCCACCGCCGGGCGGATGGCGTCGCTGTCCTGCGCCAAGATGATCAGCGCGTTGGCGCCGCGCGAGATCAACGATTCGATGTCGGAGAGCTGCTTGGCCGGCGAGGACTGGGCGTCGGCCGACAGATAGGTGCCGCCGGCCTTCTCGATGACGGCCTTGATCGCGGCCTCGTCGGTCTTCCAGCGCTCCTCCTGGAAGTTGGACCAGGAAACGCCGACGGTGGTCCCGGCGGCCAGCGCCGCCGTGGAGGTCATGGTGGTCGCGGCGGCCAGCGTCAGGAACAGGCCGGCGGCGGTCGCGGTGAGGCGGTGCTTCATCGTGTTTCCTCCCTGTGTGGCCGCATCGGGGCGGCGGCCTTGTTGATGGACGAGAAGTCTGCCAACTCCCCCTCTCCCCCCCGGGGAGAGGGTCGGGGTGAGGGGGATGCATTGGGTGGATTTGGTGGAGATCGGGGACTGCGCCATGCTTGAAAATCCTCGCCGCGCGACCCCCTCACCCTAACCCTCTCCCCGGGGGGGAGAGGGGATGCTGTTGTGGGGGTTAGACGTACCGGTTGACGATGTTCTCCAGATACTCCTGCCGGCCGGAGCGGGGTTGCGGATTGATGCCGCCGGTCAGTGCCCGATCCGCCAGCGTGGCGAGGTCGCGCTTGCCGGACAGGATCGCCTGGCCCTCCGCGCCGTCCCAGCCGGCGTAGCGCTCGGCCAGCGGTTTGGTCAGGGCGCCGTCCTCCAGCATTTGCGCCGCCTGCAGCAGGGCGCGGGCGCAACTGTCGATGCCGCCGATGTGGCCGTGCAGAAGGTCCGCCGGGTCGAGCGACTGGCGGCGGATCTTGGCGTCGAAATTCAGGCCGCCGGTGGTGAAGCCGCCGCCCTTCAGGATGTCGTGCATGACCACCGTCAGCTCGCCGATGTCGTTGGCGAACTGGTCGGTGTCCCAGCCCAGAAGCGCGTCGCCGCGGTTCATGTCGAGCGAGCCGAAGATGCCCAACGCCAGCGCCAATGCCACCTCGTGCTGGAAGCTGTGGCCGGCGAGGATGGCGTGGTTCTGCTCGATGTTCACCCGCACGTCGGCCAGCAGGTCGTAGCGCTCCAGGAAGCCGTAGACGGTGGCGACGTCGAAGTCGTACTGGTGCTTGGTCGGCTCGCGCGGCTTCGGTTCAATCAGGATCGGGCCGTCGAAGCCGATCCTGTGCTTGTGCTCCACCACCATCGCCAGGAAGCGGCCCATCTGGTCCAGCTCGCGCTTCAGGTCGGTGTTCAGCAGCGTCTCATAGCCCTCGCGGCCCCCCCACATGACGTAGTTGGCGCCGCCCAGCGCATGGGTGGCCTCCAGCGCCGCGCGCACCTGCCCGCAGGCATAGAGGAAGACGTCGGGGTCCGGGTTGGTCGCGGCGCCGGCCATGTAGCGGCGGTGCGAGAACAGGTTGGCGGTGCCCCACAGCAGCCGGACCTTGGCGGTCTCCATCTTGGCCGCGAACAGCTCGGTGATGGCTTTCAGGTTGTCGGTGCTCTCGGCAAGCGTTGCGCCTTCCGGCGCGGCGTCGAGGTCGTGGAAGCAGAAGAAGGGGATGTCGAGCAGGCGGAACATCTCGAAGGCGACATCGGCCTTGGCGCGGGCCGCCGCCATCGGGTCCTGGCCGGGGCGCATCCACGGGCGCTGGAAGGTCTCGCCGCCGAAGGGGTCGCCGCCCGGCCAGCAGAAGCTGTGCCAGTAGCATGCGGCCAGCCGCAGATGGTCCTCCATCCGCTTGCCCAGCACCACGCGGTCCTTGTCGTACCAGCGGTAGGACAGCGGGTCGCGGCTGTCCGGCCCGCGATAGGTCACCGGGGACAGGTCGCCGAAGAATGAGGCGGTGCTCAAGACGCGAACTCCTTGGCAAGGGGGTAGAGCCGGCGCCAGCGCAGCCAAGCCTGGCTGTACGCCTCGGCGCGGGCCGGATCGGGGGTGAAGGTCTCGAGACGGCGGGGCTTGCGGCAGACGGCGGCGGGGGCCTCCCCGGTCGCCGCCATGCGGCCGAGATGGGCGGCGCCCAGCGCGGCGCCGACCTCGCCATCCTCGATGCGGTGGATGGTGACGCCGATCGCGTTGGCGCAGATGCGCGCCCACAGCCGCGAGCGGGAGCCGCCGCCGGCAAGGTCGAGGGAGGTCGGGGCGCCGGCACCCTCCCCCAGCGCGACGAGATTGTCGCGGGCGGCGAAGGCGACGCCCTCCAGCACCGCCTGGACCAGCGCGTCGCGCCCGGTCTCCGCCGACAGGCCGGCGAACAGGCCGCGCACGGTGGCGTCGTTGTGGGGGGTGCGCTCGCCCGACAGATAGGGCAGGAAGGCGACCGGCGATGGGCCGTCCACCGCGTCGCCGAGCGGGGCCAGCAGCTCCGCCTCCGGCGCGCCGAGGGTGGAGGCGGCCCAGGCCAGCGAGGCGGCGGACGACAGCATGACGCCCATCTGGTGCCAGACGCCGGGCAGCGCGTGGCAGAAGGCGTGGACCGCCATCGCCGGGTTGGGCAGGAAACGGTCGGTCGTCCGCCACACCACGCCGGAGGTGCCGAGGCTGAGGAAACCGTCGCCGGGCATGATGGCGCCGAGGCCGACGGCGCTGGCGGCGCAATCCCCTGCCCCGCCCGCCACCACCGGCGGCGTGGGCATGCCCCAGCGGCGGGCAAGGTCGGGCGACAGCCGGGCGACGGCGTCGGAGCCTTCGGCCAGATCGGGCATATGGGCGCGGGTCATGCGGGTGGCGGCCAGCAGATCGTCCGACCAGTCGCGCCGGGCCACGTCGAGCCACAGCGTGCCGGAGGCGTCCGACATCTCCTCCACCATCGCGCCGGTCAGGCGCCAGCGGACGTAAGCCTTGGGCAGCAGCACCTTGGCGAGGGCGGCGAAGATCTCCGGCTCCTCCTCCGCCACCCACAGCAGTTTGGGGGCGGTGAAGCCGGGCATGGCGATGTTGCCGCTGATGGCGCGGAGCGTCGGGAGGCTTTCCTCCAGCGTCGCGCATTGGCGGTGTGAACGGCCGTCGTTCCACAGGATGGCCGGGCGCAGCACCCGGTTGTCGGCGCCCAGCAGCACCGCGCCATGCATCTGGCCGGAGAAGCCGATGCCGATCACGGCGGCGAGATCCGCCGGCTGGCGTTCGGCCAGCTCGTCCACCGCGGCGATGGCGGCGGCGACCCAACCCTCCGGCTCCTGCTCCGACCACAGGGGATGGGGGCGGGAGACGGTGCAGGGGCGGGACGCGCTGCCGGCGACGGCCCCGTCGGCGTCGGTCAGCACCGCCTTGACGCTGGACGTGCCGATGTCGATCCCGAGAAACATGACTGTCGACCTTATCTAATGCCCTGACTGTTCAGGGCAGGTTGTCGCGCAGGATGACCTGGACCCGGATGTGTTCCTGCGCCGCGACGATCTCCTGGCCCGTAACCAGGGCATGGAGCACCCGCGCCATCGAGCGCGCCTCGTGCCCCGGATCCTGGGCGACCAGGGCGGCGAAGGTGCCGTCCAGCAGCATGCGGCGGGTGGCGGGGGTCAGTTCGTGCCCGACGCAGAGGATCTTGCGGGCGAGACCGGCCTCGGCCAGCGCCTCGCCGATGCCGACCGAGCCCTCGCCGGTGTTGTAGATCGCCACGAGGTCGGGGGTGTCGGCCAGCATGCGGCGGACCAGATCGCGGTTGCGCTCGGGATCGTCGCGCCCCTCCACCGGGATCAGGCGGGTGAGGTGGGGATATTCCTCCGCCAGCACCTGCCCGAAGCCGAAGCGGCGTTCGGCATGGTCGCGCAGGCTGCCCGATCCGGTGACGATGCCGACCGCGCCGCCCGGTTCGCCATTGCGCGGGGGCCCTAGGAAACGGCCGACCAGCGACCCGGCGGTGCGGCCGGCGGCGATGTTGTCGATGCCGACATAATGCTGGCGCCGCGACGACGGCGCGTCCGACACCAGCGTTACCACCGCCATGCCGCCCTCGACCAGATCGTCGATGGCGGCGCGGATGCGCGGATGGTCGAGCGCGACCAGCGCCACGCCGTCGAAGCGGCCCGGCAGGGTGGACAGCTCCGCCGCCAGGGTGTCGGCGTCGAACACGTCGGTCTCGACGATCTCCACCCCGATGCGGCGGGCGCGGAACCAGTCGGCCTGGGCGCGGATGTTGTCGGCGATGTCCATCATGAAGCGGTTGCCGCCGCCGGGCAGAACCACGGCGAAGCGCCAGGACCGCGCCCGCGCCAGCTCCGCCGCGGCAGCCAACGGGCGGAAGCCCAGCCGCTGCACCGCCTCCTGCACCTTGGTCGCGGTCTTGGCGCTGACACCGGGCCGGCCGTTGACGACCCGGTCGGCCGTGGCAAGGCTGACGCCAGCGGCGGCGGCCACGTCGCGCAGGGTCAGGGGTGCATCGCTGACTTGATTGTTCATGTCACGAACATATGCCCACGTTTTGAGGTGCGCAACTCAAAAACGGAGGTGATGCTGGGGCTCCGAAAGTTTGTGGGTTTTTGTGAGTCCTGCTGAGAGACGCTTCAAGTTTGACCCGCTTCGCATTGGATCCCATCATGAGCCCACCTCGGCCGTCATTCCCGTGAAGGCGGGAATCCAGACGTTCCAAGGGCTCGAGACGCGGATTGGCCTGGATCCCCGCCTCCGCGGGGATGACGGCCGAGGTGGGCTCATAGAATCTTGCAAGCTCTGGCGTCCGACCGATCCGCTGTGGAATTTAGCTGATTGAAGGCTGTGGTTTTTTAGGTGCGCACGTCAAATTGCGGTGGCAGAGCGTCATCATAGGGCTTAGACGGCGCGAATCGCTGCCCCCGACCGGAGACTGCGCTACTCCCGATGGGGTTCGACACCTTCGATTGCACCCATGACTGGGGGACTCGCGGGAATTTAGGCTTGCTCCTCCCTCGTGCCACAGCCAGCAGGGTGGAATGCCGCAGCTGAGAACCCATCAGCAACTGGTCAGCGCCATTGCCAACGCCATCGGCCAGCAGCAGACGGAGGTTCGCGACGTTCTGGCGGCGGTGACGCCCGGCGGGGGGAAATCGCTGCTGCCGGTCATCATGGCGGCGGCGCTGCACAAGGCGGGGCGGATCGACCGCGTGTGCTGGATCGTGCCGCGCGACAGCCTGCGCCAGCAGGCGGAGGAGGCCTTCGTCGATCCGCGCTGGCGCGAGCTGTTGGGACACACCATCGCCCTGCGGGCGGCGGAGAACGGGCGCGACCTCTGCCGCGGGTTGGAGGGCTACGTTACGACCTATCAGGCGGTGGCCGCCGCGCCGGACCTGCATCTGCAGGAGTTCAGGCGTCACCGCTATTTGCTGGCGGTGGACGAACTGCACCATCTGCCGGCGGTGTTCGACACCGACCGCATGGCGGCGGTGGAGGAGGAAACGGCGTGGAGCCGGTCGATCCTGCCGCTGCTGGAAAACGCGTCGGCCCGGCTGCTGATGAGCGGGACGCTGGAGCGCGCCGACGGGCGGCCGATCCTGTGGCTGCCCTATCGCGCGCCGCAGGGGACGCGCAAGGTGCGGGAGATCGACTTCAAGGCGCCGGGCTGGGCGGTGGTCGGCTATTCCCGCCGGCAGGCGCTGGCCGAGAAGGCGATCCTGCCCGTCACCTTCGGGGCGATGGACGGGTCGGCCTCCTGGCTGGATGCGGAGCGGACAAACCGCTGGGTCGATGCGCTGTCCAAGGCGGGGGAGAACACGCGCGACGCCCTGTTCACCGCGCTGCGCACCGGCTTCGCCCAGGCGATGCTGCGCGAGGCCTACCGCTCCTGCCGGGAGCATCGGGCGAAACGGCGGGCGGAGCTGAAGCTGCCGAAGGGCCACGACGATCCGGGGCTGGGCAAGCTGCTGGTGATCGCCCCGGACCAGGGAACGGCGCGCTTCTATCTGGAGACGCTGCAGGGCTGGATGCCGAAGGAGCAGGCCGGGCGCATGGCGCGGCTCGCCATTTCGGACTGCCGCGATGCGCAGGAGGTGGTCGCCGCCTTCCGGCTGCGGCCGGAGCCGGCGGTGCTGGTCTCCGTCGCCATGGCCTATGAGGGGCTGGACGCGCCGTCGATCACCCATGTCGCCTGCCTGACGCACATCCGCTCCCGCCCCTGGCTGGAGCAGGCGATCGCGCGGGCGACGCGGGTGGACCCGCATGGCGGCCCCTATGACCGGCAGCGGGCGCTGATCTACCATCCCTCCGACGCGCTTTTCGAACAGTTCCGCACCATGGTGGAGACCCAGCAGGGCACCCGCGCCATGGTGAAGACCCGCAGACCGCAGCAGGAGCTTCCCTTCGAGCGGTCGGCGGAGCGGGAGCCGGAGATCATTCCGCTGGAATCGAATGCGACGGCGCTGAGCTTCGCCGTGGTGGCGCCGGGGCCGGACTTCGGTGCGCAGTCGCGCGATCCGGGGGAACTGCCGCTGACGCCGAGCGCGGCGGAGCATCACCTGCGCCAGCGCATCGGCCAGCTGGTCGCGGCGCAGGTGATCGAGGACGAGGACAACAACCTCGTCGCCGAGGGGCCGACCGGCTACCACATCTACAACGCCGTGCTGAAGCGGCTGATGAAGAAGGCGCGCTCCGAAATGACGCTGTCGGAGCTGGAGGCGACGGTCGGCTGGCTGGAGCGCAACCGGCTGTCGGACCACCGGCACCTGATCGTCGATGATCCGCAGTTCACATGGTCGACCCGGCGGCGGGGGCAGGCCATCCCGTATAGCTCCCTCTCCCGCCCCGGGAGAGGGAAGGGGCCCGCCGCGAAGCGGTGGGAAGGGTGAGGGGTCGTCCAAGGAACCATGCAGTTCGGGACCCTTGCCTTACCCCTCACCCTCCCCGCCTTCGGCGGGTCCCCTCCCTCTCCCGGGGCGGGAGAGGGCGTTTATCGGTCACGCTGACCACGGACAACGCCCCTCCAACAGGTCGCGGTCGCGGGTCAATGCGTCGGCCATGAAGTCGAGGAAGGCGCGGACGCGGCCCATGTGGCGCAGATCCTCGTGGGTCAGCAGCCAGAGCTTGGCATCGGCCTCCGGCACCGGATCGCCGATGCGGCGGAAGGCGGGGTCGCGGTCGACCACGCCGCAGGGCAGCAGGCCAAGGCCGACGCCGGCCCGCACCGCCTCCACCGCGCCCGCCACAGAATTGACGCGGTAGCCGATGGAAGCCGCGGGCACCGTCCGTTTCATCCAGTGGGCGAGGTTGGTGTGGTCGAAGGACTCGTCCAGCCCGACCCAGGGGTGGCGGCCCGGATCGTCGGCATGGTCCGTCCCGTCCAGCCAGGCGGCGGCGCCGTAGACCGCGAAGGCGAGGCCGGACACGGCACGGCCAACCAGATTCTCCGGCGGGCTGCTGGTGGCGCGGATCGCCACGTCGGCTTCGCGCCGGGTCAGGCTGAGCGAGGCCTCCGCCGCAACCAGATCGACGCGCAGCTCCGGATGCAGCCGGCGGAAGGCGGCGACATGGCGCGGCAGGATGTAGAGGGTCAGGATATCGACGGTGGTGACGCGCAGGCTGCCGCTGATCCGGGTGTCGCGGCCGGACAGCAGCCGGTTGGCGGCGGCCAGATCCTCCTCCATCTTCTGCGCCACCCGGTGCATCTCGTCGCCGGCGGCGGTCAGGGCATAGCCGCCGGGCATCTTGTCGAACAGCCGGGCGCCCATCGCCTGCTCCAGCGCGGTCACCCGGCGCAGAACGGTGCTGTGGTTCACCCCCAGGACACGCGCCGCCGCCGACAAGGATCCGTGCCGCGCCACGGCCAGCAGAAAGCGAAGATCATCCCAATTGCTGCTACTTAGCATTTATTCCCGCTCATTCCTGCAGATGCTTTTTGCAAATCTCCCGAATTCGCGCTTACCAGAGCACAGGTTAGGGTGTCGACCAAGCGCGACCTGCGCCACCCCAATCGAAATCCGGCTGTTCCCCCATGTCCGAGCTGCTTCAAGACCCCTTCGTTCAATCCAGCGTGCTGCCCCTGCTGGTCGGGCTGGTGCTGGTCGGCGTCCTGCACCTGCTGCGCCGGTCCCTGGCGGCAGCCGGCATCGCCGCCGGATTCCTGGTCGTCTTCGCGCTGGTGATCGGCCTGCCGGCCCTGCCGCCGCCGTCCAGCATGGGCAAGCTGTTCTGGACGTCGGCCGCCGGGTTGCTGCTGGGCGTCGTCGCCGACGTGGTGGGGCTGCGCGGGCGGATCGCTTCCGCGGTGCTGGCGGTCTGGCTGGCCGCCTCGCTGCTGTGGATCGCCCTGCCCGCGCTCGATTCTCTGGCGGCGGTCGTCAGCCTGCTGGTCCTGCTCGGCACCGCGGCGTGGGTCGCTTTTGCCCGCGGTTCGGAGCCCCATGGTTTTGAAACGGTGGAGAGCCCGACGGCGCCGGCCGCCTCGCTGCTGGCCCTGGCGCTGGCCGTCGGCGGCACCGCGCTGATCGGCTCGTCGGCCTCCATCGCCCAGATGGCGCTGGCGCTGGCGGCATCGGCCGGTGGGTTCCTGTTGTGGAACTGGCCGGTGGAGCGCCATGGCTGGGGCCTGTCGGGCCGCGTGGCGACCGGCATCGCCGTGCTGCTGGCCGCCGTGCTGACCCTCTTCACCCAGGCGCAGACCGCCGTGCTGCTGCTGGCGCTGCCGGCATTGCTGGCCGGGCGTGTGCGCGGCGTCATTCCCCAGCGCGACGGCCTGATCGGCCGCGCCGCTTCGTCGGCGGCCGTCACGGTGGTCGCGGTCCTTCCGGCGCTGGTCGCCATCGGTGCGGCCTATGCGCTGACCGGTGGCGAGGCGTCGCCCTACTGATCCCCCCTTTCCCAATCATTCAAATCTGCTTTCGGAGTTCCGTTCATGAAGAAGACCCTGTTCGCCGCCGCCCTGTTCGCCGCGACCGCCGTCGGCGTGGTTGCCCCCGCCTTCGCCGCCCCGGTCAGCTACAAGATCGACCCGGCGCACACGGCGGTGGCCTTCATCGTCAACCATGTCGGCTTTTCCAACGTGATCGGCCGCTTCAACACGGTCGGCGGCGACGTGACCTTCGACAAGGACGCCGTCGAGAAGAGCGTGGTCAACGTCAGCATCGACACCACCAGCGTCGACACCAACCATGCCAAGCGTGACGAGCATCTGCGCTCCCCGGACTTCTTCAATGCGAAGGAGTTTCCGAAGATGACCTTCAAGAGCACGAAGATCGAGAAGACCGGCGACAAGACCGGCAAGCTGCATGGCGACCTGACCATGCTGGGCGTGACCAAGCCGGTGGTGCTGGACATCGCCTTCAACAAGGACGGCGTCAGCCCGGCCAGCAAGCTGGAGACCGCCGGCTTCTCCGCCCGCGGCACGGTCAAGCGCACCGATTTCGGCATGAAGTACGGCGCCCCGGCCATCGGCGACGACATCCAGCTGCTGATCGAGGTCGAAGCGGTCAAGTCCTGACCGCCGGCGGATTTCGGCTGTTGAAGTCTGAAGGGGCCGGTTCGCCGGCCTCTTCGCATATGTGCCATAGCGACAGGAGAGACCGCGATGCCGCAGCTTGTGAACGGCGTTTGGGAAAAGGGCGACATCGCGGCCAGCGAGATCAAGGGCGGCGCCTTCCACCGCGAGCCGACCCGCTTCCGCAGCTGGATCACGCCGGACGGCGCGCCGGACGCTGAGGGGAACCCCACCCTGCCGGCGGTGGCCGGGCGCTATCACCTCTATGTCTCCTACCTGTGTCCCTGGGCCTCGCGCACGCTGATCTTCCGCGTGCTGAAGGGGCTGGAGGGGGTGATCGGCCTGTCCGCCGCCGAGCCGGTGCTGGGCGAGGATGGCTGGGTCTATGCCGAGGAGCAGGACGGCGGCCCGCGCATCGGCCGCTTCCGCCACCATTACAGCCTCTATACGGCGAGCGACCCGACTTATACCGGAAAGGTGTCGGTGCCGGTTCTGTGGGACCGGCAGGAAGGCCGCATCGTCAACAACGAGTCGGCGGACATCATCCGCATCCTGAACAGCGCCTTCGATCGCCTGACCGGCAACCGGCTGGACCTCTATCCCGAACCGCTGCGGCCGGAGATCGACCGCTGGAACGAGCTGGTCTACACGACCGTCAACAACGGCGTTTACCGCTGCGGCTTCGCCAAGTCTCAGACCCACTACGACGAGGCGTTCGACGGGCTGTTCGCCACGCTCGACCGGCTGGAGGAGCGGCTGTCGGCCAGCCGCTATCTGGCCGGGGAGCATCTGACCGAGGCCGACTGGCGGCTGTTCGTGACGCTGGTGCGCTTCGACGCCGCCTATTTCGGTGCCTTCAAGTGCAACCTGCGGCGGATCGAGGATTACCCGAACCTGTCCGCCTACCTGCGCGAGCTGTACCAGTGGCCGGGCATCCGCGACACGGTGAAGATCGACCACATCAAGGCCGGCTACTACACCAACCCCGCCATCAACCCGACGCTGATCGTGCCGAAGGGGCCGGCGCTGGACTTCGACCGGCCGCATGACCGCGACCGGCTGCCCGGCAAGGGGATCTGGCAGCGGGGGTGAGCGGTCATCGCCGTTCCCTTCCGATGCAGCAGAAGATCCCCTCTCCCCCCCGGGGAGAGGGTTAGGGTGAGGGGGACGCACAGCGAGGATTCTCGGGATGGCCACGCAGTGCAACCCCCCCCCCCCCCCCCCCCCCCCCCCCGGGCGGGGGGGGGGGGGGCCCCGCCCGGGGGGGGGGGGGGGCCGGGAGGGTCCGGGGGGGGGGGGGGGCGGCGG
>NZ_VTTK01000062.1:0-26251 GCF_008365135.1 Azospirillum sp. Sh1 | reverse complement strand
CGCCCTGGCCGCCAATGTCGAGAACCTCGTCTACACCGGTTCCGGCCCCGTCACCTTCACCGGCAACGCCCTGAACAACAGCCTGACCGGCGGCGCGGGAGTCGATCTGCTGACCGGGCTCGATGGCAACGACACGCTGAACGGCGGGGCCGGCGCCGATACCCTGATCGGCGGCACCGGCAACGACACCTATGTCGTCGACAACGTCGGCGACGTGCTGGTGGAACTGCCCGGCGAGGGCATCGACACCGTGCAGAGTTCGATCAGCCACACCCTGTTGGCCGACTTCGAGAACCTCACCCTGACCGGCTCAGCCGCCCTCACCGGCACCGGCAATGCGCTGAACAACCTGCTGACCGGCAATGGGGCGGCCAATCTGCTGACTGGGCTGGAGGGCGACGACATGCTGAACGGCGGCGGCGGGGCCGACACGCTGGTCGGTGGCATCGGCAACGATCTCTACGTCGTCGATAATGCCGGTGACGTCGTGACCGAGCTGGTCGGCGAAGGGATCGACACGGTGAACGCCTCGATCAACTGGACGCTGGGCGCCAACCTCGAGAACCTGACGCTGACCGGCTCGGCGGCGATCACCGCCACCGGCAACGAGTTGGACAACATCCTCATCGGGAACAGCGGCGCCAATGTTCTGGACGGTGGTCTGGGAGCAGACAGCATGGCCGGCGGGGCGGGCAACGACGTCTACCTCGTCGACGATGCCGGCGACGTGGTGACGGAACTGGCCGGCCAAGGCATCGATGAGGTCCGCACCAGCCTTTCGAGCTATCTGCTCGGTGCCAATGTCGAGGCCCTGACCTACACCGGCACCGGCGACTTCACCGGCAGCGGCAACGCGCTCGACAACCTGCTGACCGGCGGGCTTGGCAACGACACGCTCAGTGGCGGCGATGGAGCCGACACCCTGAATGGCGGTGCGGGCAACAACCTGCTGATCGGCGGGGCCGGCAACGACGTCTATCTCGTCGGCGGCTTCGGCGATCAGGTGGTCGAGTTGGCTGACGAGGGCATTGACGAGGTGCGGACCGCCCTGACCGGCTACACCCTGACCGATGGGGTGGAAAATCTCACCTACACCGGCATGGCGGCCTTCGTCGGCACCGGCAATGGGCTGGACAACCTGATCACGGGCAGCACGGGCGCTGACACGCTGGATGGTGGACTGGGTGCCGATACCCTGATCGGCGGGCTCGGCGACGACGTCTATGTGGTGGACAGCATCGGCGACACGGTGATCGAAGGAACCGACGCCGGCATCGACGAGGTCCGCACCACCCTGTCGACCTTCACGCTGGGCGACACCGTCGAGCGGTTGGTGTTCCAGGGCGGCGGCGATGCCAGCGGCACCGGCAACGGGCTGGACAATTGGCTGGCGGGGAACATCGGGAACGACACGCTCGACGGCGCCGCCGGCAATGACACGCTGCTGGGCAGTCTGGGCGCCGACGTGCTGACCGGTGGCAGCGGCGCCGACCTGTTCGCGTTCGCCGCGGGGGACGGCCAGGACACGATCACCGACTTCGACGCGGCCCAGGGCGACCGGATCGGTCTGGCGGCCGGCCAGAGCTACAGCGTGGACACCAACGCCAATGGCGACGCGGTGATCGTCTATGGCACCAGCGACATCGTCACTCTGGTCGGCATCCAGCCCGCCGCGGTGTCGAGCGCCTGGTTCGTCACACTCTGAACCGGCAATGGGGGAGGCTCGGGCCTCCCCCTTGCTCGCTCAGGCACCGTGTCCGTCAAAGGGTGGCGAAACGGACACTCTGATCCAGGCGGATCAGAGTGTCGCGAAAAGGGCTATAGCCACCTCGCCGGCATGCCGGCGGCGATCATATTTTTCGCGCGTGCGGCGATGCGCACGGTAGAATTCTCCCGTGAAGGGGTGTCGCGAAAAGGAGCTATCACCGGACAGCAAGTCGCTGATGAACTAGGGGTGCATCGTGGCACACTCTATCGGGCACTACGGGAACATCGTCTGCGCCGAAAGACGAAGATCTGAAAAGGAGAAAATATGCCTGCTACAACATGGAATAAATTCGTCATCAAATATCCGCAATCCCCTGCTTTTATGGCTCGTGTTAGCGCTACTCTTGGAAATGCGAGACGCTTCGATAATAGCAAGAAAAAACTTCCCACTCCCTACGGATTGCTCAAAGAATGGATCGAAAAAAATTTTACCGGCGACTGGACTTCTACAGTTGAAAAAGGCGTAGTTTGTATTCGCGTGGCGACACCACAAGATGTAAGCTTGCTGACTGCAAGGTTTCCAATCAGAGGACCGGCAGGAAAAACACCAGCAGCCAATGTAACTTACAGAATTAGTTATGCTGATTATGATTATCCAACTCTCGCAAGAGAAGTCGGATACAATATTTAGAGTGACGATTTAGGCTTCAGGATTGCCCCAGTAGGTATAGCGAAAGGGAGGTGGATGATGACGTCATCTGGCGAGAATTATCGCTGGTGGATGCTAGGCCGTGTCGGCAAAGGGGTAGCGAGTTGAGGGGGCGTTCCCCATTTGTGCTGAATGGGACGTTACGATCTGACTGATGCACAATGGGAGCGGCTGGAGCCGCACCTTCCTCCCGAAAAACCGCGCACTGGACGGCCGAACCACTCTCACCGCCGGATGATCAACGGCATGCTATGGATCGCCCGCAGCGGAGCGCCATGGCGGGATTTGCCGGAGCGTTATGGAACGTTCGGCACGGTGTCGAGCCGGTTCTACCGCTGGCGCCGCGCCGGCATCTGGCAGCGTATCCTGGAAGCCTTGCAGGCCCGTGCCGACCGCCAGGGTCGTGTGGATTGGAGCCTGCACTTCGTGGACAGCACCGTGGTCCGCGCTCATCAGCACGCGGCTGGCGCCCGGAACGCCAGCGGCGAAAAAGGGGGATCGACGGCGAGGCGCTGGGCCGCTCGCGCGGCGGCTTCTCGACCAAGATCCACATCCGCGCCGAGGGCCTCGGCAAGCCGGTAACCTTCACTTTGACCGGTGGCGAAGTCCACGACAGCAAGGCATTCGCCACGCTGATGGGGACCGGCTGGATCAGGCGGTTGGGCCGCGGGCGACCGCGCCTCAAGCCCGACCACCTGGCCGCCGACAAGGCCTACAGCAGCGGTGTCATCCGCTCCGCCCTGCGACGGCGGAGCATTACGCCGGTGATCCCGACCAAGAGCAACGAACGCCCCGACCCGGCTTTCGACCGCGATGCCTATAGGGAACGCAATCGCGTTGAGCGTCTGATCAATCGGTTGAAACAATTCCGACGGATCGCCACCCGGTATGAGAAGCGAGCCGCCAACTATCTCGCCATGATCACCATCGCGGCGATCCTTCTATGGCTCTGAACTTTGCCGACACGGCCTAAGCAAAGAGGACCGAAAGCAGGAGGTGGAAGGGGCAATTGGCTGGTATTTGTCACGTCCCACCGATCTGACCAATCGTGAAAAGCTGCTACTCCGCGATGCCATTTCTGCGGCATACCGCGGCCTTTTTGGTCTTGCGGCCCAAGCGATCTACGACATGGGAGAGCCGGAAGCCCAATGGGCGTCTTCGGTTGAAGATGCGGCTGTGGATGGGATAACCCGTGAAAGCCTTCGCCGCGCATTGACCGCACTTGAATCTTCTCCTGTGCAAAGTCCGGCGGTATTTCGCTGATGTCGCGAAAGGGAGTGAATAGCGAAGGTGCTGAACGAGACTGAGCCTGTCACGATAGAAGTCATTGCTGTGCACAAGGCACCAGTCGGCGGAAAGCTGCTGGCGCTTGTGGATGTGTCCATCACAATCCACGGCATCGAATTCAAGGTTCGCGGTCTCCGTGTGTCGAGGGAGATCTTGAACGGGCAGCATGCCACTTCTGTTACCTCTCCTCTTCACCGGGATAATGGGGGACAGTGGAGGTCAACCATCACTTTTCCGGAAGAACTTCACGAACCTCTATCGGACATCGTGTTGAACGCCTGCATCGAACACGGTATTTGCCGGATGGCGTGAGAAGCCATTGGCACCGATGGAGGAGCGCGCGATGGGAGGCAGAGACTGAGCCGTTGTCGCGAAAGGGGCTGCATTCGTCATGGAAAGGCCCACAGCCTTCCTTCCTGAAGGCATTCGGCTTGTCCGGAAAGCCGTCCGACAATCATTTTGTCCGGAAAGCCGTCGTTGACGCGGGTTTCCGGACACTTGGGCGGCTGACCGCCAAACGGCCGATTGGCGGACGATGATTGTCGTTCTCCATGAGCATCCCAATGCAACTAGTCCCGCCATGAAATGCGTGCAATGAATAAATTTTATTCACGTGAAATGATATATAATCCCTATCTGCCTTTAGAAATTGTAGAACAGACAAGCCATTAAGAAAGGTTTTGGGGATGACGAATCTCGTCGGCACATCAGGGGACGATACGCTTAAGGGTGGAGCTGGTCAGGACTTATTGGAGGGCGGAGCCGGAAATGACAGCCTTGTAGGGGACTCCGGCACGGGAGTGGACTCGTACCTATTTGCTCCTGGAAAAATTGCGCTTACTGGCAGTTTTACCTCGGGAACCACTTGGACTAGTCAGGATCAAGTGCCGCGTTTGGTAGGGGATGTGAATGGGGATGGACGGGCTGATATCGTTGGCTTTTCCAGTTCTAACGTTCTGATCGCCCTTGGACAGGCAGACGGTACCTTTGGGACGGTCCAGACCGCTTACAGCGGCAGCTTTACCTCCGCCTATGGCTGGAGCAGCCAAAGCACCTATCCACGTCAACTCGCTGATGTGAACGGTGACGGCCGGATGGATATCGTCGGGTTTGCAAACAACGGCGTAATGGTTGCGCTTGGCCAAGCCAACGGCACATTCTCCGCAGCCAAGACCGCGTATAGCGGCTATTTCGGCGCAGGAAACTCCTGGACAAGCCAGGACCAAGTGCCACGCCTAGTGGCGGACGTGAACGGCGACGGCCGAGCCGATATTGTCGGTTTTTCCAGCACCAGTGTCCTGATTGCCTTAGGGCAGGCGGACGGCACATTCGGAACGGTCCAAACAGCCTACAATGGGAGCTTCACCACTGGATATGGCTGGAGCAGTCAAAATCTATATCCCCGGATGCTGGGTGATGTTGATGGCGACGGCTTGGCTGATATCGTCGCCTTCGGCGGAAACGATGTTTTTATCGCTCGAGGTCAAGCCAACGGAACGTTTGCTCCCGCCATGGTAGCTTTCAGCGGTTGGTTCACCTTGAACAACACTTGGAACAGCCAAGATCGGCATCCGCGTCAATTGGCGGACGTCAACGGTGACGGGCGAGCCGATATCATCGGATTTGCCGATGCTGGAGCCTACGTTGCGTTCGGTCGGGCCGATGGCACCTTCAGCGCCGCACAAACGGGTTTCCTTGGCTGGTATGGCAACGGCAATACTTGGACCAGTCAGAATATTACTCCTCGACAGGTGGCGGATGTGGATGGTGATGGCAGGGCCGATATCATCGGCTTTGCATCCGCGTATGTTGCTGTGTCACTAGCGACGCCGAACGACGACACCCTAATCGGCGGAGTAGGCAACGACACCCTTGATGGCGGGGCGGGCATCGACAGCATGGTAGGCGGTGTCGGCAATGACATTTACATCGTCGATAATGCAGATGACGTAATCAGCGAATTGGCTGGTGAGGGCATCGACGAGGTGCACACCACGCTCGCCCGTTACACTTTGGGCGCCAATGTCGAGTATCTGACCTACATTGGACCAGGCAGCTTCAACGGGACTGGTAACGCCCTGGACAACGTCCTCACCGGAGGCAACGGTAACGACACGCTGAATGGTGGAGTCGGCAATGACACGCTGATCGGTGGGGCGGGAGCGGACACCTTGATCGGTGGTGCCAGCAATGACATTTATGTCGTTGATAATGCCGGCGATGTCGTTAGCGAATTGACTGGTGAGGGCATCGACGAGGTACGCACCACGCTGGCCGCCTATACGTTGAACACCAATGTCGAAAACCTCTCTTATATCGGGTCGGGCAACTTCAACGGGACTGGTAACGCCCTGGATAACGTCCTGACAGGAGGGAACGGCAATGACACATTGACCGGAGGGGTTGGTAACGACACGCTGATCGGTGGAGCAGGGGCGGACAACTTGATCGGCAGTGTTGGCGACGACGTCTACATCGTTGACAATGCCGGCGATGTCGTTAGCGAAATGGCTGGCGAGGGCACCGACGAGGTACGCACGTCCCTAAACCTCTACTATCTCTCCGCAAACGTTGAAAACCTGACCTTTATCGGCAGCGGCGCTTTCACTGGCATCGGCAACAATGCCGCAAACTCCATCCAGGGCGGTGCCGGAAACGACACGTTGGACGGTGGCGCCGGGATCGACACCCTGCGCGGCGGTGCCGGCAATGACACCTACATCGTGAGCGATGCCGGCGACGTCATCATCGAGAATGCCGGAGAGGGCACCGACGAGGTGCACACGGGTCTCAGCAGCTACACCCTGGCGGCCAATGTCGAGAACCTCGTCTACACCGGGATGGCGGCCTTCGTTGGGATCGGCAACACCGGCAACAACCTCATCACCGGTGGAGGCAGCAACGACAGCCTGACCGGCGACGCCGGTAACGACACGCTGGATGGCGGAGCCGGTGCCGACACGCTGATCGGCGGTACCGGCAACGACACCTACATCGTCGACGATGCGGGCGACGTCATCGTCGAGCTGGCCGGCCAGGGCACCGACACGGTACGCACCAGCCTCGCCAGCTACACCCTGGGCGCCAACGTCGAGAACCTCGCTTACACCGGCTCCGGCCCGGTCACCTTTACCGGCAACGCCTTGAACAACAGCCTGACCGGCGGCGCGGGAGCCGATCTGCTGACCGGGCTGGATGGCAACGACACGCTGAACGGCGGAGCCGGGGCCGACACCCTGATCGGCGGCGCCGGCAACGACACCTATGTGATCGACAACATCGGCGACGTGTTGATCGAGTTGCCCGGCGAGGGCATCGACACCGTGCAGAGTTCGCTCAGCCACACCCTGCTGGCCGATTTCGAGAACCTCACCCTGACCGGCTCGGCCGCCATCTCCGGCACCGGCAACGCGGCCAGCAACCTGCTGATCGGCAATGGTGCGGCCAACCTGCTGACCGGTCTGGAGGGCGACGACACGCTGAACGGCGGTGGCGGGGCCGATACCTTGGTCGGCGGAACCGGCAACGATCTCTACGTCGTCGACAATGCCGGCGACGTGGTGACGGAGTTGGTCGGCGAAGGGATCGACACGGTGAACGCCTCGATCAACTGGACCCTGGGCGTCAACATCGAAAACCTGACGTTGACCGGCTCGGCGGCGATCAGTGCCACCGGCAACGAACTGAACAACGTGCTGATCGGCAACAGCGGTGCCAACCTGCTGGACGGCGGGCTGGGGGCGGATAGCATGGCCGGCGGGGCGGGCAACGACGTCTACCTTGTCGACGATGCCGGCGACGTGGTGACGGAACTGGCAGGCCAGGGCACCGACGAGGTGCGGACCAACCTGTCGAGCTACCTGCTGGGCGCCAATGTCGAGGTCCTGACCTACACCGGCACCGGCGACTTCACCGGCACCGGCAACACACTCGACAACCTGCTGACCGGCGGCCTCGGCAATGACACGCTCAGCGGCGGCGACGGGGCCGACACCCTGGACGGCGGGGCGGGCAGCAACCTGCTGATCGGCGGGGCCGGCAATGATGTCTATCTCGTCGACGATGCCGGCGATCGGGTGGTCGAGCTGTCCGGCGAAGGCATCGACGAAGTGCGGACCGCCCTGACCGGCTACACCCTGACCGACGGCGTGGAAACCCTGACCTACACGGGGGCGGCGGCGTTTGCCGGCACCGGCAATGCGTTGGACAACCTGATCGTGGGCGGTGCGGGCGCCGACACGCTGGACGGTGGGTCCGGTGCCGATACCCTGATCGGCGGGCTCGGCGACGATGTCTATGTGGTGGACAGCGTCGGCGACACGGTGAGCGAAGGGGCCGACGCCGGCATCGACGAAGTACGCACCACCCTGTCGGCCTTCACACTGGGCGACAACGTCGAGCGGCTGGTGTTCCAGGGTGGTGGCGATGCCAGCGGCACCGGCAACAGACTGGACAATTGGCTGGCGGGGAATACCGGGAACGACACGCTCGATGGCGGTGCCGGCAATGACACGCTGCTGGGCGGCCTGGGCAACGACGTGCTGACCGGCGGCAGTGGCGCCGATCTGTTTGCGTTCGCCGGGGGAGATGGCCTGGACACGATCACCGACTTTGACGCGGCGCAGGGCGACCGGATCGGTCTGGCAGCCGGCCAGACCTACAGCGTGGACGCCAACGCCAACGGCGACGCGGTGATCGTCTACGGGACCAGCGACATCGTCACCCTGGCCGGCATCCAGCCCGCTGCGGTGTCGAGTGCCTGGTTCGTGACGTTCTGAACCGGCAATGGGGGAAGGCTCCGGCCTCCCCCATTCACCCAGATGCCGGGATTTTCCTCAACTCACGCAAGAATTGACTTCATGTGCATTCCATCCGTACAGCTAACTCTCCAATCGCTTGGGGGAGCGCTGACCGATGTCCATCCTGACGGGTACCAGTGGAAACGATACGCTCATCGGTGGCTTGGCCGATGACGCGCTGTACGGTCTGGATGGCGACGACCGCCTCGATGGCGCCGGGGGCGCCGACAGCCTGTTCGGCGGGGTCGGCAACGACACGCTGACTGGCAGTCCGGCCGATACGGTGGTCGGCGCCACCCTGGCTGGCGGCAGCGGCGACGACCTCTATCTGATCGTCAGCCCGCTCGACCAGATCGTCGAGGCGGCGGGAGACGGCACCGATGAGGTCCGCACCAGCTTGGCTGCCTACTCGCTCGGCGACAACATCGAACACCTCACCTACACCGGCGCGGCCGCCTTTGCCGGCACTGGCAATGCGCTCGACAACCGCCTCACCGGTGGCGCCGGGGCCGACAGCTTGATCGGACTGGACGGCAACGACACGCTCGATGGCGGCCCGGGTGCCGACACGCTGGCCGGCGGGCTGGGCGACGACGTCTACATCGTCGACGACAGCGGCGACGTCGTCACCGAGCTGACTGGCGAAGGGACCGACGAGGTCCGCACCACGCTCACCGCCTATGCGCTCGGCACCAACATAGAGTTGCTGACCTTCACCGGCACCGGCGCCTTCAGCGCTACCGGCAACGAGCTGGACAACCGCCTCCAGGGCGGAGCCGGCAACGACACGCTGGCCGGCGGGCTCGGCCTCGATACGCTGGTGGGGGGCGCCGGCAACGACACCTACATCATCGACGATGCGGCCGATCTGGTGGTTGAGGCCGCCGGCGGGGGCACCGACGAAGTGCGGACCTCGCTGTCCGCCTTCACCCTGGCTGCCAATGTCGAGGTGCTGACCTACACCGGCTCCGGCAGCTTCGCCGGTACAGGCAGCGCCGGCAACGACACCCTGCGCGGCGGGGCGGCCGACGACACGCTGGCGGGGGCCGCCGGCAACGACTGGCTCGATGGCGGAGTTGGCGCCGACGGCCTGATCGGCGGCAGCGGCAACGACACCTACATCGTCGACGATGCGGGCGACATGGTGGTCGAACTGTCCGGCGAAGGCAGCGACACGGTGCGCAGCGCCGTCGATTACACGCTGGGCGCCAACGTCGAGGCGCTGGTGCTGACCGGTGGCGCCCTCACCGGCACCGGCAACGATCTCGACAACAGCCTGACCGGCACGGCGGCGGACAATGTTCTGGTCGGTCTGGAGGGCAACGACACGCTGAATGGTGGGACGGGGGCCGACACCCTGATCGGCGGCGCCGGCAACGACACCTACGTCATCGACACTGCCGGCGATGTGCTGATCGAACTGCCGGGCGAAGGCATCGACACCGTGCAGAGCTCGATCAGCCATACCCTGCTGGCCGATTTCGAGAACCTCACCCTGACCGGCTCAGCCGCCATCTCCGGCACCGGCAACGCGGCCAACAACCTGCTGATCAGCAATGGCGCCGCCAACCTGCTGACCGGTCTGGAGGGCGACGACACGCTGAATGGCGGCGGCGGTGCCGACACGCTGATCGGCGGAACCGGCAACGACCTCTACGTCGTCGACAACGCGGGTGACGTGGTGATCGAGCTGGAGGGTGAGGGCACCGATACGGTCAGCGCCTCGGTCAGCTGGACGCTGGGCGCCAATGTCGAGAATTTGACGCTGACCGGCTCTGCCGCCATTAGTGCCACCGGCAACGCGTTGAACAACGTGCTGACCGGCAACAGCGGCGCCAACATCCTGGACGGCGGGCTGGGCGCCGACAGCATGGCCGGCGGAGCGGGCAATGACGTCTACATCGTCGACGATGCCGGCGATGTGGTGACGGAGCTGGCCAGCCAGGGCAGCGACGAGGTGCGGACCAGCCTGACGGTCTACGCGCTGGGCGCCAATGTCGAACTGCTGACCTACACCGGCAGCGGCCCCTTCACCGGCACTGGCAACGATCTGGCCAACCGTCTGGCCGGGGCCGGCGGCGATGACAGCCTGTTGGGTGGGGCTGGCAACGACACGCTGATCGGCGGCGCTGGGGCCGACACGCTGGACGGCGGAACCGGAACCGACACTGCCAGCTATGCGACGGCTGCGGCCGGGGTGGTGGTCGATCTGGCGAGCGGTGCCGGCACGGCGGGCGATGCGGCCGGAGATGTGCTGCTGTCGATCGAGAACCTGACCGGCTCGGGCTTCGCTGACACGCTGTCCGGCGACGGCGGGGCCAACCTGCTCGACGGCGGTGCCGGCAACGACAGCCTGTCGGGCGGCGCCGGCAATGACACGCTGATCGGCGGAGCCGGGGCCGACACGCTTGATGGTGGCTCGGGCAGCGACACCGCCAGCTACGCCGCCTCGGCCGCGGCGGTGGCGGTCGACCTTGCCAGCGGCAGCGGCACGGTCGGCGACGCCGCCGGCGACCTGCTGCTGTCGATCGAGTATCTGACCGGTGGATCGGGCAACGACACGCTGACGGGCGATGGCGGGGCGAACCGGCTGGACGGCGGTGCCGGCAACGACGTGCTGGAGGGCCGCGCCGGCAACGACACGCTGATCGGTGGCTCGGGCAGCGACACCGCGGTCTACTCGGGCAGCGTGCGCGACTATGTGGCGACGAAGGTCGGCTCCGACTGGACGATCCAGGCGACGGCGTCGGGCGAGGGCACCGACACGCTGCAGGGGGTGGAGTGGGTGCAGTTCGCCGACGCGCTGCTGCGGCTGGACGCCAACAACGCGCCGCTGCTGCCAGGCAATCTGACGGCGGCCACCGACGAGGACGCGGCGGTGCTGTCGGTGGACCTGCTGAAAGGGGCATTCGACTTCGAGGGCAGCCCGCTGTCGGTGACGGGCTTCAGCCAGACCGGCGGGCCGGCGGCGGCGGTGAGCGTGAGCAACGGCGTGCTGGGGCTGGACCCGGCGCAGTTCGGCTGGCTGGCGGCAGGGCAGAGCACCAACCTGACCTTCGCCTATGGGGTGTCGGACGGCGGCGACGCGACGGCGCGGACGCTGATGGTGACGGTTGCCGGCCGCAACGACGCGCCGGTGGTGAGCGGGCCGGTGACGGCTGCGACCGATGAGGATGCGGCGGCGCTGGTGGTCAATCTGTTGCAGGGGGCGAGCGATCCGGACCAGGGCGACGTGCTGTCGGTGACGGGCTTCACGCAGACCGGCGGACGGTCGGTCAGTGTGACGCGCAATGGCTCGGCGCTGACCATCGATCCGGCCCAGTTCAACGATCTGGCGGCGGGGGAAAGCGCCACGCTGACCTTCGGCTATGGCGTGACCGACGGCACCGCGACCACGGCGCAGACGCTGAGCGTCACCGTACAGGGGCGCAACGATGTGCCGGTTGCAGTCGATGACATCCAACATGCTGACAACCAAGCGCCGTTGATCGTGACAGCAGCCTCTCTACTGGCGAACGACCGAGATCCCGACAGTGACCCATTGCATATCGTTTCGGTGCAAGGTGCAGCGGGCGGAGTCGTTTCGTTGGATGCCAATGGAAATGTGGTCTTCACACCCACGGTGGGATTCAGCGGACAGGCTGGCTTCACCTACACAGTTTCAGACAGCCATGGCGCAGAGGCTGTTGCAGTGGTCACAGTGGAGGTCCCGTCCTTCGATCGGGTGAACTCGACAACCCATGGTATAGCTGGTGACCCCGAGGTGACCGCTCTTGCAAATGGCGGTCATGTGGTGGTGTGGCGAGCAGATGACGGTAACGGAACTGGGGTATATTTCCAAATCTACGCTGCCGATGGCAGCAAAGTCGGAACCGAAACCCGCGCGAACACCTATACCAGTTCCACCCAAAGCGTGCCCGCCGTCGCTGGATTGGTCGATGGCAGCTTCGTCATGCTATGGGCTTCCTATGGCCAGGATGGGTCTGGCTACGGCACCTATGGCCAACGCTTCACTGCCACGGGAACGCCGATCGGAGGAGAGTTCAGGCTGAACACCTATCTGAGTGGCGATCAGGGTGCATTGGGTGTGCCGCTTCCTCAGCGCGAGTTGGCCGTTGCGGCCAGAGCTGACGGCGGTTTTCTGGCGGTCTGGTCTTCTCTCGGGCAGGATGGGTCGAATTTCGGCATTTATGGACGGGATTACAACAGCGCCGGTACAGGTTGGCCAAACGATTACCGTATTAATTTGACCACCAGCGGAAATCAGGCCCATGCCCGGCTCGCGACTTTGTCCAACGGCAATTTTGTGGCGATTTGGGCATCTGAGAATCAGGACGGCTCTGGTTACGGCGTCTATGGGATCCGTGGAATCCCCGGTGTTTCGTTGCTTGGCAGTGAGTTCCGGGTCAATACTACAACCGCAAACGATCAATTCTATCCGTCGGTAACACCGCTGACCAATGGCGGCTTCGTCGTCACATGGCGTTCCGACAACGCAGCCCACACGGACTCGGACGTCTATGGGCAAATATTCGATTCTTCCGCGAACAAGGTCGGAGGCGAGTTCCGCCTGTCATCCGGCGATCCCTTGTATATCCGGGTCTATGGAGATGCGGTTGGCTTGGCAGACGGCGGTTTCGTGGCCGCTTGGACAAGCTACAACGAGGACGGTTCGGGTGCCGGGGTCTTCGCCCAAAGGTTCAGTGCTACCGGCGCTCGTGTCGGAGGCGAGTTCCGCATTTCCGATGAAACCACCGGCAACCAAACCATGCCTGCGCTTGTGGCGACGCCCAGCGGCGGCTTCATTGCTGTCTGGACCTCCGATCACACCGGAACTACGGCCATCTATCAAAAGCGGTTTGCGGCGCTGGATGACCATGATGGAAACGACGCACCGGTTGCAGCTGACGATCTGCGGAGAATGGACGATCGCAGTCCGTTGATTGTAACGGCGGCCTCCCTGCTGGTGAACGATCGTGATCCCGATGGCGATCCGTTGCACATCGCTTCGCTGCAGGCGGGAACCGGCGGCGATGTTTCGATGGATACTGATGGAAATGTTGTCTTCACGCCTGCGGCGGGATTCAGTGGGCAGGCCGGTTTCACCTACACAGTTTCAGACAGCCATGGCGCCACCGCTGCCGCGACCGTCACGGTAGAGGTGCCTTCTTTCGACCGTGTCAATTCTGCTGCCCACGGCGGAGCAACGGACTCGCGGGTTATCGCATTGGCAGACGGCAAACATGTGGTGGCCTGGAACGCCGATGATGGCAGCGGAACCGGTGTCTATTTCCAACTTTATGCCGCCGATGGCAGCAAAATCGGAACGGAAACCCGCGCGAACACCTATACCGCCTCGGGTCAGAACTCGGCAGCATTGGCCCCCCTCAATGGCGGTGGTTTCGTTGTGATCTGGGCGTCCTATGGTCAGGACGGATCGGGCTACGGAACCTACGGTCGCCGCTTCGACGGCACCGGCACACCGGCCAGCGACGAGTTCCGTCTGAATACCTATACCAGCGGCGACCAAGGGGCGGTCGGAGTAGCAACACCACAACGCGAACTGGCAGTAACGCCGACAGGTGGTGGAGGGTTTCTGGCGGCGTGGTCTTCGCTCGGCCAGGACGGATCGAACTTCGGAGTTTATGGGCGGGATTACAATGCTAACGGCGTTGGCTATCCCAACGACTATCGTATCAGCCAAACCACCACAGGCAATCAGCAACATACGCGCCTTGCAACGCTGGTTAATGGCAACTACGTCGCGGTTTGGGCGTCGGAGAACCAGGATGGTTCCGGTTACGGCATTTACGGCGTACGCGGCATTCCAGGCGTTTCCCTGCTTGGCGGCGAGTTCCGGATCAACGCCACAACGGCATACAACCAGATCTATCCATCGGTGGCACCGCTGGGAAATGGTGGCTTCGTGGTTACATGGCGGTCGGACAATGCTGCCGGAACCTATTCCGATGTTTACGGACAAATATTCGATGCGTCCGCGAACAAGGTCGGCGGCGAGATCCGCCTATCGTCCAGCGATCCGCTTTACCGGCGAGCATACAGTGAAGTCGTCGGGCTGGCTGATGGCAGCTTCATCGCGGCCTGGACAAGCTATGATCAGGATGGTTCCGGAGCAGGCGTTTACGCCCAGCGCTTCAGCGCGACAGGTGCCAGGATCGGCAGCGAGTTCCTGATGTCGGATATCACCTCGGGCAACCAAAACATGCCTGCACTGACTTCAACCCCTGGCGGTGGGTTCATCGCCACCTGGACATCCAACCATACGGGCGTGGACACAATTTATCAGAAAGCCTTTGCTCTCCCACCGGTAATGGGCAGCGCGGGCAATGATATACTGATCAGTCCCGCCGGCGCGGACAGCATGAAAGGAGGAGCTGGAGCGGACGCATTCCGGTTCTCCGCCCTGTCGGCTGGTGTCGATGTCATCACAGACTTCCAGACCGGCATCGACCGGATTGAGGTTGTTGGCTCTGCCTTCGGCGGACTGCCGACCGGCCAGCTCGACGCTGGGTGCTTTGTGCTCAACGCGCCGGGCGACGCAGACGACCGCTTCGTGTTCAACACGTCGACGGGAGTACTGTCCTATGATCCCGACGGCAATGGCGCAATGTCGGCGACAACCATCGCCCAACTGAACGTCCGCTCACTGTCGGCAACCGATATTTGGGTGGTGCCATCGGCCTGACGCTGAGGCTGCCACCTCGCTGCCGGTTGTCCGTCAAAGGGTGGCAAAGCGGACACTCTGATTCAGACGAATCAGAGTGTCGCGAAAGGGAGTGAATTGCGAAGGTGCTGAACGAAACTGAGTCCGTCACGATTGAAGTCATTGGTGTGCGCAAAGCACCAGTCGGCGGAAAATTGTTGGCGCTTGTTGATGTGTCTATCACGATCCATGGCATCGAATTTAAGGTTCGTGGCCTCCGTGTATCGAGAGAGATCATGAACGGGCAACATGCTACTTCTGTTACCGCTCCTCTTCACCGGGATAATGGAGGGCAGTGGATGTCAACCATCACTTTTCCGGAAGAACTCCACGAACCGCTATCGGACATCGTGTTGAACGCCTGCATCGAACACGGTATTTGCCGGAAGGCGTGAGGCGACGCCGACGGCGCCGATCAGCAGCAGCAGGATCGCCGGCAGCCCGGCCGCCGCGGTGGTGGTGCTGGGCGAGCGCCCGGCGCCGCCCTCCGCCAGCAGGCCCTGCGCGTCGTCGGCGCCGATCAGCAGCACAAATTTTCGCGCATGGCGAGCATGCGCGCGGTAGACTCATCCAACAGACAAAGCGAGGCCTCATGAACCGCCGGCTATCAGCCGTCCAAGATCCCGAACTGACCGACAGGCGCCGCCCGGCAGATACTGAGCCTCCGGAGGCTCTTGATCCGGCTGCGGCATTTGCGCTGGGGCAGTGGGGCATGGCGAAGCGGCTTGCCCAGCCCGGTCGACCACCGCGCCGGTGCAGATTCAGGTAGGCATTCACCTACCGCTGTCCTCGAAGGGAGCGGCCGGGAGCATGCGGCCGCTGTCGCGAAAGGGGCGGTGGCCGCCTCGCCGCCTCGCCGGCATGCCGGCATGCCGGCCGCGATCAGCTGGCCAGCACCGACCCGGCCGGTCGGCCGCCACGTTTGTGGAACTGGCTGCACGCTTGGCGCGCCGCCCTGTGCCTGCATGATCTGCGCGCTGACGGCGCCAACCGTAAAAAATCTCGCGCATGGCGAGCATGCGCGCGGTAATCTTCTTCAGCAAACAAAGCGAGGCCTCATGAATCGCCGGCTACCACCCGTCCAAGATCCCGAGTTGATCGACAGGCGTCGCCCAGTAGACGTCGAGCCTCCGGAGGCTCTTGATCCGGCCGCAGCATTTGCGTTGGGGCAGTGGGGTATGGCGAAGCGGCTGGCCCAGCCTGGTTACCCGCGGCGGCGACGCTGATGAAACCAGCTGATGTCTATCAAAGGAGGCCGATAGGGATGCCAATGAGGAACAGCCACATAGCCGCCACCGGACTTCTGATTGCGGCGCTCATGGCGGCATACCCTCCATGGAGAATGGCAGTTCCGACTGACTATGGGGCGCCGATGTCTCCATAGGCTACGCGCTTGTCGTTGCCCCACCCAATCCCCTTGCCACGGTCGATCTCGGCCGGCTCATCGCGCAATAGGGTGTGGTAGGCGCCCTCACCGGTGCAGGACTCGTACTCGCGTGCCGACGCACCAGGACGCTATCTTGAAAGGGGGCAGGTGGGACGGTCAGTCGCTGTCGCAGGAAGGGGCGGCATACCGCGGCAGTCAGCTGGCCAGCACCAGCCCCGTCGCCGGGTCCTCGAGGTCCTGCACCTCAGCGCCGATGGCGCCGCTCTGGGCGATCTGCTCGCCGACATGTCGCCGATGATCATAATTTTTGCGCATCCGACGACGCGCGCGGTAGAGTTCTCGCGTGAAAAGGTATGGTGAAAAGGGGTTGGTAAGTCTTCCATCTTGATTTGCGTTATGTGCAAGCTGTATCTAAACCGTTACGTGTAAAAGGAGAGCGATTGAAATGGGTGAAGCTAAGCGACGGACAAAAGTCGATGGATCGCTAAAGATCGGTGCAAAAAATCCAAATCTTGGAACAGCAATGACTCCACAGCAATATGCTGAGGAGTGGGAGATATCGTCTTCTGCCTTTGATAAAAACGGCCATTACAAGTGGATGGCAGAACAATTTTGCAATGGTGATGTAGTTCTTGAGGTCGGCTGTGGTTCTGGACTAGGAACAATGGCGTTATGTGAGAAATTCAACAAGATCATATCAGTTGAAGTATCTGAAGAGTGTATTGATAGAACAGTTGCAACTTTAAGAAGCGCAGGAGTTGCATATGAAGTTTCTGATATAGAGAATATGAATTCTGACACAATAACATCTTCCAGTAAAGTATCAGTATTGCATGCAAGCATTTTTAACGAGGGAATCAAAAGCAAAATAACCGGTGGTAATTTTTCCGCGATTGCATGCTGGTTGTTTGGAGCTAATCCTTATACTATTTCTGATCATTATGGAAGTACACCTCAGCGCCTCAAAGGAAGTGAAATATCAAAATATAGGGAGGATGCCCAACGGCACTGCTTTCAACTTGGAGAGCATATTCTAGTGAGTGGTGGTATTGTTAGTATGGTTAATAGAATGGGGTTTGCGGCAGGCGCAACGGAACCTGAATTCATAAACGCACTTTCTGACGAATATAAGGTTCTTTCAGGAAGCGCATATACGATAACCCCCAAAAATACAGTAATCCGCGCAATTGATAGTGAGATGAAATCGTCTCGTATATCCTATGTTACATCTCAATTAAGCAATTTGACCGTTCTTACCTCGACAGTAGCAGTGCGGATATAAAGCCGCTGCCGGCCCACGGCTTCGGCACCGACTAGCAGCGCTCTGGGCGATTCGCTCGTCGGCACGCCGGCGGCGATCATAATTTTCGCGTTCGGCGACGTGCGCAGTAGAATCCTCCCGTGAAAAGGAGTCGCGAAAGGGAGCAACAAGGCCATCGTTACCCGCGCCGAACATGGCGAGCACTAAATCTAGTTTACAACATGCCAAGGAGGCCGAAAATGCAAGCTCATCCTGATACCATACATTTCGATGATAAGCCCTGGGGGGTTCGTGGATACGTTTACGAAAATTCATCCCGATATACGTTTACCGTTCCTGAGGACATTATCTTCGCTAAAACTGGAAAGAGCGTACTCACGCCGTCCGAAATGGTTGAGTTCGTTAAGAGTAATATCAGCGTTATTGAAGAATATTGTAATAAATATGCAAAAAAACGTGCTGGCGGTTCGCATCCGATGCTGAATGGTGATGAGATTATTATTACACAGCTCTGAAGCGTTGATCAGGATAGCCAGTGGCAGCCCGGCCGGGCTGCCGCCGGCCCCTCAAGATCCTGCACTCAGCCGGGGCCGATCAGCAGCTCCAGCAGCGCGCCGGCGACCCCAGATCTGGCAGATACGCAGCTTAGAGGCGGTTTCCAGAACCCTCATCCGATGAACACCCCTCTGGAAATCCGCTGATGAGCAAGTTGAGTTTATCGGCCGCGACAGGGCGTTGATCCATTCTTCATCGATAGTTCACCGTAAAGACGACTTTGGTGCAGAACTCGGCCTGAGGACGGTTTTTGCCCGGAGGTGATGGAGATCAGGCGACCTTCCGGGAGGTCGGCATGCCGAGGCTGGTCATCCGATTGATGACGGCGCAGGCGGCCCGGGCCTCGGCTTTTTGTGCGGGCAGAGTCCGGGCGCGCAGGCTGCGTCCGATGAGGACCTTGTACCTGAGCATCGCCACCTCGACCAACGATCTTCTGCCGTACTGGACGGCCCGCTGCCAACCCAGCCGACCACGATCAGCGATCACCTGGATATGGCGATCGCGTTGGCTGGGGGCGGTCTCAGCGGTGTCGCTCACCACCGCGGTGGCACGCGGCGGGATGATGACGTCGGCGTTCGGCGCATGCGCCGCAACAGTCCGGTAGGTTGGCTCGCCGTCGTACGCACCGTCGGCGATGACCGCATCGATGGGGCGGGTGATCTGGTCGAGCAACGAGCCGACCAGTGAAGCGTCGCCCTCCGCGTTGCCCGTCAACTCCGAGGCAAGGACCTCGCCCGTGTCGGGATCGACCGCCAGATGGAGCTTCCTCCAACTCCGGCGCGGCGGGCCGCCGTGTTTCTGCAGGTGCCATTCGCCTTTGCCGAACACCTTCAGCCCGGTGGAGTCGATGGCCACGGTGACCGGCCCATCCGTCCTGGCCAGCGCCGTCTCGACTGCCAGATCGGCGCTGCGCCGGGAGAAGGTCGTGTGATCCGGGACCGGCAGGTCCAGGCCGAGCAGGCGCATGAGCGAGCCCAGCAAACCCTCGGTCTGTCGCCACGGCCGACCGAACGCCAGGCGCAGCATCAGCCCGGTCTCGATGGCGACGTCGGAGTAGCGCGCCGGCCGGCCACGCCGTCCCGTGGCGGGTGGCGTCCAGGCGGCGATCGCCTCCGGTGTCACCCAGATGGTCAGATCGCCGCGCCGACGCAGCGCCGCGTCGTAGGCCGCCCAGTTCTCCACACGGTACCGGGCCTTCGGGATCTTGGCGCGGCGGGGCTCGTTGGCCTTGTACGGCATCGGGGTCTCGGCTTCAGCGGAGGCCGATCCTTTACCCGCTCGCCCTCCCGGCCGCCACCACTCCGGTCCTTTTTGCACCAACGCCTGACGCCTCCTGAACGGAGCATGAATCTCTTTCATACCGCTCGCCGGCCACCAATGCCATGTTTATGACACAGTAGAACTAGCAGGGTGCGGAAAAAGGCTGTGCCCGGCCGGCCGGTCGTGATTCTCTCTGTTTGTTGAGAATACGGCCGTCGAGGGGACGATGCGGGGATCGGACGAACGCAGCGAGGGTCTTTTCAGCTATGTGAGCTGCGAGGCTCGGGTTCCGGCCGATCATCCGCTGCGGGCAATCCGGGCCATCGTGGACGAGGCGCTGGAGGTGATGTCGCCGGCGTTCGAAGGGCTGTACTCCAAGATCGGGCGGCCGTCGATCCCGCCGGAGAAGCTGCTGCGGGCTTTGCTGCTCCAGGCCTTCTACTCGGTGCGCTCGGAACGCCAGTTGATGGAACAGCTCGACTACAACCTGCTGTTCCGCTGGTTCGTCGGCTTGTCGATGGACGCCCCGGTGTGGGACGTTACCATGTTCCCCAAGAACCGTGAGCGCCTGCTGGCCGGCGACGTGGCGGCCAAGTTCCTGGCCACCGTGCTGGGTCAACCCCGGGTCAAGGCACTGCTGTCAGACGAGCATTTCTCAGTGGACGGCACGCTGATCGAAGCCTGGGCGTCGGTGAAGAGCTTCCGGCCCAAGGACGGCAGCGGCGAGCCGCCGGGGCCGGGACGCAACGGCGACCGCGACTTCCATGGTGAGAAGCGGTCCAATGAGACGCATGTCTCGACCAGCGATCCCGAGGCGCGGTTGTACCGCAAGGGCAACGGGCAGCCGGCGAAGCTGGCCTTCATGGGTCATGCGTTGATGGAGAACCGTCATGCCCTAGTGGTGGACGTACGGCTCACCGCGGCCACCGGCCTGGCCGAACGCGAAGCGGCGGTTTCCATGGTCGAGGCCATCCCCCCCCCCGGCCGCCACCGCATCACGGTGGGCGCCGACAAGGCTTACGACACCAAGGATTTCGTCGCGGACATGCGCGAGTTGGGCGTGGCTCCGCACGTTACCCGGAACACGAGCAACCGCCGCTCGGCGATCGACGGCCGGACCACCCGCCACCCCGGCTACGCCGTCAGCCTGAGAATCCGCAAACGGATCGAGGAGGTGTTCGGCTGGATCAAGGGAGCCGGCTTGCGCAAAACGCGTCATCGCGGCACGGCCCGTGTCGGTTGGATGTTCACCCTGACCGCCACCGCCTACAACCTGATCCGCCTGCCCAAGCTGCTGGCGGCGGCATAATCACGCCCGGAATCCGCCTGAATGCCGGTTCCAGGAGCCGCAGAGCACGAAAAGGCGCTCCATTCCGATAAAAACGGGCTTCAGAACCCCCATTCTCAAGCCTCAGCGAGGGAAAAAAGGCAGAATATGTTCGTTTTTTCCGCGCCCTGCTAGGAGGTGCGGTTGGCACGGTTCGCCGCAGGCCACTTTGAGTGAGCACTGCCTTGTGTCCAACCATAAACTGGATCATAATCCAACTTAGCGCAGGTTTTCTGGATAAGTTGTATTATGATACCACTCAACCTCATGACTCCTGGGGATGTGGCGCGGAGCGTGGCCGCGCGGGCTCGTGCCCGCCGGGTCGCCCTTGGGCTTACCCAGCAGGAGGTCGCCGACCGCAGCGGGGTCAACATCTGGACGCTGCGGCGGTTCGAAGCCAGCGGCAAGCTGGCGTTCGATGCGTTGATCCGCGTCGCCGTCGTGCTCGACGCGATCGAGGAATTCGGTGCGCTGTTCCCGGAACCGGAGTTCCGCAGCCTCGATGAGGTGATCGACCGGCCGAAGCGCCAGCGGGGCAAACGCAGGACGGTGGTCCGATGAAGCATGTCGGCGTTCTGGCGGTGTCGCTGCGCTGGGGGGAGGGCGACGAGGAACCCGTCGGCCGCCTCGCCAGCCGCGACGGGAAAACCTATGTCGAATTCGACGACGCCTTCCTCGCCTCTGGCCGGATGCTGTCCTGGTTTCTGCGGAGCCCACGCCCAGGTGTTCTGCAAGGACCGGACGCGCCGTTCTCCGGCCTCCACGGCGTGTTCGACGACAGCCTGCCCGACGGGTGGGGGCGGTTGCTGATTCATCGCCGGGCCGCCGCCAGCAAGATCAATCCCCTGTCGCTGACGCCCCTCGACATGCTGGCCTGCATGGGAGAATGGGCGATGGGCGCTCTGGTCTACCGGCCGGAGACCGAGGAGCCCGTGGACAGCGGTGCCATCGATCTCGACCGGATCGCCACGCAGAGCCGCCAGGTGCTCAAAGGGGCGCCGGAGGCGCTCTTTCCCACCTTGCTGCGGGTGGGCGGCTCCCCCGGCGGCGCCCGGCCGAAGGCGGTGGTTTGCCGCGACGATCAGAGCGGCGATCTGATCCATGGCGCCCTGGTGGCGCCGGAGGGCTGGTCGCACTGGCTGGTGAAGTTTCGCGGCAAGGAGGATCCGGCGGACATCGGTCCGATCGAGCAGGCCTATGCCGAGATGGCGCGCGCCGCCGGTTTGACCCTGCCGCCCACCCGCCTGCTGCCGAGCGGAAGCCCGAAGACGCCCGCCTACTTCGCAGCGCAGCGGTTCGACCGTGTCGGTCCGGCCGGCCGAACCCACCTCCACTCCGCCTGCGGCCACCTCCACGCCGACTTCCGGCAGCCGAGCCTGGACTACAAGACGCTGATGATCCTCACCTTCCAGCTCACCAAGGATCACCGGCAGGTGGTCGAGATGTTCCGGCGGGCCGCCTTCAACGTGTTCGCCCACAATCGGGATGATCACGGCCGCCAGTTCGCCTATCTGATGGACCGGACGGGCCGCTGGTCGTTGGCGCCGGCCTACGACCTGACCTATGCGGACGGCCCCGGGGGCGAGCATTCCACCGCCATCCTGGGCGAAGGGCGGGATCCCGGTGAGCGGCAGTTGCGGGCGATGGCGGCGGAGTTCTCCCTTCCGCCGGCCGAGGTCATCGGCATCATCGACCAGGTGCGCGGCGCGGTGGACCGCTGGCGCGACTTTGCCGAGGACAGCGGGGTGGGGCGGACCTCACGCAGCCGGATCGGCGCCGTGATCGCGCCGCGGCGGACCGGCAAGAAGCCCTGACCAGAGGGGGACACACAGGCATTTCCGCCGGGACGGCGTGCCGGGGCTGGTGGGATGCAGACCGGAGGTGCCGGATCGGACAGTTCCCGCCATCCTGCCCCTTTGAACCACCCTGCGAGGACGTCGGCACGCTTGCTGACCGTCAGCGCCTCTGGCGTGACCCGGCCGGGCGGGTGGCGGCGTGCTGAAATTCTTTCTCAGGGAAGCAGCCGGCGAGCGCCGCCGCCAGGGCGTGCCAACGCGCCGCCGCCGGCATCATCCCGCTCGGCTGCCAGGGCCTCCGCCTCACCTCCTGCCCGGCCATGGCGACACGCTGGAGATCACTGCCGTGGCCAACCACGGGTCGACGCGTATCATCCAGATCTCCGACCGCCACACGGGTCGTGTCCGCTTGGACGCGGCGGCGTGCATCCGCATCTCAAGGATCCGCCGGTCGGCGTGAGGATGGATGTCGGTCGTCCATCCTGCCTGAGAGCATCACTGGCACGATGAGGGGAGGGCGTCATGATCTCGAGGGATGAGCTGTATCGCTTGGTGTGGTCGAAGCCGATGATCCAGGTGGCCGAGCAGTTCGCCGTTTCCGGGACCTACATGGCCAGGGTTTGTGCTCTCCTGAACGTGCCACGGCCCGAACGCGGATATTGGGCCAAGCTGGCGGTCGGCAAGGCGCCGGCTCCGGAGCCGTTGCCGGAGGCCCGGCCCGGCGATCAGCTGTCCTGGTCCAAGGATGGAACAGGGCAGGCTCCGCCAAAGCCGCGGCAGCCGCCGGTCCGCCGATCGGAGGCCCCGGTCCGTGTCTCCAAGACCCGCAGCCACGCTTTGCTGCTGGGGGCCAGAGAGCATTTCGACGCCAGCCGGCATGTGGACGACCGCGGTTATCTCAAACCCTCCAAACGGCTCCTGGTCGATATCACGGTATCGAAGGCTGGCCTCGACAGGGCGCTGGGCTTTGCCAACGACCTTTTCACCGCGCTGGAGTCGGTCGGCCATCGCGTGGTGCTGGCGCCCGCGGACGAGCATCTCCGGCGTGGTGACATCGATGTGCGTGAGGTGCGCACCAAACAGCAGGCTCGCTATTATTATGGCATGCTGTGGTCTCCCCATCGGCCGACGGTCGTCTATATCGGCAGCGTGGCGATCGGGTTGTCGATCGTCGAGATGTCCGAGGAAACCCTGCTGCGCTATGTCGGCGGCACTTACATCCGGGAGGCCGACTACACACCGCCCAAATCCTCCCGCTTTGCCGCCGATCATAGCTGGACGACGACCCGGGAGCTGGCCTGTGGCCGCCTTCGCCTCATTGCCTATTGTCCATACGGCCGCGTCAGCTGGGCGACCGACTGGCAGGAGACGACGCAGCAGTCTCTCCGCTCCCTGGTGCCGTCGATTGTGCGGGCTATCGAAGACGCTGCCACTGACCTGGTGGGCAAGCTGGAGGAAGCCGACCGGCAGGCGGAGATCGCCCGTCAGGAATGGCGTGCCGCCGAAGAGAGGCGGCGGAAGCAGGAGGACCGGCGCTGCGTAGAGCAGTCCATGCGCGAGAGCCAGGAGCACCTCGTGCAGATCATCGGGCAATGGTCGCACGTCACGGAGGTCGAGCGGTTTCTCACCGGAGTCGAGGCCCGTCTCTCCGGCTTGCCGGCAGAGGAGCGCGCACCGCTGATGGAGCGGCTTGCGCTTGCCCGGGCGTTTCTTGGCACACAAGACCCGCTGGATTTCTTCCTCTCCTGGAAGACGCCCGGCGAGCGCTATCAGCCGATCTATCCAGAGCACAGCCCATGATGGAGCTCAACGCCGAGACCGGATATGACTCGCAGATCGTCCCTCCGGTCACCAGCACTGTTCCGCTCACAGTGGCTCGATGTGCTCTTCACCGTTTGGCGTTGATCATCAGTCCGGCTGCCGCTGGCGTCCCCTGTTAAGAGGATGGGGAGTGCGCGTTATCCTTCACGCTACGGACACCGGCTTCCACCCAGCGTGCCGTCGAGGGCGGCCACAGGCGTCGCGTCGGATTCAGCTTCTGATTGGCCAATTCTGTCCGCGCGTGTGAGCGGGAGGCACCGGGGCACAGGCGGTTTCACCGTGTCCATTCCCGCACACGAGGCTCACGCCCTCCGCTTGGTCTGTCCTCTCGGTAAACCGGAGCTGCCTCCTATATCCAACCGTCCGTCTACTCCATTTCCGCCCACGGCGGGGCGGCTGGATGACCGCGGCGGATGAAAGCCGGCTCCTCCAGCTCAGGCCGTGCTGCCGCGCAACGTGCGCGCAGGACCTTGTGCCCCTCGGCGACGCAGGCGAACAGGTACTCTTCCATCGACAGCCCCAGGGTATCGGCGACGCGCTTGGCGCGCTCAGAGGCTGTTGAGAAGAAGACTGAGCAGATTTACTGCAATTCCGAAGGTGGACGAGCAAGTCGCTTCACGAGAATGTGGCTCATTGCCATGTAAATGAATGTCTCCTCTGACTCCGGAAGGCGCTCGTAATCTTTTGACAAACGGCGATGTCTTCCAAGCCATGCGAATGTTCTTTCCGCGACCCAGCGGCGCGGCAGAACATGAAACCCCTTGGGAATTTCTGGAGGTTCCTGGCCAGGGGCGAGCCAAAAGCCCTGAATACCGGTCCACCAGTGCTTGACGACTTCGATGGTCCAGCCGAGCCGGTCTTTGGCCCAAGTTTTCAGGCCTTGATAATGCGTGTCCGCCCACACGAGTTGGATCGTAGGAAACCACAGGTGCAAGCCCGTCAGCAGGAGCATGCCCCCTACCTTGTCATGAAGATCGGCCGGATGTACCCGCACCTTCAGAAGATCGCCTTCCGTATCGACTAAGGTCTGCCGCTTCCGCCCGCTGACCTTCTTGCCACCATCATAGCCACGTGGGCCACCAGCCTCAGTCGTCTTCACAGATTGACTGTCGATGGCTGCCGCAGTTGGTTGGGCTTTGCGGCCACGCCGGGTTCGATACTGCTCGCGCAGCACCGCATTGACCTGTTCCCACTTCCCGCTTTTGCGCCAGCGACGGAAGTGATCGTACACGTCCGCCCAGGGTGGTAGATCATGAGGCATCATGCGCCAGGAGATGCCTCCACGCAGGACATACAGGCATCCGTCAATGATGCGCCTCAGATCATGTTTCCGCCGCGCTCCACGATGCTCACTCTTCGTGAAGAGTTTTGAGACCACAGTCCACTCTTCGTCCGTCAGATCTGATGGGTATCGGTTCGGTGACATGCGATTGTCTCCTGTGGCGGCGACATGGCATGTATTATCAACAGGGAAACTGCAATCAGCGTCTCAAACCAACTTCAACGCTGCATTTGTTGTATTTTCTTCTCAACAGCCTCTCATACCGACTCTCCTATGAAATGACCTTCTGGAGCCAAGGCGGGAAGCAGAGGGATTTGATGCGGCCGGTTTCGGCGA
>NZ_VTTK01000061.1:0-27771 GCF_008365135.1 Azospirillum sp. Sh1 | reverse complement strand
CGGGGGGGGGGCCAAGGCGGGGGGGGGGCGCCCTCCCGGGGGGGCGCCCCGCCCCACGCCTGGCGGAACCATGGGTTCCCCCCCCCCCCCCCCCGGCCCCCCCCCCGGGGGGGGGGGGGATCCCGCCCGAGAGAAGCTGATGATGACAACCAACGTGAAGCGGATCAAACGTCAATCGTTTCTCGTCAGGACTTGCAAACCCTCACGAGTCCGCGTGCAGGATCCGGCATTCGTCCGACGCGTTGATCGCCCAGGACGATCCCGCCAGCAGCATCGTGCCGAGTTCCCCAAGGCCGGTGCTGCGGAAGCTGACGCGGTGGGCGCGGGCCAGCGGCTCCATCTCCTCCAGAAAGCCCTTGGTCGGCACGGCGACATAGAGGCTGCCGTTGGGCAGGCCGCGGGCGCTCAGCGACAGGCGCGTTCCCAGGTCGGGGCTGACGGTCAGGTCGTAGCGTTCGCCGGGCTTCACCACGGCCCCGCTGTCCGACGGGGTGAAGCCCGACAGGATGAAGCCCGATTCGGTGGAGGCGGTGCGGAAGGTCAGACGCGGCGCCGCGTTCTGGCCGACCGGGATCCCGCGCTCCGCGACGCAGAAACGCTTGCCGCTCGGCGGCGTGTGGATGGTGACGGTCCAGCCCTTGCCGGAACCGAAGGGCTTGGCCGGCCCGTCCTCCAGCCCGGCGGCGGGCGGCGCTGCCGCCGGCGGCGGCGGCACGGTCTCGCAGGCGGAAAGCGCCAGCGCCAAGCCGGCCAGCAGGGCCCCGGTCAGCAGGGTCGAAGGCGTCGCCGCCCGGACGGCGCGGCGGTCCCTGAAGGCCGGCCGCAGTCGGACGACGGGTGCAAGGTGCGGCCGATCCATCGCGGCGTCCTCCCCATCCCTGGTCATGATGCGGCGACTTCCATACCACGTTCGCATGCGCCCGCGCGACCGTCGCGGGAACCGTTCCGGCTGTGCTAGAACCAGGGGCCCATTTCGCAGCAAATCTCCGGTTGCCATGCCCCACGCCGACTTCATCCACCTGCGCGTCCATTCCGCCTATTCGCTGTCGGAAGGCGCCATCAAGGTGAAGGAGCTGGTCAAGCTCTGCCTGAAACAGCAGATGCCGGCCGTCGCGGTCACCGACACCGGCAACCTGTTCGGCGCGCTGGAATTCGCACTGGCGGCGTCGGATGCCGGCGTTCAGCCGATCATCGGCACCGTGCTGGGCATCACCCGCGTCGGCCCGGCCCAGACAAAGCCGGGCTTGCCCGGCAAGGCGGCGGCCACCCCCGACCAGCTCGTCCTGCTCTGCCAGAACGAGGAGGGTTACCGCAACCTGACGGCGCTGGTGTCCAAGGCCTTCCTGGAGTCGGACCCGCTGGCCGGCCCGCAGGTGACGCTGGATGCGCTGGAGGGGCGGTCCGCCGGGCTGATCGCGCTGACCGGCGGCCCCGGCGGCTCGGTCGGCCGGCTGCTGCACGAGGGGCAGAAGGATCTGGCGCTCGATGTGCTGGAGCGGCTGAAACGCCTCTTCCCCGGCCGCCTCTATGTCGAGCTGCAGCGGCACGAGGGCGGGCGCGGCCATTTCGCCACGGTGGAGAACGCCGTCGAGCCGGCGCTGATCGACCTCGCCTATGCCCACGACCTGCCGCTGGTCGCCACCAACGACTGCTATTTCGCCACCGCGGACATGTACGAGGCGCACGACGCGCTGCTCTGCATCGCCGAGGGCGCCTATCTCAGCCAGGAGGACCGCCGCCGCCTGACCCCCGACCACCGCTTCAAGTCGGCGGAGGAGATGCGTCTGCTGTTCGCCGACCTGCCGGAGGCGGTGGACAACACGGTGGCCATCGCCCGGCGCTGCTCCTTCCTGCTGAAGCCGATCAAGCCGATCCTGCCGCCCTTTGCCTGCGAAGGCGGCCGGACCGAGGATGACGAGCTGCGCGCCCAGTCGCGCGCCGGCCTGGAGATGCGGCTGGAGAAGGTCGTCTTCACCCCCGACATGACGCCGGAACAGCGCGAGGAAACCCGCAAGACCTATTTCGAGCGGCTGGAGTTCGAGCTGGACGTCATCGTCAAGATGAAGTTCCCCGGCTACTTCCTGATCGTGTCGGACTTCATCAAATGGGCGAAGAACCACGACATCCCCGTCGGCCCCGGCCGCGGTTCGGGCGCCGGCTCCGTCGTCGCCTGGGCGCTGACCATCACCGACCTCGACCCGCTGCGCTTCGGCCTGCTGTTCGAACGCTTCCTGAACCCCGAACGCGTGTCGATGCCCGACTTCGACATCGACTTCTGCCAGGACCGCCGCGAAGAGGTCATCCGCTACGTCCAGAACAAGTACGGCTACGACCGCGTCGCCCAGATCATCACCTTCGGTAAGCTGCAGGCCCGCGCCGTTCTGCGCGACGTCGGCCGCGTTTTGCAGATGCCCTACGGGCAGGTCGACAAGATCTGCAAGATGGTGCCGAACAACCCGGCCAACCCGGTGACGCTCCAGCAGGCGCTGGACAGCGAGGAGATGCTGCGGCAGGCGCGCGACGGCGACGACACCGTCCGCCACCTGATCGACATCGCGCTGAAGCTGGAGGGTCTCTACCGCCACGCCTCGACCCACGCCGCCGGCGTGGTGATCGCCGACCGGCCCCTGCAGGAACTGGTGCCGCTGTACCGAGACCCGCGCTCCGACATGCCGGTCACCCAGTTCAACATGAAGTATGTCGAACAGGCCGGTCTGGTGAAGTTCGACTTCCTCGGCCTGAAGACGCTGACCGTGCTGAAGACGGCGGTCGACCTGATCCCCGAGAAGCCGGACCTGACCACCGTCCCGCTGGACGACGAGAAGAGCTACCAGCTGCTCAGCCGGGCCGAGGCGACCGGCGTGTTCCAGCTGGAAAGCTCGGGCATGCGCGACGTTCTGCGCCGGCTGAAGCCGAACCGGCTGGAGGACATCATCGCGCTGGTGTCGCTCTACCGTCCCGGCCCGATGGACAACATCCCGAAATACATCCGGGTGAAGAACGGCGAGGAAAAAGCCGACTACATGCATGACAGCCTGGAAGGCATCCTGAAGGAGACCTTCGGGATCATGATCTACCAGGAACAGGTCATGCAGATCGCCCAGGTGCTGTCCGGCTATTCGCTGGGCGGCGCCGATCTTCTGCGCCGCGCCATGGGCAAGAAGATCAAGGAGGAGATGGACAACCAGCGCAAGATCTTCTGCGACGGCGCGGAGGCGCGCGGCGTGAAGGCCGATCTGGCCAGCATGATCTTCGATCAGGTCATGAAGTTCGCCGGCTACGGCTTCAACAAGAGCCACGCCGCCGCCTATGCCCTGGTCGCCTACCACACCGCCTATCTGAAGGCGAACCACCCGGTGGAGTTCATGGCGGCGTCGATGACGCTCGACCTCGGCAACACCGACAAGCTGAACATCTTCCGCCAGGAGCTGGCCCGGCTGCGCATCAAGCTGCTGACGCCGGACATCAACAAGTCCGACTCCATCTTCGGGGTGGAGCAGTTGGCCGACGGCACCAAGGCGGTGCGTTACGCGCTGGCCGCCGTCAAGGGCGTCGGCCAGCCCGCCATGAGGGCGGTGGTGGAGGAGCGGCGGAAGAACGGCCCGTTCAAGAGCCTGTTCGACTTCGCCCGCCGGCTGGACCTCAAGACCATCAACAAGCGCCAGCTTGAGAACCTCGCCTGCGCCGGCGCCTTCGACGGGCTGAATCCCAACCGCGCCCAGGTCCATGCCGCCCTGGAGACCATCATCCGCTACGCCCAGGCGGAGGCGGCGGAGCGCGACAGCGGCATCGGCAACCTGTTCGGCGGCGGTGGGGGCGGCCTGCCCGAACCCGACATGCCCAAGGTCAAGGATTGGGAACCGCTGGAAAAGCTGAAGCACGAGTTCGGCGCTATCGGCTTCTACCTGTCGGCCCACCCGCTGGACGCCTATTCCGGCCCGCTCGGCCGCATGAAGGTGGTGCGCTCGGCCGATTTGGCGAACGTCGCCAAGGCCGGCGGCATGACCCGCCGCGCCATGGCCGGCATCATCGTGTCGAAGAAGGAGAAGACCTCCAAGTCCGGCAACCGCTTCGCCTTCGTCGAGCTGTCGGACGCCGCCGGCGGCTACGAGGTCACGCTGTTCTCGGAAATCCTGGCGGCCAACCGCGCCCTGCTGGAGCCGGGCAACGCGGTTCTGCTGACCGTCGACGTCCAGTTGAACGGCGAAGAGACCCGGCTGACCTGCCAGGAGATCAAGCCGCTGGAGGAGGCCGTCGCCTCGGTCAGCGCCGGCCTGCGCGTCGTGCTGCGCGACCCCGGCCCGATCGAGCATCTGCGCGCCACGCTCGACCGGCTGTCGCGCGGCAAGAGCCGCATCAACGTGCTGGTGGAGGTCGACCCGCTGAAGGAGATCGAGATCGAGCTTCCCGGCAGCTACACCATCACCGCGCAGAGCCGCTCGGCGCTGAAGGCGGTGCCGGGCGTGGTGGAGGTGGCGGAACTGTGAGCAAGGCGGCGGCGCCCGCCTTCGGCCGCTTCATCGCCATCGACTGGTCCGGCGCCCGCGGCAAACGCTATGCCGGCATCGCGGTGGCGGAGTGCGTTGCAGGCGACGCCGCCCCCAGGCTGGTCGAGGGTCCCGGCGGCTGGTGGTCGCGGACGGCGGTGTTCGAGTGGCTGCGCGCGGAACTGCCGCGCGAACCGGCGCTGGTCGGCATCGACTGCGCCTTCTCCCTGCCCTTCGCGGTGGCGGCGCGCGGCTTTCCCGGCCGGCAGGCGACGGTCTTCGACCTGTGGGACGCGGTGGAGGAGGTCTGCGCCGGTGAGCCGGACTTCGGTGGCGGCCCCTTCGCCAGCCATCCGCTGCACGGGCTGGGCTTCTGGCATGGCGGGCCGCAGCCGGACTGGTACGAGGACCCGCACCGCGCCACCGAATGGGCCTGCCGCGCCGACGGGCTGGGCCACCCGCAGAGCCCCTACAAGCTGATCGGGTCAAAGCAGGTCGGCAAGGGCGCGCTGGCCGGCATGCGGGTGCTGAGCGCGCTGCGCACCGCCCTGCCCGGCCGGCTGGCGGTCTGGCCCTTCGAGGATCCGGCGCCGGGGACAAGCGTGATGGTGGAGATCTACCCGCGCCTGTTCCTGAAACACACCGGCTTCGGCCAGCGCAAGATCCGCGACGGCGCAGAAATGGACGAGGCATTGCGTCGGCTGGGCTCGCACCCGTTGCAGCGGTCCGGTATGGTCAGCGACCATGACAGCGACGCGCTGGTGTCGGCCGCCGGCCTGCGCTGGCTCGCGGCAAAGGCGGCAGCCTGGACGCCGCCGGGACTGGACGACACCGTGCGGCGGCAAGAGGGATGGATTTTCGGGGTGGGGATGACCGGATCATGACGGCAATCGGCATCGCGCCGGCACAGGACCTTGCGCGGGGCGCCCGCCGTCCGGCCATCGACGTGGCGCGCGGGCTGGCGCTGGTCGCGATGGCGGCCTATCACGGCAGCTGGGACGCCACCTATTTCGGGCTCGCCCGCTTCGACCTGCTGGGCGATCCGCTGTGGCTGGCGGCGCGCGCCGTGATCCTGTCCAGCTTCCTGCTGCTGGCCGGCATCGGGCTGGTGCTGGCGACCCGCGACGGGCTCGATCCGGGGCGCTTCCTTCGCCGGCTGGGACGGGTGGCGGCCGGGGCGGCGGCGGTGTCGGCGGCGTCCTACGCCCTGTTCCCCGACAGCCCGATCTTCTTCGGCGTGCTGCACCACATCGCAGTGGCGAGCGTCATCGGCCTCGCCTTCGTCCGCCTGCCCGCCGCCCTGACCCTGGCGACGGCGGCTGCCGCGGTGCTGATCGGGACGACGCAAAGCCTCCCGCTGTTCGACAGCCCGTGGCTGCGCTGGATCGGGCTGACCACGGTGGCGCCGGACTCCAACGACTTCGTCCCGCTGCTGCCCTGGATCGGCGGCGTTCTGGCCGGAATCGGGCTGGCGCGGCTGTGGCCGGCGATGGGCGAGGGCGTGGAGGTGACCGGCGGCGGCGGGCGGCTTCTGGCATGGGCCGGGCGGCACAGCCTTGCGGTCTATCTGCTGCACCAGCCGCTGCTGTTCGGCATCGCCTGGGCCGCGGCGCAGCTGTCGCCGGTGGAGACGCCTGCCGCACGCGATTTCCAGGCGGCGTGCGTGTCGAGTTGCGAGCGCGCCGGGGTGTCGTCGGCGACCTGCACCGCCAATTGCCGCTGCGTGCAGTCGGAACTGGTGCGGAACGGGGTGTGGGAGGGATTCGTCGCCAACCGCCTCAGCGAGCGCGATCAGCGCGGCCTTGAGGCTGCGGTCGCCGCCTGTCGCAAGCCCTGACGGCAGCGGTCGGACCGGCCCCGGTTCTGACGGCCCTGGATCAGACGGACTGCCGCTTCTCCAGCAGGCCGCGCAGCAGGCTGGTCAGCGTCTCGGCCAGCTTGTACTGGTCGTCGCCCGGCAACCCGGCGATGACGTCGGCGAAGTCGTTCAGCGGGTCGTGGCGCAGCAGTTCCAGCGCCTTCGGCGTCGGGTGCAGTTGGGTGACGCGGCGGTCCTCCGGAACCGGCACGCGGACCAGCAGCTCCTTGCCCACCAGCACCTCCACCATCTGCGAGGCGGCCCCGCGGGTGGTGGCGTGGAAGTCGGCGAAGGCCGACACCGTGCGCTGGCTGTTGTTGGCGCCAGCGAAATAGCGCAGCGCCGTCCACTGCGACGGCTTCAATCCGTGGGTATAACCAAGGCTGTCGGCGATGTGGGCGATCTGAAGCATGACGTCGGCAATGGCCTGCGGCGACGCGCCGCCGGCATGATCCGGTTCGGTGAAGTCCATGGCGGCTCCGATGGATCCGGCTCCCGTGGCGCCGGCACCGATGGGCGCCCCGTTGTTCCGCATCGCCATCCGGCCCGCAGCAACGCCGCGCACTTTTGCAAAGTCCATTTGTTCCACTCTATAAAGTTTAGTGGCTATACGATGGCTGTACCAAAAGGCAGACGGCTATCGCGGTAATGCGGCAGCCACGCTGATCATGACACCACTACATATATTAGCGCGGTCGAACAAAAAACGAAACATCGGACACTTCATCTTTTTGTTGCAAATTGTCGCATTGCCTTGGGACCGGCAAAAGGACCTGAGGCGTGGGAACTCCAGGCAAACTCAAGCGAAATCGGCATATCGGCCATGCTGGCGGCCATTGTCGCCATGTTTCACTGGCGTAACCTTCGATTCGGCGGTATACGCGCGCGATGACCACATCTCCCGTTCCGAAGTCCGCATCGCCGGCCGCCGCCCAGACCATGGGCGCCCCGAAGGTCGGCATCGTCAGCCTCGGCTGCCCCAAGGCGCTCGTCGACTCAGAGCGCATCCTGACGCGCCTGCGCGCGGAGGGGTACGAGATCTCCCCCAGCTACGACGGCGCGGACGTCGTTCTGGTCAACACCTGCGGCTTCCTCGACAGCGCCAAGAAGGAGTCGCTGGACGCCATCGGCGAGGCGATCAAGGAGAACGGGCGGGTCATCGTCACCGGCTGCATGGGCGTGGAATCGGACATGATCCGGCAAATCCACCCCGACGTGCTGGCCGTCACCGGTCCCCACCAGTATGAACAGGTGGTCAGCGCGGTGCACGAGGCGGTGCCGCCGACGCACAATCCCTTCACCGATCTGGTGCCGCCGGAAGGGCTGCGGCTGACCCCGCGCCACTACGCGTACCTGAAGATTTCCGAAGGCTGCAACAACCGCTGCAGCTTCTGCATCATCCCGTCCCTGCGCGGCGATCTGGTCAGCCGGCCGATCCATTCGGTCCTGCGCGAGGCGGAAAAGCTGGCGGTCGCCGGCGTCAAGGAACTGCTGGTGATCTCCCAGGACACCAGCGCCTACGGCGTCGACGTGAAGTACAAGACGGAGAAATGGTACGACCGCGAGGTCCGCACCCGCTTCTTCGACCTGTGCAACGAGCTGGCGAACTTCGACCTGTGGGTCCGCCTGCACTACGTCTACCCCTACCCGCATGTGGACGAGGTCATTCCGCTGATGGCGGAGGGCAGGATCCTCCCCTATCTCGACATCCCGTTCCAGCATGCCTCGCCCACCGTGCTGAAGGCGATGCGCCGCCCGGCCGCCCAGGAAAAGCAGCTCGACCGCATCCGCAAATGGCGTGACGAGTGCCCGCATCTGGTCCTGCGCTCCACCTTCATCACCGGCTTCCCCGGCGAGACGGAGGAGGACTTCCAGTTCATGCTGGACTGGCTGAAGGAGGCCCAGCTCGACCGCGTCGGCTGCTTCAAGTACGAGCCGGTGGAGGGCGCCACCGCCAACGACCTGCCCGGCGCCGTCCCGGAAGAGGTCAAGCAGGAGCGCTGGGAACGCTTCATGGAGACGCAGAAGGCGATCAGCGCCGAGCGGCTCCAGCAGAAGGTCGGCTATACGCTGGGCGTGCTGATCGACGAGGTCGACGAGGACGGCGCCATCGGCCGCTCCTACGCCGACGCGCCGGAGATCGACGGCAACGTCTTCCTGAACGGCGAGACCGGCCTGAAGCCGGGCGACATGGTCGACGTCACCATCGAGCATGCCGACGAATACGACCTGTGGGGCAGCGTCGAGCGCGACCTGTAACCCTGTCCAAGCGCCAATGACACGCTGATGGAGAGCGCCATGCCCGTGACGCCGGACGATGCCCGGCTGATGGACGTCCAGCAGGGCGGGCGCTGCTTCTTTTGCGACGGGCCGGTGGGGGCGAAGGCAACCTTCGACCACCTGATCCCCCAGGCCTATGGCGGGATCGACGATCCGGCCAACGTCGTGCTGGCGCACCGCCGCTGCAACCAGCGCAAGGACGACCGGCTGCCGACCGCGGAGGAACTCGACCGCTTCATCGCGCTGCGCCGCTCCAGCCGGCTCGGCGTCTGGCCCCCCTTGCGCGCGCTGCGAGACGCCGACGAGGGGGCGGAGGAGGAGGAGCGGTGGATGGCGCTGGCGCAGGCCATCGCCCGGCAAAGCTGAGGTCGACCGCAACCACGACCGAAACCAAAGCCGGCCGATCCGGTTAAGGGGGGACACCTTATATAAGGGAGACCCGACCGATGACCGGCCAGCAGAACAAGCAGCCCCACACCGAACAGACCGTCCGCCACACCGAGGGCGAGCAGAACACCGGCAACCACAAGAAGCCGGACGCCCCCGACGCCAAGGGCGCCGACCGCTTCGGCGGCACCCGCGCCGGTGCCGAAAACGTCGAACCCAAGAAGTAAGCCTTTTCAGGCTGGCATCGCACCGCCGGCCTGTGCGAGATCCGGGGGACGGCATCCAGGGACCCGACTCCCCTCGTGACCGCCCCCACTTCGCACCCGTGACCTGATGGCCCCTTCGATCTTCAAGCGCTACAAGCTCCACTTCACCCGCCCGCTGCCGGGTTTGCGCCCGGGGCGGCCGGAACGCGACGCCATGGTGGAGCGGGTGCGGCGGCTGGCAAGCGAGAACGGCATGGCCGGCGATCTTCACACCATCGCCCCCAACGCCGGCTTCGGCATCCTCGAAATCCGCTGCACCGAACGTCTGGCCCGCCGCCTGTCCGACCTGTCGGAGATCGAGACCGTCCAGGAAGCCTGACCGATCCTTCCGAAAAGCGGCGGACCATCTGGACAAACCCCGCCATCAGGACAAACCCCGAGAGCCCGCCCGGTCGAATCCCGCATCGGACAGCCCGGATTCGTGATAGTTTGAGCGTGAAGCATTGTTCAGGCCGCATCGCGCATCGCCACAAGAAGGCGGCACATGAAGACGGCATAAGAAGGGGGATTCGTGGGACGCTTCCTACGGGGCGCGCTGGTGATGGTCGTGGTGCTGGCCGCGTTGGCGGGCAATGCGGGCCACCGGATCTACCACGATTACCAGGACACGCTGCAGCGCCGCTTCGCCATGGTCCGGGACATGGCCCGGCTGGTCGACGACCATGTCCACCGCACGGTGCGCACGGCCGACGTGGCGCTCGACCAGACCGCGGCGATGGTGGCGGAGGCCGGCGGCCCGCAGAAGGTGCGCGACCTGAAGCATTGGACCCGTCTGCGCGAATATGCCGCCCAGCTCGAGGGCGCCGACGCCATCTGGATCTATGACGCCGACGGCCGGGCCGTCCTGGAATCGGCCAGCTTTCCCAACCGCATCGCCGACTTCGCCGATCCGGCCGGGCTGGCGGCCCTGCGCGGCGGCGCGCGCCTGCATGTCGGTGCGGCGCAGGCCGTCCGCGGTGCCGGCCAGCCGCCGGTCTTCCCGGTCTCGCGCCCCCTGTATGACGATGAAGGGCGTTTCGTCGGGATGGCGTCGGCCACGATCCGGGTGGACTCGCTGACCGATTTCTACGCCCTGCTGGGGGTCGAGTTCGATCCGCTGATCGGCGTCTATGGCCCGACCGGCGAGATCATCGCCCGCCGCCCGGCCACCGGGGAGTCGGTCGGGAAATCGGTGGCCGGCGGGCTGCTGTTCCAGTCGAAGCTGCGCGAGGCGCCGGAAGGGCAGTTCCTGCTGCAATCGATGCTGGACGGGGTGTCGCGCATCGCCGCCTACCGGACGGTGCGCGATTATGGTCTGGTGGTGCTGACCGGCATCGGCCGGGACGAGGCGATGGCCGACTGGCGCACCCGCACCCTGCACACGGTGCTGGAGACCGCCGCCGGGCTGCTGGCGATCCTGGCGATGCTGGGCTGGGGCCTGCGCTATCTCGACCGCGAGCGCAAGGCGCAGGTGGCGCTGGCCGAGGCGCGCAGCGCCGTGGAGCGGACCAGCGCCGAGCGTGACGAAACCGCGCGACTCGCCGCCGAACTGGATCAGGCCCGCGACATGGCGGAGACCGCGCGCCGGGCCGCCGAGGCCGCCAACCGTGACAAGGGCGAGTTCCTGGCGGGTCTGAGTCACGAGCTGCGTACGCCGCTGAACGCGGTGATCGGCTTCTCCGACCTGATCGCCCGCGAGGCGGAAGGGCCGGTCGGCACGCCCTCATACCGGCAATATGCCGCCAATGTCCGCGATTCCGGCCAGCATGTGCTGGAGCTGATCAACGAGATCCTCGACCATGCCCGGGCGGAAGCCGGGGCGCTGACGCTCGAGGAGGGCCCCTGCGACCTGGAGGATGCCGCCGATTTCGCCGTCCGCATGCTGACCCCGCGGGCCGAACACGCCGGCGTGCTGCTGTCGGCGGCGGTGGAGCCGGCGGTGCGCAACCTGCACGGCGACGACCGCCGCATCCGCCAGATCCTGCTGAACCTGATCGCCAACGCGGTGAAATACACGCCGTCGGGCGGGTCGGTGACGCTGTCCGCCGCCCTGGACGACGGCGCGCCGGTGATCCGCGTCATCGACACCGGGCTCGGCATCCCGGCCGAGGACATCGACCGCGTGCTGGAGCCCTTCGCCCGTGCCGGGAACGCCGCCAGCCGCGAGGTGGAGGGCACCGGGCTGGGCCTGCCCCTGACCAAGCGGCTGGTCGAACTGCACGGCGGCACCCTTTCTCTGCGCAGCACGCTGGGCGTCGGCACGACGGTGACGGTGCGCCTGCCGGCGAGCCGCCTGCTGCCGGCGGAGTCGGCCCCAAGGGAGGCTGGGACGCCGCCGGTCGAACCCGCTGCCGCACCGGACTCTATCCTGGATTCTGCCCCGGCACCTCCCGCTCCGGCCACCGTTCCGTCCTGGCCGCCGTTTTCCGGGCCGCTGTCGGTGCTGCTGGTGGACGACGACCCGACGGTGCGCGACATGGTGGCCGGGCTGCTGCGCGGCTGGGGGCATCGGGTGATCGCGGCGGCCAACGCCAACGAGGCGCTGGTGGTGCTGGACGGGCATGAGCCGCTCGACCTGCTGCTGAGCGACGTCGTCATGCCGCCGGGCATGGACGGGACGGAGCTGGCGCGGCACGCCGCCCGCATGCGCCCCGGCCTGCCGGTACTGCTGGCCTCCGGCTTCGCCGCCCATGCCGCCGGCACCCCGTCCGCCTTCGGCCCCGACGTCGCGATGATCGCCAAGCCCTTCGCCATCGACGACCTGCGCCGGCAGCTCGCCCGCATCGCCGCCCGGCAAGGCGGAGGAGCCGCACGCCCGGCGACGGCCGCCGGTCTGCCCTCCCCGTCCCCCGCAGCCCGTCCCGCCGCCAATCCCGCCGCCAATCCCGCCGCCCATGCCACCGAACGCTCCCCCGAACGCTCCCCGGGGCCGCCGCGCTTGCTGATCGCCGAGGATCTTGCGATCAACCGCGAACTGCTGGCAGCCCTGTTCCGCGACAGCGGTTACGCCATCGATCTGGTGGCCGACGGTGCCGCGGCGGTGGAGGCGGTGGAAGCCGGCGACTACGACCTCGTGCTGATGGACGTGCAGATGCCGGGCATGGATGGGCTGGAGGCGAGCCGCGCCATCCGCGCGATGCCGCCGCCGCGCGGCGACCTGCCGATCCTGGCGCTGACCGCGGGTTCGTCCGAGGAGGAACGGCGGGACTGCCGCGAGGCCGGGATGAACGGACACGTCGGCAAGCCCTATGACCGCGAGGTCCTGCTGCGCCAAGTCACCCGCACTCTGGACGCCACGCGGAGCCGCACCGGCACCGCCTGAGACCGGTCGGGCGTCCGCCGCTCAGGGTTGGTCGAACACCCGCGGAAAATGGGCGAGCCGGCGGCCGAACAGGCTCTGCGGCGCGGAGTCGGTCGCCGCCGGCGCCGTCTGCGCCTGTGCCATCGCCGGGGCCATCGCCGCATTGGCCGGCAGCGCCGTCACCGGCAGGGGCGTGGACGACAGCGCGCGCGCCGAGGTCGGGCGCGGGCGGCGTTCGGATTTGTCGGGCGGGGCGTAGAAATGCAGGGTCAGCTGGCCGTCGGCTTCCGCCGCATAGGGCAAGCCGGGGACCGTCCGGCGTTCGGTGCCGGGAAACACATACTGCTCACCTTGATCGGTGCGTTCGATATGCGGCATGACCGGTATCCTGTCTCCACCGCACCGATCCTGCCGTTATGGCCCTTGCGGGTCAAGGCCGCGCTGCATCACGAAGGGCTTATCCTTTCGCCCCATCGTTCTGCGGGCGTTCTCCCCGCGAAAAGGCGCCCTTACGGGCGCAGCACGGCGGCGACCAGCAGGTAGGACAGCCAGGCGACGATGCCGGAGGCGGGAATCGTCAGCACCCAGGCCCAGACGATTCGCCCCGCCAGCCCCCAGCGCACCGCCGAGGTGCGGCGGGCGGAGCCGACGCCGACGATGGCGCCGGTGATGGTGTGGGTGGTCGACACCGGAATGCCCAGCCACGTCGCGCCGAACAGCGTGATGGCGCCCGCCGTCTCGGCGCAGAAGCCCTGATACGGCTTCAGGTCGGTGATGCGCGACCCCATGGTGCGGACGATGCGCCAGCCGCCCATCATCGTGCCCAGCCCCATCGCCACCTGGCAGGCGATGATGACCCAGAAGGGAACGTGGAAGGTATCGCCCAGCATGCCCTGGCTGAACAGCAGCACGGCGATGATGCCCATCGTCTTCTGCGCGTCGTTGCCGCCATGGCCCAGGCTGTAGAGCGCCGCCGAAACCAGCTGGAGATGGCGGAACTGCCGGTCGACCGTGAAGGGAGCGGCCCGGCGCAGAACCCAGGACACCACCAGCATCAGCAGCAGCGCCAGCAGCAGGCCGATGCCCGGCGACAGAACGATGGCGACCGCCGTCTTGGTGAAGCCGCTGGCGACGATGGCGCCGAACCCCGCCTTGGCGATGCCCGCCCCGGCGATGCCGCCGACCAGCGCGTGCGAGGAGGAGGACGGCAGGCCCAGCCACCAGGTGATGAGATTCCAGCCGATGGCGCCGACCAGCGCCGCCAGGATCACCGCCGGGTCCATCACCAGCGGATCGACCAGCCCGGTGCCGATGGTGGTGGCGACATGCAGGCCGAAGAACAGGAAGGCGATGAAGTTGAAGAAGGCCGCCCACAGGACCGCCAGCTTGGGCGACAGCACGCGGGTCGACACCACGGTGGCGATGGAGTTCGCCGCGTCGTGCAGGCCATTGATGAAGTCGAAGGCGAGCGCCACGAAGACGATGACGACGATCGCCGGCAGACCGAGTTGCAGGGCCTCCATCGACGCCGCCTCAGACCTGATCGAGCGTGATGCCCGCGACAAGGTCGCCGACGTCGTCGCAACGGTCGGTCACCGCCTCCAGCATCTCGTACAGCTCGCGCCGGCCGAGGAAGGCGATCATGTCCGGCTTCTCCGCGATCAGCGCCTTCAGCGCGTCGCGCAGCACATCGTCGGCCTCGTCCTCCAGATCGGACAGCCGGCCGCAGAGATGGTCGATCCGCTCGGCGTTGCGGGCGATGGCGCCCAGGAGCGGCATCAGTTCCAGCAGCACGTCGGCCTGCTGGCGGATCAGGGCGACGAAGCGGCGCATCGGCTCGTCGAACACCTCGACGCCGTACAGGCCGGCATGGCGCGGCACCTCGTCCATCAGGTCGATGGCGTCGTCCAGCGCGTTGATCAGCGACAGGATGTCCGACCGGTCGAACGGCGTGATGAAGGCGCGGTGCAGGTCGCGCCCGGCATCCTTGGCGATGCGGTCGGCGTCCTTCTCCACCCGCTTCAGCGCCGCGATCTTCTGCGTTCGGTCGTCCGGCCCTGCGTCCATCACCGCTTCCAGGGCGGCGGCGGCTGCCACGATATGGCGGGCCTGCTCGACGAACTGGTCGACGAAGCGTTCCTCCTTCGGCATCAGCGAACGGAATGCGCGCAGCAGCATGGGACGGTGACTCGCCTGTATCTGGATAGGGGACTGGTGAGATTTCGGGCTGCTCTTACCACGCTTCGCGGTGCGGTGCAGCGGCGGCATGTCATGTAAACGCCATGAAAACGTCATTCGGTAGCAAAATCGCCACAGGTCGCGGCATATCGCCGCTTTTCCCGCCACCGCACCGGCCGGACCTCGCCCCGTAAAGGGGGGCCATGGAAAGCCGCCCGCCGCCTCCCCAAATCACCCGAAGGCCCCCTTCGACCGCAGGTCCTCCCGCATGACGTGCCCGACCAATCCCCTCCGCCGCCTTGGCATGCCGGCCCTCGCCGCCCTGCTGTTGAGCGCCGCGCCGCTGCACGCCCAGACGACGCCTCCGACGCCATCCCCGGAGGAACCGGCCGGCCGCTGCAGCCCCACCGTCTCGGCCGCGCTCGGCGCCTGGGACACCGGCCTGGCGGCGGCGGAGCGGTTCGGCGACAAGGCGGTGGCGGTGGCGCGCGAGAAGGGGCGGGAGTATCTGCTGCCGCTGCTGGGCATCGACCCGAAGACGGCGCAGCCCGACGCCAGGGGCGGCAACACGACGGATGATCTCGGCCGCGCGCTGGAGGAAAGCCGCGACGATCCCCAACGCCGCGCCGCGCTGTGCGCCGCCATCACCCGCGCCGCCGACGAGGCGAAATCCTCTGCCGGCGCCGGGCTGGACGCGCTGAGGCGGGCGCTGGACAACTGGCAGCTTTCGCCGCCCGCCACCCCGACTCCAACCACCCCAACCCCAACGCCGGCCCCGCCGAAGCAGGATGGCCTGATCCGGACCTGACCGGCGGCAATCGCCGCCTCCACCCCATGGGCAAAACCGCGCCCGGCGCAAGAGGGGATTGCCGAAGGATCGGGCCGGAATTTGCCGCGTCAGACCCGCGAAACGGTCACAGGCGGAATAATTCGCCCCGACCTATGTTGATGCCGGTATCGGCCGGTTCGCGGCGGCATCGCCGGAATGGGCGCCGAAATGTTCGATGCGACACCATCGTTGAATTGTCACAGCCGAACGTCATAGGCACCATTGTGGAAACCGGTCCGAAGGTCTAGTCTGTTCGTGCTCCCAACAAAATCCCGAACATGGGAAGGTGCCATCCATGAATCTGCACAGTCTGGCCAGCGACATGGTGCAAACCGTCCTGGCCTGTGAAAAGGCGCTCCCCGGTCGGGCGAACGCCGATGAACATGATCTCGCCCGGCACATCCTGGTCGAACCCGACCATGCCTGGCACGTTTGCGAGACCTACGCCCGCGCCGTCCGCATTCCGGTCGAACAGCTCCCGGTCAGCCAGCTCCGCGGCCTCATCAGCGACATCGTCCTGTCGAAGCTTCCCCGTTACGACTGAGTTTCTCGATCCCTAGGGCCGGCACCGTATCCGGCGATGGCCGGAACGATCCGGGTTTTCCAATCCCGCACTTCAAGTTCCGTGGTGCCACCATGGCGATCGAGCTTCATTCCTTCACCGTAACGCTGGCCGTCGCGGATGCGACCGGTTGCGCCAGCGCCGCCGAACACCGCGCCCGCATCTGGAGGGCCGTGTCCGAACTGTCGGCTGCCGTCCGCAATGCCGGCATGGCGACCGAGGCCCGTTTCCGCGGCCAGGACCGCCAGGGCCATGTCCTGTTCGAGGCGACCGACACCGGCGCCGCCTTCCTGCGCGGCCTTCCCGTCATCGCCAGCGTCGACGACGCGCGCAGGAACGGCGGACGCGTCCAGCTTCGCCACTGAGCGGGGCTACTTGTCTGTTTAGGGGCGATTATCGGCTGTCATCCCCGCGAAGGCGGGGATCCAGAAAACCCCGCGGATAAGCCGCTGAACAGGATGGATTCCCGCCTTCGCGGGAATGACGGCTGAGAGAAGTGGATGATCGGCGGTCTTGCCGGCCGCCGCAAAAGCAAAGGCCCGCCGCTCCGATCCGGGGCGGCGGGCCTTGCCGTGTTCAACACCGATTTCAGCGCGCGCGATGCCGCAGCGGCCGGACGTTGCTTTCGGTCTCGACCTCTTCCTCGGCCGGGCGCACCTTCTTCAGCTGGACGATGAAACGCTCGGCACCATTCTCCATGACGGCGATGCCGGTCAGGCCATGCGCCCAGTCACAGGGAACGACGTGGATTTCCTTGATGGTGGCGGTGCCGGCCGCCAGTTCCGCACGGTCCAGGACCACGTCCCCGACCCGGAATCCCAAATAGGCGTCGATCAGCATTCTGTTGGGCGTCCGTCTTCCGTTTCAGGCCACGCACCGGGGCCGGCACCGACGGCCGGTCTCCCTCACGATGGACCATCTTGCCATAGATTGGACCGTTCGTGGCGCTTTCCCAGCGATGACGACGCAGTAAACCGACAGGGACCCCCGTTTGCCCCACGTCCGCCGGTCCAAAACGGCAGGCGCGGAAGCGGCCGTCCCCGTACGAGGGAGGAGACGGAAACGGCCGCTTCGGCGGTCCCCGATCCTGAGCGGATGCCCAAGGCCGGGAGCAGGAACGCCAACCGTCGCACCAGCGGCGACCGGGACGGCGGCGTCCGGCAGGCGCAGAATAGTTCGAACTGCGAACCATGTGCGCCCCCTACCTTCGTTCAGCTCTGCACAATTTTTGGGCAACGTCGAGCCCGGCCGTTGTTGGCGGGCCGGGCCTTGGGATAGGGTCATCGCGTACTTCCCTCCCACAACAGGTCCGGCGGTCGTGCAGAGTTGGCTGGTGCTGGCCGTTTCGGCGGCCTATCTGGGGGTGCTGTTCGCCATCGCCTGGTGGGGCGACCGCCGCACCGCCGGGGGTGCGCTGCTGTCGTCGTCGCCACGGGCGGCCGGCATCCTCTATGCGCTGACGCTCTGCATCTACAACACCAGCTGGAGCTTCTACGGCTCGGTCGGGCGGGCGTCGGCCAGCGGCTTCGATTTCCTGCCGATCTATCTGGCGCCGATGATCCTGCTGCTGGCGGCGCGGCCGGTGCTGACCAAGACCATCGCCATCACCAAGGCGCAGAACGTCACCTCCATCGCCGACTTCATCGGCGCCCGCTATGGCAAGAGTCAGGCGGTGGCGGCGCTGGTGACGCTGACCGCGCTGGTCGGCGTGCTGCCCTATATCGCCTTGCAGCTGAAGGCGGTGGCCGCCAGCTTCGACGTTCTGACCGCACCCTCGCTGGCCGCTCCGGCCGCCCTGCCGCCGCCGATCTGGGGCGACACCGCCTTCGCGGTGGCGCTGTCGATGGCGGTCTTCACCATCCTGTTCGGCGTCCGCCACATCAACGCCAGCGAGCACCACCGCGGCCTGATGCTGGCTATCGCCTTCGAGAGTCTGGTGAAGCTGACCGTCTTCCTGGCGGTGGCGGCCTTCATCGTCTGGGGCATGTTCGACGGCTATACCGACCTGATCGCCCGGCCGCAGGCCGATCCGCTGCTGTCGCCCGACTTCACCGACCCGACCTGGTGGTCGAACACGGCGATCTCGATCATCGCCTTCCTCTGCCTGCCGCAGATGTACCATGTGATGACGGTGGAGAATGACAGCCCCCGCCATCTGCGCGCCGCCGCCTGGATGTACCCGACCTACCTGCTGGCGCTCAGCGCCCTGATGATCCCCATCGCGGTGGCCGGTCTGGTGACGTTCGGCGCCGGAAACAATGGAACCGGCGGGATCAACCCCGACACCTTCATGATCACGCTGCCCATCGCGGCGGGGGCCGGCGGTTTCAGCCTGTTGTCCTTCATCGGCGGCCTGTCGGCGGCGACCGGCATGGTCATCGTCGCAGCGGTGTCGCTCAGCACCATGCTGTGCAACGACGTGGTGATGCCGCTGCTGCTCAGCCGTCCCCGCTTCGCCGCCCGCGTCGGCCGGCGTGACATGGTCGGCACGCTTTTGCTGGTGCGGCGGCTGTCGGTGCTGGGGATCCTGCTGCTGGCCTATGTCATGCACCGGCTGGTCGACCGCGATTACCCGCTGACCGTCATCGGCCTGCTCTCCTTCGTCGCGGTGGCGCAGTTCGGGCCGGCCTTTTTCGGCGGGCTGTACTGGCCGCGCGCCAACCGGGTGGGGGCGCTGGCCGGGCTGGGCGCCGGTTTCCTGCTGTGGGTCTACACGCTGCTGGTGCCGTCGATGGGCGGCATCATCCCGGTGTCCGCCGATTTCCTGGATTTCGGCCCCTGGGGCATCGGCTGGCTGCGCCCGCAGGCGTTGTTCGGGATCGAGGGGCTGGATCCCATCTCCCACGCCAGCCTGTGGAGCCTGCTGGCCAACCTGATCGCCTTCGTCGCCGGTTCCCTGCTGGCCCGCCCCAGCGCGGTGGAGCGCACCCAGGCCGTCTTCTACACCACCGCCACCGCCGACCGGGACGAGGACGACAGCCCCCAGGCTCTCGCCAAACTCGCCGACCTGCGCGCGCTCGCCATCCGCTTCGTCGGGGCGGAGCGCGGCAACGCCGCCTTCGACGCCTACGCCGCCAGAGGCGGCCTCCTCAACTCCGCCGGCCGCAAGGGCGAGACCGGCCCCGCCGACCTCGACGCCGTCCGCTTCACCGAGACGCTGATCGCCGGCGCCATCGGTGCCGCGTCGGCGCGGGTGGTGATGGCCGCCTCGCTGCAAGGCCGGTCGCTGTCGCGCGGCGACGCCATGGCGATGCTGGACGAGGCGTCGGAGGCGCTGCGCTTCAACCGGAAGCTGCTGCAGGCGACGCTGGAGAACATCGGCCAGGGCATCTGCGTTATCGACGCCGACCACCGCATCGCCGCCTGGAACCACCGCTATCTGGAGCTGCTCGACCTGCCGGCGGACATGGTGCGGGTGGGCGTGCCCTTCGCCGACCTGATCCGCTTCAACGAGCGGCGCGGCGAATACAGCGCCCACGACATGGAGGCGCTGCTGACCAACCGCGACACCGCCAACCAGCAATGGCCCTACCGCTACGAGCGGCGCCGGCCCGACGGCACGGTGCTGGAGATCGTCGCCAACCCGCTGCCGGAGGGCGGCTACGTCTCCACCTACACCGACGTGACCGAGCGCTACCGCGCCGCCGAGGCGTTGCGCGAGGCCAACGAAAGCCTGGAGCACCGCGTGCGGGAGCGCACCGACGCCCTGCAGCAGGCCAAGGCGGAGGCCGAGGCGGCCAACGCCAGCAAGACCCGCTTCCTCGCCGCCGCCAGCCACGACCTGCTGCAGCCGCTGAACGCCGCCCGCCTGTTCGTCTCGGCGCTGGAGGAAAGCATGCGCGGGGCCCTGCCGACGCCCGACCAGCGGGCGGCCGAATGCGGCATGATCGACAACGCCGCCGCCTCCCTGCGTTCGACCGAGATGCTGCTGGGCGGGTTGCTCGACATCTCCTCGCTGGATGCCGGCAATGTCCGGGTGCAGATGCGCAGCTTCGCCATCGACGAACTGCTGCGCGGGCTGGGAGTGGAGTTCTCCGCCCTGGCGCAGGAACGCGGCCTGACGCTGAAGGTGGTCGGCTGCGGCGCGGTGGTGCGGTCGGACCCGCAGCTTCTGCGCCGGGTGTTGCAGAACTTCCTGTCCAACGCCATCCGCTACACGCCGAAGGGCCGCGTCCTGCTCGGCTGCCGCCGCCGCCGCGACCCCGTGAATGGCAATTCTTTGGGGGGCGACCGCCTGCGCATCGAGGTCTGGGACACCGGCCCCGGCATCCCCGAGGCCAAGCGCCGCGAGGTGTTCGAGGAGTTCCGCCGGCTGGGCGGCGAAAACGGCGGCGGCAACCCCGCCGACAAGGGATTGGGCCTCGGCCTCGCCATCGTCGACCGCATCGCCCGGCTGCTCGGCCATCCCGTCAGCCTGCGCTCCACCGTCGGGCGCGGCACCGGCTTCGCGGTGGAGGTGCCGTTGGAGCAGGCCCGCGCCGCGCCGGTCGACCGCCCGGTCTCCACCCCCGCCGCCCTGTCGGCCGGGCTGCTGGTGCTGTGCATCGACAACGAGGAGCCGATCCTGGCCGGCTTGCGCGCCCTGCTCGGCCAATGGGGCTGCCGGGTGGCGACGGCGTCGGACGTCACCGGGGCGCTGGCGGCGCTGGTTCCCTTCGACGGGGCGCTTCCCGATGTGGTCTGCGTCGATTATCACATCGGCACTGGGGGCGGCGGCGAGCAGACGGGGCTTGCGGTTCTGGAACGGTTGCGGGAATTGTGGGACCGTCCGGTCAAGGGGCTGCTGCTGACCGCCGACCGTTCCGAAGCGGTGCGGGCCGAGGCGGAGCGTTGCGGCTGCGGCGTGCTCTACAAACCGGTGAAGCCGGCGTCGCTGCGCCGCTTCCTGAACGGGGCGGCGCTGCAGACGGCGGCCGTGGCCGAACGCTAAGGCCGGAACCGGACAAAAGCCGGGCGGCCGCAAATGGGGGGAGTGCGGAAGCCATGGGCGAGGAAAACCCAGCTGCTGGCGAAGGAACGACCATCGTCATCGGCGACGACCATCCGCTGGTCCAGGCCGCCTTGCGCGATGCGCTGGGCAAGGCGATGCCAGAGGTGCGGGTGATCGAATGCCCGGACCTCGACTCGGTGATGACCGCGGTGGGGCGGCAGCCGGACGACATCGACCTCGTGCTGCTCGACCTCAACATGCCCGGCACCCACGGTTTCGCCGGCCTGTTCCTGATGCTGGCCCACCACCCGACCGTGCCGGTCGCCATCCTGTCGGCCCTGCAGGACTCCGACACCATCCGCCGGGCGCTGGCCTATGGCGCCTCGGGCTACATCCCGAAATCGCTGTCGATGCCGGCGATGGCCGACGCCATCCGCGCCATCCTGTCCGGCGAAACCTGGGCGCCGCCGCTGTCCGCCGCCTCGACGGAAGCCGACGAGGCCGACGCCGCCCGCCGCTTCGCCTCCCTATCGCCGCAGCAGCTGCGCATCCTGACGATGATCGTCGACGGCAAGCTGAACAAGCAGATCGCCGGCGAGCTGAACGTGTCGGAGCAGACGGTGAAGGTCCACGTCTCCAGCATCCTGCGCAAACTGAACGTGGTCAGCCGCACCCAGGCCGCCGTCGTCGCCGGCCGGCTGGCGGTGGGCGGGGACGTGCTGCGGTGAGGTATGGCAAGCGTCTGAAAGTAACTTGCGTACGCCAAGCCGACAGCGCGTTTGTGCAGATTGCCGTAACCACCCTACGCATCCATCTGTTATAGCGTGTCATGTCCTGTTATGGCGTGTCGTGTCATGACGCATTGAGGCGCATTGAGACGCATGGCATGATGTGACGCTCGATGAGCGGGGAGGATGTCGTGGGTAGCAGCAAAAAGGCCGTGTATCGTGCGCAGCGGGAAGACCGTGCGTCGGCGACGCCGAAGGCTGGCCGCACATTCTGGTCCGGTTTCGTCATGGGTCTGGGTGCGATGACCTTGCTCGGACCGACGGAGTTCAATCCACCCCGTTACAGCGGCGACGGCATCCGCGGCAGTTGGCGGGCGGTTGGAGATCATCTTCGCACAGCGATGCGGCGTGAGCGGGATGGGCAAGCATTCTGATGCCATCGCGCCCATGATGCCCGATCAGAAAATCCAAAAGACCGATCCAACGAAAACGCCTTCTGCCCAGCAGGGGGCGTTTCCTGTTCCAGAGCCGTTGGAAAACACAATCGAGCAGGCGCTTGAAGGAATGCTCGGGCCTGAAAAGGCCGAAGAGGCCAGTGCCGCGGTCGTACGCATTCTTGAAAGGCACGAGCGTTTCGAAGGCCCCATGCCTCCGCCTGCACTGCTTCGCCAATATGAAGAAATTGTGCCGGGCGCTGCCGAGCGCATATTGGCCATGGCGGAGCGTCAACTCGACCACCAGATCGATTGGGAGCGAACGGCGATCAGCGCCCAGGCACGCAATGCCTTCTGGGGCTTGAGCTATGGCTTTATAATTGGAATTGCTTTGATCGGCGGCGCCATTTTCTGTGCGGTCGCCGGCCACGAACAGGTTGCGCTTGCCCTGGTGGGAGCAAGTGCGCTCGGCCTTGTGCCGGCATTCGTCAACGCCTGGAAGCAGGTTCACCGGGGCGAGTCCACCTCGCAGCCATCTCAGGATCCAGACGGCAAACGTAGGAAATAAGGGCCGGAAAGCCCTGACACGGACTGTCAGTTCCGTTCACCATACGTACCCAAACACTGGCCCCCACTGCCGCGTATTGCTACTCTCGGCCTTTCCGACCGCCGGACCGAGAAAGCCACGGGTCAGCCACGATGACCACCGCCGTGCAAAGCGTCTGCCGCGACTGCGCCGCCGCCCTGCCGGGCGAGTTGACGCGCTGCCCGAAATGCGGCAGCCGGCGGCTGTTCCGCCATGCGGAGCTGCACAGCCTGTCCATCGGCCACATCGACTGCGACAGCTTCTATGCCACCGTGGAGAAGCGCGACCGGCCGGAGCTGGCCAGCCGGCCGGTGATCGTCGGCGGCGACGACCATCGCGGGGTGGTCGCCGCCTGCTGCTATGTCGCGCGCATGTCGGGCGTCCGCTCCGCCATGACGATCCGCGAGGCGCTGGACCGCTGCCCCGACGCCACCATCATCCGCCCCAACATCGCCAAGTACAAAGAGGTCGGCCACCAGGCCCGCGCGATCATGGAGGCCTTCACCCCCCTGGTCGAACCGATCAGCATCGACGAGGCCTATCTCGACCTCACCGGTGTCGAGGACCGACTCAGCATCAGCCCGGCCCAGGCGCTGGTGGAGATCGTCCGCCGGTTCGAGAGCGAGCTGCGCATCACCGCCTCGATCGGCCTCAGCTACAACAAGCTGCTGGCGAAGATCGCGTCCGACCTCGACAAGCCGCGCGGCTTCTCCGCGCTCGGCCGGGCGGAGGCGGCGGCTTTCCTGGCGCCCAAGCGCGTCACCATCCTGTGGGGCGTCGGCCCGGCGCTGGAACGCAAGCTGTTCGCCGACGGCATCACCCGCGTCGGCGACCTGCAGGACAAGGACGAGCATTGGCTGGTCAAGCGCTACGGCGCCATGGGCCGGGTGCTCTACAGCTACGCCCGCGGCGAGGATTCCCGCCGGGTGCATCCGGAATCGCCGAGCAAGAGCATCTCGTCGGAGGAAACCTTCGACTGGGACGTCACCACCCTGCCCGCCCTGGCGCAGGAGCTTCGCCCGCTGGCCGACAAGGTCGCCCGCCGGCTGGAGCGCGAAGGGCTGCTGGGCCGCAGCGTGGTCCTGAAGCTGAAGACCAAGGATTTCCAGCAGCTGACCCGCTCCCGCCGGGTGGAGCCGACCCGCTCGGCCGAGGCGATCCTCGCCGCCGGCATCGCCCTCTTGGAGCGCGAGGTGGACGGCCGCGCCTTCCGCCTGATCGGCATCGGCTGCACCGACCTGACCCACCCGGAAACCGCGCCCGACCCGGAACTGGATTTGTTCGGGTGAGAGGGAACATGAAAGATCAGCGGCCTTGGCACAGGGCGTGTTTCCCATCGGACGGCACGAACCGGAGCAACGTCGCGAGGCTATAGCCGCCCAGCCGACGAAGCGGTTGTGAAGCGTCTTGCATGCAGTCGCTCGTCCGACCGCGGATCATGCGGCGACGGCGCCCCTGTCCGCAATGGGAGGCTCGACGGCCAAAACGGTAAGGGTCTTCGCCTCGCCCTCACGCGTGTACCATGTGATCGACTGTCCTTCCGCGACGCCAATGAGGGCCGCGCCAATGGGGGTCAGCACAGACACCCGACCAGCCGCGAGGTCGGCATCACCCGGATAAACCAGGGTGACAGTCCGCTCCTGTCCGGTTACCTCGTCCCGGAACGCCACGCGCGCGCCCATCGTGACCACCGTCGTCACGAGTTCGCTGGCATCGATCACCGCAGCGCGCTCCAGTTCGACCGTAAGGTACGCGTATACATCGGGCAACCTCTCGGAAACGGCCTCTACCAGAGCCGAGAGGCGGTCATGGTCGGTGGCGGTCAGCACAATGGGCGGAAACTGGTCTGCGGAACGCATCGAGGTCTTCCTTCGCTTTTCTCGGCATGCGCAACCAACTGCCAGGCGGCGCCCCCCGGTGGACGCCTCATCGGTCATGCAGCGGTTGCACGTGATAAACCCGCGACCGCATGGATGCGGTTCGAGCGGCTCTCTTGGATTTGGAGACGATGTTGGCCCCGGACGGTCCGGGGGCCTTGCCTCAGGCGACCAGATCCGGGGCGAGCGAGCCTGCGTGAACGCGGCCTGCACGCAGGAGGTTACGGATATGGCGGGGCGGCAGTGTCATGGTTCCCCGAACTTGGACAGGTTCGCTCCGGAATTCAAGGATTACACGATCACGACCGTGGCACGCGGCCCCCACTCCCTGAAGCAAGGCCCTTGCTGAGCGAACCTGCCCCTTGGGCAAGAGGAAGACGTTCTCTCAACGGTCAGTCCGCCTGCTCCTCCAGCGCCGGCAGGCTGCCCGGCCGCACGACGCTGCGGATGGCGAAGCTCGACTGGATGCGGACCACGCCGGGCAGGCGCGACAGCGAGTCCTTGTAGATGCGGTCGTAATCGACCGGGTCCTGCGCCACCACCCGCAGCAGATAGTCGGAACTGCCAGACAGCAGATAGCATTCCCGCACCTCCGGACAGCGGCGGACGGCGGCGTCGAAGCGACGGAGGTAATCGTCGGTCTGCCGTTCCAGCGTGATCTGCACGATCACCGTGACCGACCGCTCCTCGTCCGCCGTCTCGATGATGGCGGTATAGCCGCGGATGACGCCGGAGTGCTCCAGCATGTGCAGGCGGCGCAGGCAGGCCGATGGCGACAGCCCGACCTCCGCCGCCAGCTTGGCGTTGCTCATCCGGCCGTCCTTGCGGAGAAGGCGCAGGATCTTGTGGTCCAGGGCGTCCAGGGCGTGCATGCAATTTTATTCGAAGACGTGGCGGATCGTGCGAAAGCACCACCACACTATGGGGGATTCATGCAAGGCTTTGCAGAGATTCTCTCCGTCCGCCGGCCGTATAGTGACTTTACTGAGACAATCAGCCAGACCGATGGTTTCCCCGGATACCAGATCAGGCGGATTGGCTGGAGCAGTCGCTCGGATCGGGGAGTTCTCGCATGGTCACGCGCATCGGCGTTCCCAAGGAAATCAAGAACCACGAGTACCGCGTCGGGCTGACGCCGGCCTCGGTCCGCGAACTGGCGGCGGACGGCCATGCCCTGCTGGTGCAGAGCGGCGCCGGTGCCGAGATCGGCTTTTCCGACGAGACCTACCGCGCGGCGGGGGCCGAGATCGCCGAAACCGCCGAGGAGGTCTTCGCGAAGGCCGAGCTTATCGTGAAGGTCAAGGAGCCGCAGCCGGCGGAATGTCGCAGGCTGCGCCCGGATCAGGTGCTGTTCACCTACCTTCACCTCGCCCCCGATCCCGAACAGGCCCGGCTGCTGATGGAAAGCGGCTGCACCGCCATCGCCTATGAGACGGTCACCGACCGCGCCGGACGCCTGCCGCTGCTGGCGCCGATGTCGGAGATCGCCGGCCGCATGGCGATCCAGGTCGGCGCCGTCGCCTTGCAGAAGAGCAACGGCGGCTCCGGCGTCCTGCTGGGCGGCGTGCCCGGCGTGCTGCCCGGCAAGGTGCTGGTCATCGGCGGCGGCGTGGTCGGCACCAATGCCGCCCGCATGGCGATGGGGCTGGGTGCCGACGTCACTATTGCCGACCGCTCCATGCCGCGGCTGGCCCAGCTCGACGACCTGTTCGGGCCGCGGCTGAAGACGGTCTATGCCTCGGCCGACGCGCTCGACCGGCTGGTCGCCGATGCCGATCTGGTGGTCGGCGCCGTGCTGGTGCCGGGGGCCGCCGCGCCGAAGCTGGTGCGCCGCGACCAGCTGGCCGGCATGCGCCGCGGGTCGGTGCTGGTGGACGTCGCCATCGACCAGGGCGGCTGTTTCGAGACCAGCCACGCCACCACCCATTCCGACCCGACCTATGTGGTCGACGGCGTCGTCCATTACTGCGTCGCCAACATGCCGGGCGCCGTCGCCCGCACCAGCACGGAGGCGCTGAACCACGCCACCCTGCCCTTCGTCCAGGCGCTGGCCGGCAAGGGGTGGAAACGGGCGTTGGCCGAGGATCCGCACCTGCTGGCCGGGCTGAACGTCCAGGCCGGCCGCCTGACCTATCGGGCGGTGGCCGAGGCCCTGGGACAGCCCTTCACCGATCCCCGCGATGCGATCGGCGGATGATGTGAACAGCTGTTGACAAGGATCTGAACGATGTTTCCCATGCGCGCAAGCTCGGGAAATTTTCATCGGAACAGCTCCATGCGTTCAGAATGATTGTTGTTTTTTTCGGCCTGCGGAAAGAGAGTGTTGCGCCTACTGATCAAGTTGCATTACCTGTCTGTGTCAAGAAAACTGACAGCATACGCAACCGGTACCTAAGTGCCGGGGCGGAAGACCAAGAACAGTTTTGAACAGGGTAAGGCGCGGCGCCTTTCGCCGATTGGTCCGGACCGGGCGGTCATTCCGTCCGATCTGAGCCGTGATTCACAAACAGGACGTCCGGCAGCAATGCCGGTGGGGACGCCACGGCCGCAGGCCGTGCCGCGCAAGTGGGAGCTGTTGGCTATGGTCGAACGACGGAACGCCGCTCGGGTGCAGAACCGCACCCCCGCGCTGTCGTCGCATATCCGGATGACGGAAGGCCCGATCCCGGGCCGCCGGACGATTCCGGCCGGTCACGTCCAGACCCGCCAGACGCAGACCCGCGGCGGTCCCCGATAACGAATTCGCCCGAAGCCCCGCCGGATCCCGCATCCGGCGGGGCTTCGGCAAGAACCGGGTGCGGCGGCGGGGTTCCAAGCGTCCCCTGCCTCGGTCCTGGATGTTCTCCCCCGTTCATCCGGATCGGAACTCCGCTGCCGCACACGGCTTAATTCAAGTCTTGAGCACCAAGTCTCGCGTGCCTGCCTAATCGGTGTCCTGGGAGAGTGGGAGAAGCCTGTCTGATGGATTATTTCATACAGCAATTGATCAACGGCTTGTCGCTTGGGGCGATTTACGGCCTGATCGCGATCGGCTACACGATGGTGTACGGCATCATCGGCATGATCAACTTCGCCCATGGCGAGATTTA
>NZ_VTTK01000060.1:0-29218 GCF_008365135.1 Azospirillum sp. Sh1 | reverse complement strand
AGCGGGAAACCCACCTCTAAACCAGAGCTCCCTTGAGAGCCGTGACAGACCATCACGTCGATAGGAGGCATGTGGACGGGCAGCAATGCTTGAAGCTAAGCCTTACTAATCGCTCGATCGGCTTGATCTCACCGGGCGCCATGCACAGCGGTAAGCCGCTTCATGGACGATCTGAAGACGCATCCCGTCACTTGAAACTCGATTTTATCGCGATCAGCGAAAAGGCCGCCTCCCTTATGGGAAGACGGCCTTTTCGCGTTTGGAATTTTGGCTTTCTCCTACTCGCCCAGGCTCCGGAAGCCCATGTCGCTGTCGGCGATGGTGACGAACCAGTTCTTCGGATCGCCGACCGTGCCGGCAAGCTCCGGCTGGTCGAGCGCCGGCCGCACCATCATGCGGGTCGGCGTACGCAGGCCGTTCTTCAGGCACAGGAAGCCCATCATCGACAGCGGCCGCGCCGCCTGGGCATTCAGCGTCCGGCACATCAGCGCAACCATGCCCTGCCGGCGCGCCAACTCGGTCATCAGCGAGAAGGCCGCCACCAGCCAGCCCGGCCGGGCCAGATAATCGCAGACCACGCCGACCGGCTCGCCCTTCCAGTAATCCACCCGCAGCACGACATAGGCCAGCACGGTCTCGCCGCGCATGACGTAGAAGCGGCGGAAGCGGTCGGCCTGCGGCGTGAGGTCGAAGCGCCAGTTCAGAAAGGCCCAGTCGCGCCGGGCGATCACCGGATGCTGCGCCGAGGCCGCTTCCCACAGGTCGTCGACCCGGTAGTCGAAGCGGTCGATCTCCACCAGTCTGGCGCCGAGCAGCTTGGCCGACAGCCCGTAGCCCATGGAGGCGGTGGCCAGCGCCGGCTTGCCCACCCTGGCGACCAGCTTGGCCAAGCCCCCGCCATAGGGGCTGACGCGCAGGCAACGCAGCGGATCGATCACCCGCAGATAGGTCGGCACATTGCCGAGATCGAGCCAGCCACCGCGCTTGTAGGATTTGTAGGCGGCCTCCGTCATCGACAGCGACACGGCGAGGTCGCCGGCCGCGGAGTGGGTCTCCGACAGGGCGGGACCGACACCGCGCAGGCGCCATTCCGGGGCGACCATCAGGTCGATCGCCCAAGAGGCCCGCCGGTTGCGTTCACCCACCTTCAGGGCGAAGGGGATGCCGCCCTGCTGGCCGACCACCGCGCCGTTCCGCTTGCACAGCCAGAGCTGCGGCCCCTCATGCTCCCGCTCCGGCGGTTCCTCGAACAGCCAGTGGAAATGGTCGGGACAAAGCTGGATCGCCTCCGCACCGAAATGCGCGCGCTGGAACGTCTCCAGAGCGGCGCGGTCGCCCGGTTCATACCGGGCGACGCCACGTTGCTTCCAGTCGATGACGCTCATGCCTCCTCCCCGACGGACACCGGCTGCACCAGATGGGCATCGCGCAGGATGCGGGCCGACGTCCGGCGCTTGGCGGTGATGTCCTTATAGACGCGATGGACCTGCGGAATGGTGAGGTTCAGCGCCGCCGCAGCCTCCTCCTCGCTGGCGCCGCGCCCGTAGGCACAGAGTGCCAGGTCCAGCTTGTCGTAGGGCAGGGCGTAGTAGAACTCCTCCTGCGACTGCGGCAGGGTGTAGGTGTCCGTGCTGGGCGACTGGGCCTGGATCTCCGCCGGCAGGCCGAGATGGGCCGCCATCTGGTAGACCTGCGACTTGTACAGGTGGGCGATCGGCTTCAGGTCGGCCAGACCGTCGCCGCCGCGCACGAAGAAGCCCAACTCGTACTCCAGCCGGTTCGGCGTGCCGAGCACGGCGTAGTTCAGGCGGTCGGCGTGGGTGTATTCGACCGTCTTGCGGATGCGCTGCTTCAGGTTGGTTGCGGCGACGACGTCGAGATAGACGTCCACCGGCATGCGGCTGGTCTGGCGCTCGCCCTCCGGCGACTCGACGGTCAGGGTGAAGTAGTTGACACGGTCGGCGTCCAGCAGGTTGCCGGCCAGACCGATCTTCTGCTTCCAGCCCGGCCCGAATTCCGGGAACAGCCGGCGGATGGCATTGTCGCGCCGTTCGTAGCAGCCGAGAGCTTCCAGCGGGCCGGTGATGTTCTCCATCACCGGGGTGACGCCGAGATGCTCGCAGAGCAGGGTGCCGAGGCGGGTGCTCTTCGGTGAATTCTCCTTCTCCGGCATCAGGATGCACTGCACGCGCTCCGGCCCCAGGGCGCGGACGGCGAGCGTGGCGCAGACCGAGCTGTCGATGCCGCCGGACACGCCGAGCACGATGCCCTGGCGGCGCAGATCATGGGCGACGATGCGTTGGATGGCGTCTTCGATCTCGCGCGCCGCGGACGCGCAATCCAGATCGAGGGCCTTTGAGTCGAACGAGGACAGGGCGTTCAGCATGGTCACGGTTCCCGATGGGGGTTGATGCATCGTCGGTCGGATAGAATCGCGGCGGTCAGGCCGCGGTGGGCTGGGCAATGGACTGGGCAATTGACTGGGGCGTGGCGGTCCGGGTGTCGGCCACCCGATCCTCCAGCACATGAATTTCGGCGCGGTCCAAGGCATCGCGCTGGTCGCGGATGCGCTGGGGAAGCTCGTCCTGGACGTAGTGGGCGAGGATCTGCAGGGTCAGCGTGCCGACCAGCGCCATCTCCTCCCGCTCGCCGGCCATGCGGCCGTTCTGGCGATGGGCCTTGTCAGCCAGCGCGCCGACCGCCGCCGCGTCGGTCAGGCCGTAGCGGGCGAGCGCCTCCGGCGACAGCAGATCGCGGACATAGTCCGGGGCGCCGTCGCCGAACAGGGCGGTGGTCATCGGCGCGCGATAGGGCCGCTTCGGCCGCTGGAAGATCTCGGCCGGCAGATGGCGGGCGGCCAGCCGGCGCAAGGCCAGCTTGTCGCGCAGACCCAGCATCTTCACCCGATCCGGCAGGGCGGCGCAGAGGTCGTCCACCGCCGGGTCGAGGAACGGGTAGCGGACCTCGATGCTGTTGGCCATGGCGACGCGATCGCCCTGGGCCGACAGCAGGTAGGGGGTCATGAAGGTGGCGATCTCCGCCCACTGGCTGCGGGCCAGCGGCGACCAGCGCGACCAACCGTCCGGCAGATGGGCCGCCACATGCGCTTCGAAGGCTGCATCGTCGGCGGTTGCCTGGACGTCGGCGGACAGCAGACGCTGTGACCACCCGGTGTTCCGCCAGCGGGTGCGGTGGGCGTAGAAGGTCTCGTCGGTGTCCATCATCCCGCGTTTGAAGAAGGCCTGCCACAGCGGGCTGTCCTTCTGGCCGTTGACGGCGGCGAAGGGATGGACGCGGCCCAGCAGCTTCGGCCGTGCCTTGCTGCCGGGCTGGCGCGCCCAGAAGCGGCGGACCTTGTCCTCCTTGAAGATGTCGTAGCCGGCCAGCCACTCGTCGGCACCCTCGCCGGACAGCACCACGCGGATGCCGCTCTCGCGCACCAGACGCGACAGCAGGAACAGCGGGGCGGGGGCGGTGCGGATCAGCGGCGTCTCACCATGGCGGATGACGTCGGGCAGGGCGGATTGGATGTCCTGCGGGCCGCAGAGGATGTCATGGTGCTCGGTCCCGACATGGCCGGCGACCAGCCGCTGCTGCGGTGTCTCGTCGAAGCCGGCGTCGGTGAAGCGGACACCGAAGCTGTGCATGTGGGTGGTGTCGAGCTTGCGGGCCAGCGCCGCGATCACCGAACTGTCGAGCCCGCCGCTGATATAGACGCCGACCGGCACGTCGGCGCGCAGCCGCAGGCGGATTGCGTCGAGCAGCTTCTCCTCCAGCCGGTCGGCCGCCTCGTCCAGCGACAGGTTGGCCAGTGACGGATCGGTGACGAAATCGGGCTGCCAGTAGCGGTCGACATGCAGCGCCAGCGTGGAGTCCACGCGGATGGCGGTGGCCGCCGGAACGCTCTCCACCCCTGCGAAGACGCTGCCGTGCGGCGCGGTGCTCCAGTGGGTGAAGACCTGGGCGAGACGGGCCGGGTCGAAGGCGGGCGTCACGCGACCGCCGCCGAACAGGGACTTGGCCTCCGACGCGAAGACCAGATGGTCGCCGCGCCGGGCATAGAACAGCGGCAGGATGCCGAGCCGGTCGCGGACCAGCCACAGCTCGCGCCGGGTGGCGTCCCACAGGCAGATGGCGAACTGGCCGTTCAGCTTGGCCCAGGTGGCGGGACCGTATTCCTCGAAGGCGTGGACGATCACCTCGGTGTCGGTCCGGGTGTAGAAGCGGTGGCCGCGCGCCTCCAGCTCCCGCCGCAGTTCGACATGGTTGAAGATCTCGCCGTTGAAGCTGATCCAGAGGGTGCGGTCCTCGTTGTGGATCGGCTGGAAGCCGCCGGCCAGACCGACGATGCTGAGGCGCGCATGGGCAAGCCCGATCCGGTCGTCACGGTAGAAGCCGTAGCCGTCCGGGCCGCGGTGGCCCAGCATGGCGATCATGCGCTTCAACTCGTCCAGACCGGCAGGTTCGGCACGCGATCCTGCGAGAACTCCGGCGACACCACACATGAGCGTGCTCTCTGTCCTGGGGTGGGTGTTGTTCTTGGTGGCGAGGTTAGACCCCCACCTAACCTCCCCCGCTGGGCGGGGGAGGGACTGCCGCAGTTTTCCTGATCAGGGGCTTGCCCCCTCTCCGGCAAAGCGGGGGAGGGTCGGGGAGGGGGCCTTGGTAATCTCCTCCGCCAGCTCCGCCCTCCGGATCTTGCCGGAGTCGGTCTTCGGCAGGCTGTCGCGGAACTCGATGAATTTCGGCACGAGGTGGCTCTCCAGCCGGCCGCGGCAATGCTGCCGGATGGCCGCCTCGGAAATGGCGGCGCCGTCGCGCGGGACGAGGAAGGCCTTGACCGCGAGTCCGTCGGCATCGTCGGGGACGCCGATGACGCAGGCCTCCAGAACGCCCTCCAGTTCGTACAGCGCGTTCTCGACCTCCTTGGGGCTGACCTTCTCGCCGCGGCACTTGAACACGTCGTCCTTGCGGCTGACGAAGTAGAGGTGCCCCTCGGCGTCCTGGGTGAACAGGTCGCCGGTGAATAGCAGGGTCTCGCCCTGGGGACCGCGACGCAGGCGCCGGGCCGTTTCCTCAGGCCGGTTCCAATAGCCGCGCATCACGTTGGCTCCCCGCACCACCAGCTCGCCCACCTGGCCGGGGGGAAGGCGGTTGCCGTCCTCGTCGGCGACGAACGCCTCGCAGTTCGGAATGGCGCGTCCCACCGAGGCCGGCTTGGCGTCCAGATCGGCGGGGTCGAGCGTGCTGATGCGGGTGCAGCACTCGGTCATGCCGTACATGGAATGGAAGACGGCCTGGGGGAAACGCTCACGCAGCCGGCGGAGATGGGCGGCCGGCAGCGGGGCGGCGGCGTTGGTCAGATAGCGCAGGCTGCCGAGGTCGGCGGTTTTCGCCGCCTCCAGCCCCAGCAGGGTGGAGAAGACGGTCGGGACGCCGGGCAGGCCGGTGACCCGATGCTGCACCATGCGCTTCAGCGTCTCCATCGGGAAGGCGAAGGAGCGCTCCAGCACCAGGGTGAAGCCGACGCGGGCGCCGGTCAGCACCTGGGACAGGCCGTAACCGAAGGTCAGCGGCAGCACGCACATCACCACGTCGTCGGGGGTGTTCCCCAGATAGGTCGAGATCGACCAGCTGGTGTTGACGTAGTTGGCATGGGTCAGCATCACGCCCTTCGGCCGGCCGGTGGTGCCGGAGGTGTACATGATCGCCGCCAGATCCTGGTCGATCAGACCGGGATCGGCCGGCTGGCGCTGCGGAGCCGTCAGCGCGTCGGCGTAAAGCAGACCGGATGCGCCGGGCGGCAGCCCGGCGCCGACCCACAGAACCGCCGGCGGCGTTTCCACCGTCTCCAGCGCCGGCAGGACCTGCCGGGCCAATGCTGCCGGCGCGATCAGGACCCGGACGCCGGCATCGGCCAGCAGGTAGGTCAGCTTGTCGGCCTTGGTCGAGGGGTTGACGGGCACGAACACGCCGCCGGCCTTCAGCGTGCCGAACAGGCCGGCGACATATTCGATGGAGTTCTCCAGCATCACCGCCACGCGGTCGCCGCGGGCCACCCCGGCTGACTGGAGCGCGCAGGCGACGGCATCGCTCTCGCGGTCCAGCTTGGCGAAGCTGCGGCGGGCATCCCCGGCGATCAGTGCGGTGCGGGAAGGATCCCGCCCGGTCGTCTCGCTGAGGAACTGGTGAACCAGATGGGCCAAGGAACCCTCCTTCTTGCCGTCGGCTTACCGCTGGGCCCTTCCGCGGGGCCTGTCCGTTGGCGCCCGTCGCTCGACCGATGTCAGGCGGCGTTGCGGAGTTCCTGCTTGCGGTCGACGAAGCTGGCGATGCGGTCGACCGACTCCAGGTTGTCGGCGATCATGTCGTCATCGTCGACGGCGATGCCGAAGCGCTCTTCCAGGAAGGCGACGACGTGCATGATGCCGGTGCTGTCGATGATCCCCGACTCCAGCAGGGATTCACTGTTGTCGAAGCCGGAGTCCTTGCCGAGCAGGAAATTCTCCACGATGAAGGCGCGGATTTCCGGCAGGGCGGGAGCGGTCAGGGTCGTGTCGGTCAGGGTGGCGGTCCGCATGTCTCTGAAAACTCCTGCTGGGTTCGGTCGACGTGGGTTCGGTCGAAACGATGTCTGACGAGGTCTGTCGAAATGGGTTCGGTGTGGACGGGGCCGGGTGGCTCGCGGGGATGATGTCGGGGCCGTGGGTCAGGCCATCCCTTGTCATGTGTCCCGCGGTGGATTGGCTCCTTGTTTTCGCATCCGCGCGATATGCAATTTTATTGTGATGGAGGCGGTGGTTTGCGAGGGCTCAAAGGATAGGAGTGGATTGAAGTCTGTGGTTAGCCACTCTGTTCTCCGGTAATAGGGCTTGTCGCTTGTCGCCAGACCTTCGGCTTGGCGTGGCCGGTCGCGGTCATACGCCCGCGGACTTGGGTTTTGCCATCGAGCCTGCCCATTCGGGTGTCACCTCGGCGGCCGGGCTGTCGGCGGCGGCCTTGCGCTTGCGCAGCCAGGCCGGGATACCGGTCAGCTGGACGCTGAGCCAATCGACGGTCGCGTCGTCGGACACAGGGAAAGCCTTCAGGCGCAGCGGGTCGGTGGAAGAATCGTTCCAGCCGGGATCGATGGTGCGGGCGGTGCGGTATCCGGCACGCCGGATCTCCTCCACCTCGCGGTCGCTGAAGTCGCCGTTGGGGAAGGCGAAATGGCGGCAGGGCCGGCCCAACGCCTCCTCCAGCTCAGCACGGCAGAGCGCGATCTCGTCGGCGCAACGGCCGTCGTCACATTGCAGCAGGATCGGGTGGGTGCGGGTGTGGGCGCCGTAATCGGCGACATCGGTCATCCGCGCGATCTCGTCCCAGGTCATCGCCTGACGGTCGGCGCCGTCGCGATCGGGATCGTCGCCGGCTTCGGCCAGCAGGCGGCGTCGTTCGGGATCGGGCACCCGCTTCAGCCGCTCCACCCCGATGCCGTCGGCGGCGGCGGTCTTCCACCAATAGGGGCGGGCGGTTCCGACGATCTGGCTGCAGAGATAGATTGTCGGCCGCAAATCGAACTCGCGGAACAAGGGCGCCAGCGCCGTGTTGTTCCGATGCCCGTCGTCGAAGGTGATGACCAGCGGATAGGCCGGCAGCTTGTCCCAGCGGCCGCTCTCCATGGCGACGGCAACGGCGTCCAGCGTGGTGAAGCCGTAATGCTTGGCATACCAGCGCAGATGCTCGCGCAGCACCTCAGGGGCCGGGTCGTGGTAGACGACGATGGTGACGGCGTGCCGCGCCTTCAGGAACCGCTGCATCGCACCGAATCCCGACCAGCGCACCAGATTGGCAATGGCGTTTTTCATGGTGCCCCCCTCCTTCATGTCGATGCTCCCGGTTCGGGCCGCGAGCGGCCTGAACCGGAAGCGGCCTGCCGCTCTCCGCGTCAGCCGGTCGTGCTTTTCGTATGGCCCGCCGGTCCCGAGGCCGGCACCGGGCCGGCGGGGACGGCGGGCGTCGTGGTCAGGCTGCCGCGGGCGTTGCGGCGGTAGATCTCCAGCAGACGTTCGCGGAAGACGGCGACGTCGAACTGGCGCTCCCACCGTGCGCGGGCGCCGGCGCTGAGGTTGCGGCGCAGGTTGCGGTCGTCGATCACCCGCGCCAGCGCATCGGCAAGCGCGGCGACATCGCCCGGCGGCACCAGCAGCCCGGTCTCGCCGTCGGCGATGGCGTCCGGAACGCTGCCGACCGGGGTGGCGACGATGGTCAGCCCCTCCGCCATCGCTTCCAGCACCGACATCGGCAGGCCTTCGAACATCGAGGGCTGGACCAGCACATGGGCGTTGGCCAGCTCGCGCCGGCAGCCTGCCTGGTCGAGCCAGCCGGTGAAGCGCACGCGGTCGGCGATGCCGAGATCCGTGGCTAGGCCGCGATAGGTCTCCAGATCGCCGTCGCCGGCGATGGTGATCTGCCAGTTCCGGTCGCGGCAGGCGGCGGAGGCGAGTGCGTTCAGCAGGACGTCGATGCCCTTCAGCTTGATCAGCCGGCCGAGGAACAGCAGGCGCACCGGACCGGCGAAGCCTTCCTCCGCGTCGTCGCGCACCGGCGGGGAGGCCGGGCCCGGCACGGCGTTGTGCAGCAGGGTGGTGCGCTGCCGCGTCTCCGGCCCGAAGGCCTCCGCCACCCAGTCGCGCCAGAACTCGCCCAGAACGACGATCTCGCTGGTCATCGCCATCATGCGGCGGATCGCCCAGCGCATCAGCGGGCTGCTGTCCTTGAAGTGCTTCGGGAAGCGTCCGCCATGCAGGTGCAGGACGACCGGCACGCCGAAGCTGCGGGCCAAGGCGATCAGGATGCCCTTGCGCAGGACACTGCCATATTCCGCCATATGAATGTGGACGAGGTCGGCCTTGCCGGCGGCGAAGCAGCCGGCGAGACGGGCGGTCGCCCGTGCGAAATATAGCGGCATCAGGTGGAATTTGCCGGGACCGTAGCTGTCGACCACCTCGAACTTCACATCCGGGCAGTTCTGCCGCAGATCCGTCGTGAAGTTGTCGACCACACGTCCCATTCCGCCTTTCTCCTGCGTGCCGCCGGGGGAGACGATATAGATCATGTCCGCTCCTGATCCTTTCCCGGCCCGCCGTTCCTGCGTTGCGCCCCGGCTTTTACCGTGTGACGACCGTCCTTCGACGGCTGCGGCGGGCTTGTTATGTTTTTGGCCTCGGTCCCTTGTCGGCTCGTTCTTCAGACCGTACAGGGAGGTGCGTGGTGATGCGGCCGGTCGACTGCCGCCGTTTGGAACATGCCGTGGCCGAAGGCCGGGCGACATCCACGTGCAAGTTTACGCGATACGTCACCCGCACGCTGTGGAGCGACCGAACGGGTTGGCTTGCCGGTATGGTTACCCAACCTGTGCATGTGCACCTTCCTTCCGGTCATACTCGTCTTGATTGTTTTCCAGACCGATCATCGAGGCGGCCATGACCTTGGATCACCGCCGTTTGGATGCGGTGGCGGCCGATCCGGCGAGCTTGTCCAGCTCCCCCGACAGCTCGGCGCCGCTGCGGTCCAACTCCTGGTAGATCGCCAGCAGGGACTTGGCGTAGGCATCGATGACGAACTGCTTCAGGAACAGGCGCCGGCCGTTCTCCGCAAGGCGGCGGTAGAGAGCCGGGTCGTGGCCGACCTGGACGACGGCGTCGGCCAGTGCCTGCGGATCGTTCACCGGGATGATCCGCGCGGTCTCTCCATCGGTCAGCACCTCCGGGATCGAGCCGACCGGCGTGGTGATGACCGGCAGTTGCGCCGAAAGCGCCTCCAGGATCACCATCGGCAGTCCTTCATGGGTGGAGGGCAGCAGCAACATGTCGTGGGAGCGGATGTGCGCATGCGCCTCCTCCCGACCGATCCAGCCCAGGAAGCTGCAGTTCTCCGCGATCCCCAACTCGGCCGCCATCGCGCGATAGCCCTCCACGTCGCCGCCGCCGCCGATGGTGACGCGGAAGGGTTGTCCGCGCTCCTTCAGCAGCGCGCCGGCACGCAACAGCGTGCCGATGCCCTTGCGCTCCGACAGGTTGGCGAGCACCAGCAGCGACAGGACCGCATCCGGCTCCGGCGGCACGGGCGGGCCGAGGTCGGCGCCGACATCGGGCACGGCGTTGTAGAGCACCCGGATCTTGCGGGGGTCGGTGCGGACCGACTGGACCAGGAAATCGCGCCAGTTGTCGCCCAGCACCACCACCCGGCCGCAGCGGTTGAACAGCCAGCGGCTGATGGCGCGGGCGAAGATGCCGCCCTCGAAGAATTCGACGAAGGAGGCGCCGTGCAGGTGGACCACGGTGGGGCAGGACATCAGCCCCGCCACCGCCTGGACCGCCGCCTTGCGCAGGAAACTCGCCCGCTCGGACACGTTGATGTGCACGACGGAGGCTTTGCGACGCGCCAGGATCCAGGCCATGCGCGTCAGGGTCAGGCCGAGATATAAGGGAGACAGCAGAACGCTACCGGTGCCGCGTGTATCGAGGATGATGGATCGGGTCGTGCCCGACTTGTCGAACTGGTCGACCACGTAACCCGTCATGCGGCCGATGCCGCCGCCGCCGTCGAGTGCACCCGGCGTCGCGAACACGATCGCGATCCGGTGGGATGCATCCGGCGGGCTTGCGGGGGTACGGCTGTCGTTTGTGCTGTCCATAGGCGTCTGGGTCCTTTTTCGTGCTCAGGCGGCGTCGGACGCGGAGAACAAGGCTTGCCGCAGGCGGCGTCGCAGACCGACCGGCATCAGCGAATGCATGGTGAAGGTGGCGAGCGCCATCGGCGTCGGCTGACCGTCGCGCAGCGCGGAATTCAGGATGCGCCAGCGCGTTCCGGCGGTCCGGGCCGCCTGCTCGCCGCCGGTCGCCTGCAGCAGCAGGCTGGCATAGGCGCGCGGCGACAGGCTGTCGCGCATCGACTCCGCCCATTCCAGGGCATGGTTGATGTTGTGGCAGGTCGAAAGCGTGACGCGGTTGTTCTCGGTGTAATGGACGGCCATCACCTCGGGGATGTGGACCAGGGCCACGCCGTCGATCCGGCCGCAGGTGATCAGCCATTCCCAGTCGTCGAACCGGGATTCGGGAATGGGGTTGCGCAGCAGCAGCGCCTTGGGCGCCAGCAGCGTGGTGGTGGGGGCGAAGGTCTCGCCCTTGAACAGGCCGCGTCGGACGAACAGGTAATCGCCGATGGCGTCGGCCGGGGTGGCGAGCCGCCGCGGCCAGGCGAAGGTGCCGCGGGCGGTCACCACCTGGCAGCGGCAGCTGACGATGGGAAGGCGGATGCCGGCCGGGCGGGCGGCCATCTGCAGCGCCACCTTCTCCGGCATCCAATGGTCGTCGTCGTCGAGGAAGGCGATCCAGTCGCCCCGCGCGCTGCGCACGCCGATGTTGCGCGCTTCCGCGGCGCCGTGGTTCGTCTCGAGTTCCATCACGGTCAGGCGCGGATCGGCCAGCGTCGCCAGATGGGAGGCGGTGGCCGGATCCGGTCCGTCGATCACGACGACGACGTCCAGGTCCCGATAGGTCTGGTCGAGAGCGCTGCGCACCGCCCGCATCACCATGTCCGGGCGATTGCGGGTGGGGATCACGACGGTAACCTTTTCATTGCTCGCCGGATGGTAACTGTTCGCCGGTTCTTTCTTCGGGCTCATGGGTCTGCCTTCGGTCGAAGCAAAATGGGAAGGGTCGCTGGGAGAGGGGCCGGGGGCCCGAAATCGATGGTCAGGTCAGTGGCTAGAGCGCCCGGCTCTGGCCGGCATAGGCGGGGGCGACGCCGGCGGGCGCATGCCGCCGCAGGCGATGCTGCTCCTCCGCCCGGTCGTTCAGCAGGCGCTGCCAGCGGCTTTGCTGGATCAGACGGACGACGGCGATCGTTGCGATCACCCAATTCATGGAATGGCGCTCGGCGAACACGCTTTCCGACACCGACACCGCCAGCAGGGCGCAGCCGACGGCGAAGGCCCAGGCGGCCTCGGGCCGGCTGTTGCCGTAGCGGGCGGCAAAGAAGCCCTGGAACAGCATCCGGCTCAGCACCACCAGGACCAGTGCCACGCCGACGAGGCCGAGGTCGAGCGTCAGCTCCAGCCAGCCGCTGTGGGCCGAGGTGATGCCCCAGTCGCGGGTGAAGCTGGCGCCCGGCCCGTTGAAGCCGAACCAGTAGGCGGCATAGCCGTAACCGAGCAGCGGCCGTTCGGTGACGGAGTGGACGATGTGCTGCCACAGCACGGTGCGGCCGGTCAGGGTCGGGTCGCGGCCCAGTGCATAGAGCACGTCGTACCAGAAGGTGGCGCCGGCCGTGACCATGATGACCAGGAGGGCCAGCAGCAGCGCCATGGTCGGGGCGAAGTTGCGGATGCTGCCGCGCAGCATGGTGGTGGACAGCAGGGCCACCGACACCAGGACCGAGGTGACCAGACCGGTGCCGGACCGGCTCATCACGATCAGCAGCATCGCCAGCAGGATCAGCGGCCGGGTGACCCAGCGGCTCTGCTCCTTCTGCCAGTCCAGCCAGACCAGCGCCAGCACCAGCCAGACCATCATGCGGCCGGTCACGTTCTTCTGGAAGAACACGCCCTTCCAGGCGCCGACATGCTGGGCGCTGTCCAACCCGATCGAAGGCATCGCGAAGATCATGAAGAAGGACACGAACATCAGGAAGGACAGCCCGACCACCAGCAGCCGCATGATCTCCGGGAAGCGGAAGCGCAGGGCGAGCCAGATGCCGAACACCGTCGTGAACATGAAGGCGATCGACCGGCGCAGCGTCACGTCGGGGAACAGCGACCACAGCGCGGTCAGGAAGGCGAAGGCCATCATCGTCGTCAGCGCCGGGCTGGCGAAGGGAATCTGGAAGGCGATGCCCGGCCGCAGCGCGATGGCGGCGAGCACCAGCAGATAGAGGCCGCCATAGAGGACGGTGACGCCGGCGGACTCAAGATCGCCGGCCAGAGGGTCGCCGCCGGTCAGCATCAGCGGAAGCACGGAGCCTCCGAAAGCGATGATGCCGATGACGGCGATGCTCTTTTCCAGAAAATCCAGGACTTTCATCGGCTTTCCCTTGCTGCCGTACCGCGTTCGGCTGTGCAGACCTGAAGATGCGGTTCGCCACCCCCTTCTCGTAGCCGGGCGGTGGCATTAGACCGAAGGAGGCCGGACCCGAAAGAGGTAGCCGCTTTCGCGCTCCTCCCATTCTTTGCCGCCCGAAAAAGGGAATGGAGCCGAAGCATTCCAACAAAAAGACCCCCGCGCGGGTGACACGGGGGTCCGGCTGGCATCCGGCTCAAGGTGGAACGGGTTACGACCCGTCGCCCTTCAGGACCATCACCGCGGTCTTGCAGAGGATGAAGAAGTCGAACAGCAGGCCGCAGTTGCGGACATAGAAGACATCCATCGCCACGCGTTCCTGGAAGGTGGTGCGGTGGCGCCCCGACACTTGCCAGTAGCCGGTCAGGCCCGGACGGACGCTGCCGATCACCGCGGCGGACTCGCCAACCTCCGGCAGTTCCTTCGGCATGTAGGCGCGCGGACCGATCAGGCTCATGTCGCCCATCAGGATGTTCCACAGCTGCGGCAGCTCGTCGAGCGAGGTCTTGCGCAGGAAGCGGCCGAGCGGGGTGATGCGCGGGTCGACCGTCAGCTTGTGGTAGGTCATGTATTCTTCGCGGGCGATCGGATCGTTCTCCAGCAGCTGCTGCAGCTGCTCCTCCGCATCGACATGCATGGAGCGGAACTTCAGCAGGTCGAAGGTCTGCTTGCCGCCGGCCCAGCGCTTCTGGCGGAACATCACCGGGCCTGGGCTGTCCAGCTTGATGGCGACGGCGAGACCCAGCATCAGCGGCGCCACCAGTACCAGCAGGATGGACGACAGCACGATGTCCATGGCGCGGCGGATGCGCAGGTAGCCGGTCGGCGGACGGACGCTGACGCGCAGGGCCAGCGAGCCGTGGAGGTTGTGATAGGTCGCGTCGACCGCGCTGACGTTGCCCTCGCCCAGCACGCAATAGACCTGGCGGAAGGGAAGGGTGCGCACGAGGCCGGTCAGGTCGCTGCCATGGCGGCTCATGTCGGCGACGATGGCGGCGGTGGCCTGGCTGGCGACGGCGGGCGACTTGGCCAGCAGTTCCACCGGACCCATCACCGGCAGGCCGGCGACGCGGGTCTGCCACAGGCTGTCGTCGTCGTCGACGAAGCCGACCGGACGCATGCCGAGCCAGGGCAGGCGCTGCAGCTTCTCGGCGATGGCGGCACCCTGCGGGCCGGCGCCGACGATCACCACCGGCGTGCGCCAGTCCAGCGCGCTGGACAGCAGCCCCTGGATCAGCAGCAGGTCGGCGACATAGGTGACCGCGAAGCCGAGCAGCGCGATCGACAGCGCCTCCACGAAGAAGGAACGGAAGCCCTCCATCACGATGAAAGGCACGGCCAGCACGGCACAGCACAGAAAGGCCGCCTGAAAAGTCCGCCGCGTCCGTTCCATATAGTCGAATCGGCCCAGCGTGTAGATGCCGAACACCGACTTGACCAAAGGCACCAGCATCAGGCCGGTCACCAGCGATCGTTGCCAGGCCGCAGCCTCCAGCGGCTCCGTCAGCGCGTCGGCACCGAGGAAATGGTTGAGCGTCCACCCCACCAGGGCGAGGACCAGCCCGTCGGACAGTGCAAGCAGCAGCCCGGGGGCGATCGTCGGGATCGTCGCCTTTTTCGCCGAGGTCAGATCGATGACCACATCTGGGTCCAGTTTGCTCATCGCAGGTCCCGTGGTTGAAGGGAATGCCAGCCACCGCACGGCCATTCGTGCGGATGGTCGCTCGTCATCAGCGTCTCTTGGGATTCGGCCGGTCTTTACTTTGCTGCGCCGCCTCAATCTCAGCTGCGCATTTATGTAAAGATCGCTCTTTCATGATTTCGATCGGCCGATCCGCGGTTCGTTGAGGACGAATTAGGATGAGGAGGCTCGGCCAGCAACAGTGCATACGGGCGTTGATTTCGCGTCCGCGATACCACCCGGGTTTCAAAGGGTGCGGGTACCCGAATATTTAAGGGGATACTTTCGGATGCCGTCCCCGGCGGGGATAACGTTTCGGGTTAGCGGCAAGGTGGTGTCGCACCTCCGGCGGCACGTTCGATCCCCGCAATTTTTGGGTAGAGGACGGCAAACCCTTCCCCGAAGGGCCGGAACGGCGGAACGCGAAGGGGGGTGATCGCCGAACTTGCGGAGTGGGTCCGCCACCTGGATTTACCGAAGGGAAGTGCCGGGCAATTCCGAGCGGGGGCGTGGCGCGAAGGAACCCTTGCCTGTTGCGGGGCGTAGGAGGCAGCGTGCGGGCTCGCCGGAAAGCCTAATCGGAACGTCCTGCTTCTCTGACCGAAGCCGTGGTGACTAGCACCGAAGAGTGCCGCAGTCGCTTCAAGGTCGAATTGACGCTTTCCCAGCCGCCGCCAAGATTTGGCGCGTTCTTTTTCCTTATCTGCGCCCGTGCAACCCACCCCATGCGACTTGGCGGACGCAGCGCTCCCCTCTCAGGCGGGACCGGGAAAAGAAGCGGACTATAGGGGGCGAAGGAAACCGGATGGCTCTCGAAGCTGGTACGATCATCAAACATGGTTGGATGTTCATGGTGGCGAACGTGGTCAACCGCGCCGCGGGACTGCTTCTGCTGCCGCTCTATACGAAAGTCCTGTCGCCGGCGGAGTTCGGCGTCTATGCCCTGATCAGCGTCGTGGGCGACATCGTCGCGGTCATGCTGATGATCGGGATGATCAACGCCTTCACCGTCGTCTATTTCGAACATGCCGACAACCGCGGCCGAAGCCGGGTGGTCAGCACCACCATGATCGGGCTTTGGGCGGCCTCGCTGCTCCTCCTGGCGGTGGCGCTGCCGGCGGGATGGGGCGCCAGCCACCTGCTGTTCGGCGGCAGCGATCAGGCGCCGATCATCGCCTTCGCCTTTGCCGGCATCGCGTTCAGCGCCGTCTTCGAACTGGCGCTCGCCTATTACCGCGTCCACAAGCGGTCGGGCACCTGCCTGCTGATCTCGGTCGGCAAGGCGGTCGGGCTGATCGGCCTCAACCTCACCTTCCTGCTGGTGATGGACCTGGGTGTGACCGGCATCTTCCTGGCCAACGCCATCACCTTCGTCGGGCTGGGCATCGCGCTGACGGTGGCGATCCTGGGCGCGAACGGCGTCGGCTTCTCCTTCGGGATCCTGAAGCGGGTGTCGCTGCTGGGCCTGCCCTTCATGCCGCAGACCATGCTGGACATGGGCAACCAGTTCGCCATGCGCTATCTGGTCAACCTGCTGATGGGTGTGGCGGCGGTGGGCGTGCTGTCCTTCGGGCTGCGGCTCGCCACCATGCTCTACATGTTCCTGACCGCCTCCTTCCTGCAGATCTGGTCGGTCAGCCGGATCGAGGCCCAGCACGATGTCGGCGACAACACCGCCGGGCGCGAGCAGTCGGAATTCGTCTTCTACCTGTTCGTCGTCCTGCTGTCCGCGGCGGCGCTGGGCATGGCCCTGACCTCGCCGGAAGTGCTGTGGCTGATCGCGTCCAGCGAATACGACACCGTGCTGCCCTGCATGCCGCTGCTGGTGCTGGCCTATGTGCTGCACGGCGTGCGCATGCATGCCGAGGTCGGGCTGGTGAAGACCAAGAAGGTCGGCGTCCTGCCGGCGATCTCGCTGGGCGGTCTGGCGGTCGGCACGGCGATTATGGGGGTGACGCTGGGACCGCTCGGCCTGATGGGCGGTGCCATCGGCGTGCTGGGGCGCGAGCTGGTGATGCTCTGCGCCACCGAGACGCTGTGCCGCCGCCTCAGCCCGAAGGAGCCGCCGCTCAGCATCCTGCGGGTGACGGGCATCCTGGCTCCGGCCGCCATCGCCTATCTGGCCGGCCTCGCCCTGTTCGGGTTCGAGGTGAACCCCACCTTCGCCGCGGCCAAGGTCGGGCTGACCATGCTGTTCGCCGTCGTCACCCTGTTCGGGCCGAGCTTCGGCAAGACCGACCGCGCCATGCTGTTCCGCATGCTCGGCCGATTTTTTCGCCGGCCCCAAGCGGCCTAACGATCAGCCGAACGGTCGGCCTGACAACGATTAAACCGGGAGGATCCCACCGCGATGCAGGATGTTCCGCGCTATACATATCGGCAGACGGTCGCGGCGGACGCCATCCGCTACGGCGGAGGTTCCGGCCTCGGAGCGGTGCTGAAGCTGCTGGCGGGAAACCGCTTGTTCCGGGTGACCTTCACCCTGCGCAGCTGCCAGGCGGCCGACCGGATGGGAGGGCCGCTGCGCAAGCCGCTGCTGGCCGTCTGCCGGCTGCTGCACCGCTGGACCCAGCATTCGGCGGCCATGGATCTGCCGTGGGAGACCCAGGTCGGACCCGGCCTGCGCATCCTGCACGGCTGGGGGCTGGTGGTGAACGCCAACGCCCGCATCGGCTCCAACGTCACCCTGTTCCACGGCGTCACCCTGGGCCAGAAGGACGACCTGCTCCCCAGCGGCCGGGTGACCCATTACCCGGAACTGGGCGATGGCGTCTGGGTCGGGCCGCATGCGGTGATCATCGGCGTCAGCGTCGGCGACGAGTGCATCGTCGCCGCGTCCTCCGTCGTCACCAAGCCGATGCCCCGGCGCACCGTCGTCGCCGGCAATCCGGGAAAGGCGGTGGCGGAGGTCACCATACCCGACATCCCGCATCCGGCCCCGGTCGGCACGCTCTCCTCCCAGACCACCGCCGCACAGGCGTCGCCCGTTCCCGGCTGATTGCCGGACACAAGACGGAAAGGGGCCGGCAGCGTGGCTGCCGGCCCCCTCCTTCATCGTTACACCGGTTGCGGTGAAGCCGATCCTTAGGCCGCGTGGGCCATCGGGTCGTGCCACTCCATGCCGTGATAGGCGGTGTCGTAGGCGGTGTGCGACAGGTCGGTGACCGAGCTGTCGATGCTGGCGACGGTGGCCGTCGGCAGGTCGCCGGCGGTCGTGTCGTTGGCAGCCGTCACCGTGTGGGCCAGCAGGTCGGCCGAGCTGAGCGAAGCGGCGGCGGCCTTCGCGGCGGAGGCGTCGACGATGGTGCCGGTGCCGGTGGCGTCGGCAAGGGTCGCGGCGGTCGGGTTGGAGATCTTCAGGCTGAAGGTCTCGTTGCCTTCCGTCACGCTGTCGCTCAGCACCTTGACCGTCACCGTCTTGGCGGTCTCGCCGGCGGCGAAGGTCAGCTTGCCGTTGGTGGCGGTGTAGTCGGAGCCGGCCTTGGCCGTGCCGTCCACCGTGGAGTAGTCCACCGTGACCGGGCTGCCCGAGGCGGCCGACAGCTTGACCGTGAAGGTGGCGTTGGCGGTGCTCGGGCTGCTGGAGCCGCTGTTGGTGTCGAAGATCGCGCCTTCCATGGCCGGCTTGATCAGGTTGATCTTGGACTGGTTGATGGTCTTGTAGTCGTCCATCAAGATGCCGCCCACGTCACCCGATTCCGGCGTCCAGGCCCAGAAGGTCCAGCTCATGCCCTTGTCGCCGGCGGCGATGTCGCTCTTGCCGTCCAGGTTCCAGTCGCCGTTCAGGTACTTGGCCATGGTCTTGGCCCAGGTCTGCTCGGCCGAGCTGTTGAACAGGCCACCCCATTCGCCAAGCAGGATCGGCGCGGTGTCGTTCTTGTACAGGTAGCCCCACATCTTGTCGTACTGGGCCGGCAGGTTGTTCGGATAGGCCGGATCGTTCAACCAGCTGAAGTTGCCGACGCTATGGCCGTAGGCATGCGGCGAGTAGACGAGCTTGTTGGGGGTGTCGAAGTGGATCGGGCGCGACTGCGCACCGGCCAGCGTGCTGCTCCACTCCGTGCCTTCGACGAACAGCAGCCAGTCCTTGTTCACGGTCTGGATGGCGTTGCCGATGCGCTCGGCGGCCGAGGCCCAGTCGGTGGCGGCGCTGCCGCCCCAGGTGGCGGTGACGCTCGGCTCGTTGTGCAGATCGGCGCCGATGACGGTCTCGTTGCCGGCATAATGCTTGGCCAGCATCTTCCAGTTGGCGATCACCGTCGATTCCGGGTGCTTGCTGGTGTACCACAGCCCGTGTTCGTTGGTGCCGGCGCCGCCGTCGTTGCGGTGGTGGTCGAGGATCACCTTCATGCCGAGCTTGCCGGCATAGTCGATGACCTTGTCGTAGACCTGCAGGCGGGTCAGGCCGGCCAGGTCCGGGTTCTTGGAATAGTCGATGCCGTTGGTCACCGCCGAGCTGTCGAACATCTCGTCCGACATGGTCAGGCGGATGGTGTTGAAGCCGACCGACTTCATCTTCTCCAGGTGGCCCTGGTAGCTGTCGGCCCACAGGCCGGCGGGCACGTAGTTGTAGCCCTCGCCGCCGAACCAGTTCACGCCGGTCAGGCGGACGGTGTTGCCGGCCTCGTCGACGATCTGGTTGCCCTGGGTGTGCAGGAAGCCCTGGATGCCGCCGGAGGAGGTGCTGCCGGTCGGTTCGGTCACCGACACGTCGCTAACCGAAAGCGTCGGCTTGGTCGTCGGGTTGGTCGGGCCGGTGGTGCTGCCGGCGAACCAGGACTTGTCGGCCTTCACCTCCATGGTGCCGTTCCACCACATCGCCTTCTGGCCGGCGACGATATCCCGGCCGTCCAGCGCGCCCTTGTCGATCGACACGATGCTGTCGGTCGGGGCGACGGCATGGCCGCCGATGGTGATCTTGTTGACGTGCAGGTTGCGGTCGACGCTGCCGACCACGCCGTCGTTGTCGTATTGGATCTGGACCTTGTGGGCGACGTCCGCGGCCACGTTCGCGTTGAAGGTGAAGTCCTTGGCGGCGGTGCCGGCGGTGCCTTCACCGATCTGCTTGCCGTCGACCATGACCTTGAAATGGGCGTTCACGCCGCCGGCCGCCGTGCCATACGCATTCACGACGATCGGCGTGCCGCCGGTGGTCGGGGTGGTCGGCGTCGTGGGCGTGGTCGGGGTCCCGGCGGCGCTGGCGAACAGGTCCTTGGACATGTTGAAATCGAGCGAGCCGCTCCAGGACAGCACTTCGCGGCCGGACAGGGTGCCCTGGCCGTCAGCGGCGTAGGAGACCGTCGAGCTGGTGGAAGCGATGGTCTTGCCGTTGACTTCGATCGACTTGACGACCAGGTCGCGGTACATGCCGGCCTTGTCGGTGGACATCCAGTCGTTGTCGTACACGACCTGGACCTTGTGCGCGGCGTCGGGCGCCACCTTGGTGGTGAAGCTGTACCGGCCGGCGCTGGTGGAATTGACCGTCGCCTGGCCGACGGCCACGCCATCGACGAGGAACTTGAAGTGCGGCCAGACTCCTCCGGCAGACACACCCGAGGCATTGACTACGAAGGTCGTATCGACGGGGCTCGTTGCCATTGGAAGCATCCTCTTTTCCGTGTTTTCGCTGGAGCCCAGACTGGCCGGAAAAGGTTAACGAGCTATTTCAAATTTTAGCGAAATGAGGCTCTAATGCCACTATCACTTGTGAAAAGAATGAGACACAAAAAACCCCTTTGTCGATGCATTGCAGCAACAAAGGGGTTTTTTGTGGAGGCAACATATTGAACGGAAATGAATTTCCGTGTTCGCTCACGGCGTCAGCGCGGTTTGTGCGCGACCAGGAACACCTCAGGCCGGAACATATAGAGCTGACCTATCCTTCCGAGCTTGCGATTTAGGGTTAATGGAAGCCGTCCCAAAAATGCCTCGACCACCCGCATGTAGCCGAAATAGGCACGGCTGGCGAAATGCAGATTCATGTGGCGGCGCACCGCCATCGGCACGACATAGACCGCCTCCACGCGGCCGAAGCCGGCTTCGCGCAGCATCGCCGCGGTCTCGCCCCAGCCATATTCGCGCAGATGCATGCAGACCGGCTCCTGCAGCCCGAACACCTCCGACAGGTCGGCCGGACCGGCGAACTTGTGCGGCATGCTCAGGACATATTTGCCGCCCGGCTTCAGGATGGTGTGGACGTTCGTCATGTGGGTGACGACGTCGTCGGGGTGCATGTGCTCCACCACATGGGTGGAGACCACGCTGTCATAGCGGCCGGCCGGCTCGAATTGGGCCAGATGCACGCCGTCGCTGTTCTTCCAGGTGACGTTGGATTCCTGTTCGATCCAGTTGGCGCCACGCTCGCGCGTCACTTCCGTCGCGACGCAGCGGTAACCGTGGCGGGCGAGGTAGCGCAGCAGCCGCGCCTTGCCCGATCCGACCTCGTAGACATCCTGCGGCCCGCCCAGCAGGGTCAGGAAATGGCGGAAGTCCAAGTCGTCGTTGCGGGTGTGGGCGTCGTCCTCCGCCTCGTTCAGCCAGGGGCAGCTGGTGTAGAGCGTGGTGTAGGCCTTCTCGAAGGCATCCCACCGCTCTTCCGGCTTGGTCTCCATCAACTCGCGGGCAAGCCGCCGTTCCAGGGTCCAGTGACGCTGCACCATCTCGACGGTCAGCGGATAGGACGGCGAAAGGTGGAACTTCCTCCGGTAGCGCTCGACGAGGGCGTCGTCGGTCCTCCGGTCGGCGGGCAGCCGATCCATCGGCAACGTGTCGGCTGTATTCTGCACGATCGACCTCTCCATCAGGGGGGTGCCGGACGCAATGAAGGACTCTAATCGGGCATGGGAACCGGCGCCCGCACGCGAAGGAGAAAACACGCGGACCTGTCGGAGGGGGAGGCGATCGACAGAGGCTTACCTCCCCTGCGCATCGCCCTCGCCGGACATCAGCCTGACCGCACCCTGCCGGTGCGCGCCTTTTCCCGCAGCGTGTCCACCACCGCCGTGTAGAGCGGCAGCGGCCGTGAGTTCTCGTCATAGGGGGAGGGGTGGGGGTGAAGGTCGGGATGTTCGCGCGCGATGAAATTCAGGTCTGAGCGCAGGTGCCACCAGCACAGTTCCTCCACCCGCGCATTGTCCAGCATGTCGGCCAGATACTGGCGGGCCAGCTGGGCCATCGCCCGGTCCTTCTCCGCCCGCGACCAGGATCGGGGCAGGCGCGTCTCGTCGACATCCATCTCCGTCAGATGGACGGCGAGGCCCAGCTTGTCGACGGCGCGCAGGAACTTGCGCATGCCGGCGCTGTCATAGGGCTTGCCGCCGATCAGGTGGCTCTGCAGCCCGATGCCGTGGATCGGCACGCCGCGCTTCACCGCCCCGGTCAGCCAGTCGAGCAGATAGGCGCGCTTGCGCTGCTGCCAGCCCTCGTCGATCTCGATGCCGAACTCGTTCAGCACGAGCTTCGCCTTCGGGAAGGCCTTGTGCACATGGTGGAAGAAGGGATCGAGCCATTCCGGCCCTTTCTCCGCCCCGCCGGCCGCCACCCACCACATGCCGCGGCGGAAGCCGTAGCGGTCCTGCTGGCGCGGGTGGCTTTCCGCCGTTTCCCAGAAGAAGACCTCGTTGGCCACGTCGATGCGGTAGAAGATATCGCCGTAGCGCTGCCGCACCGCCTCGACGACGCCGGTGAAGCGCGGCCAGACATTCTCCTCGCTCAGCGTGCCCTCGGGCGAGAAATAAGCGCTTTCCGAAATGCCCAGCTCCGCCTGCCGGGCCGCCGGCAGCTTCATGTAGGGCGGCATGCCCATATGCTGCCAGATGATGGTGTGCCAGTTCGGCGTCGCGCCGATGCTGCGCGCCAGTTCCACCGCCGCATCGAAGCGGCGCCAGTCGAAATTACCCTCCGTATGCTGGAAGACTCCCCATTTGCCGCCATTCTCCGGGGTGACGACATCGCATTCGCGCGCCATCAGCCGGTCGAGCATGGGGTCTTCCGGATCGACGAAATGGTCGCGGGCGGCACCGTGGCGGATGCCCAGCGCCCGGCAGGCCTCGCGCAGGGTCACCGCCGGCTCCGCCGCCTCTGCGTGGGTTGCGGCGGCCTCCGCCGGGGCCGGGCCGCTGGCGCCGCGGCAGCTCGCCAGCACCGCGCCGGCGGCGGCGGTCCACATCAGATCGCGCCGGCTTGGACGCCATTCAGGGCGCCATTGGGGGCGCCATTTGGGAAAACCGGGCTTCGGACTCTCGGTCATGCGAAGGGGCTCTCTTCCTGTCCTGTCGCGGGGGCCGGTCATAAACACCCTCTCCCGTCCCGCGAGAGGGTGTTCGTTGCCATGAAGAGACCCCTCCCTCCGGACGCCGCAGCGTCGGTGAGGGAAGGGCCTCGGGTAGAAGGAGCTTCAGGTTACCCTGCCTGCTTTACGGAGCGGTCCGCAGGGTGGTGTCGCCATAGTATTTCCGGGTCGCCACGTAGCTGTTGTAGGGACCCTGGTAACCGCGCGAGGCCGCCTTCTTCAGGTTCACGTCGGTCATCACCGCCACGAACTTCGAATGGTCGATCGGCCCCAGATCGGCGACCGCCTGCAGGTCGCTGGCCGTGGTGTGGCCCCAGCGGCTGACGAACATCACCTTCGACGCGGCGCCGCAGACGATGCGGGCATCCGACACGGCCAGCGCCGGGGCGGTGTCGAAGACGACCAGATCGAAGTGCGGCGACAGGCCGGCCATCAGGTGGATCAGGCCGTCGACGTTGAAGCGGTCCAGCGTCTCCGACATCAGGCGGCCGGCCGGGATCATCGCATAGGGCGCGTCTTCGCTGCTGTGCACGATCTCGTCCAGGGTCGCGGTGCCGGAAATCCAGTCCGACAGGCCCTTCTTGGCCGACAGGTTGAACAGGGCATCGATGCGCGACCGCCGGAAGTCGGTGTCGACCACCACCACGCGGCGGCCGGCCTGGGCCGCGACCTGGGCGACGGCGAGGCTCATCGACGTCTTGCCGTCCTGCGGGCGGGCCGAGGTGACGGCGATGGAGCCGACCGGACCCATGTCCGCCAGATGGTTGCGGAACAGGGCGCGCATCGATTCGGAGAACAGCGAGAAGGGGTGGTTCTGGAAGATCTGGTCCAGACGGCCGCGGGCGCCGCGGGTGGAGTGGTGCGGGACGATGTGGACCGTGCCCACGCCCAGGATGCGGCGGACGGCGTCCGGGGTGCGGATGCGGCGCTGGAACAGCTCGATGCCGAAGACGATGAAGACGGCGACGGCGAGCGAGGCGACGAAACCGGCCAGCAGCAGCAGGATGCGGAAGGGACCCGACGGCTCATGCGGGACCTGCGGCGCCGAGACCAGCTTGACGGCGGTCGGGAAGGCGCGGTTGTCCTGCTGGGCCTGCACCTCTTCCAGACGGCCGAGCAGGCTGTCCAGCAACTGGCGCTTGGCCTGGGCCTCGGCCTCCAGCGTGCGCAGCGGCACCGCTTCCTCGGCCATGGTCTGATAGCCGGATTCCAGCTTGGCGATCATCGACTTCAGGGCGTTTTCCTGCTCGACGGCGACGTTGGCCGCTTCGCGGACGCCGGCGATCTCGTGGCGGACCTCCTGCTGCAGCGAGGAGTTCGCCTCGTTCAGGCGGGCCTGCAGTTCCTGGATGCGCGGGTGCTTCGGACCATACTGGCGCGACAGCTGGGCCAGTTCGGTGGAGATCGACGCGACCGTGGCGCGCAGCTGGGCGACGACCGGGGAGGCGAGGCTGCCGCCGTTGCCGGTGCTGCGCTCCAGCGTCTGGGCCTGGGCGACGGCGCGGGCGCGGTTGGCGGCGGCCTCGGCCAGACGCAGGCGGGCCTGCTCAAGCTCGGTGGTCGCCATCAGGCCGTTGGTGCCGTTCCTGACCAGACCGGCCTTGAAGCGGACGGCGTCGACCTTGGTGTCGGCCGCGGCCACTTCCTTGCGCAGGGTGCCGATGCGGTCTTCCAGCCAGGCGACGGCGCTGGTGGACAGGTCGCGGTCCATCTGCTGGCGGGTTTCCATGTAGCGGTGGACGACGGTGTCGACCACCTTCTGGGCGATTTCCGGATCGAGCGAGGTGTAGCGGACCTGGATCACGCGTGACCGGCCGACGATGCCGACTTCCAGATTGCGGCGGACGCGGTCCAGAACGCCGTCGATGCTGTCGGCGGCGCGGGTCTCGCGCAGGTGGGTGTCCTTGGTCATGTCGTCGCCATGGGCCAGGACCGCGTCGACGAAGCCCGGCAGGTCGGGACCGAAGACGGCATGGGCCTGTTCGCGCGTCCAGGCGGTGGCGCGCTCGATGAAGGGCTTGCTGTCGTCGGACTGGACCGGCGGGTTGAATTCGGGGTTGGTCGCCAGCCCCAGATCGGCGATCGATTGGGTCAGCACCGCCGTCGACTTCAGGATTTCGATCTCGCTGAGGATCGCGCTGTCTTCCGGCGTGATCGCGTTCAGCGCCTGATCCTCCGCACGGACGACGCGGACTTGCCGGTTGTCGACCAGCAGAAGCGCTTCGGAGGTGTATTTGTCCTTCATCAGCGAGACGCCGAAGGCCGACAGCGCGGTCAGCGCCAGCACGATGGCGGCGATCAGCGTCTTGTGGGCCGCCAGCACCCGCAGGATGAAGCGGAAGTCGGGGCCCATCGCCGGAGCCGGACCGTCGAAGTCGCGCGGCATGTGGTGGCCGGCCTGGGTGGGCCATGCCGGAGCCGGCGGGCCGCCCGGACCTCCGTTATTGATCTGGGGAAGATTTTCCACGTCTCAAAGCTCCTTCTGGATAGGCGACCGGCGGATCGTCGACTGGGAGATCCGGGGGGAGATCCGGGTGGAAGCGGGCGCTGCGGCGCCCGATCCGCGGGCGCGGAGGGATGCGGCACGGCGAAGGCGGATGGTGCTCCAGGCGAAGCCGAAGGCACCGATGCAATAGCGGCGGAACAGCCGGCGGGGCTCTTGCGCCAGACGGAAGGCCCATTCCAGGCCGGAGCGCTGGACCGCTTCCGGAGCGCGCTTGAAGCGGCCGGCCAGGAAATCGACGATGGCGCCGCCGTTGACGATCAGCACCGGATGGTCCAGAGCGCGCTTCAGCTCCGTCGCGATCTCTTCCTGCTTGGGCATGCCCATGGCGAGCAGGATGACGTCGGGGCGGGTGGCCCGCGCCTGGGCGATGTAATGCTCCGTCGGGTGAAAGCCGTGCTGCAGGTCGGCGTAGCGGTGCGGGGTGGCCGCTTCCAGGACGACGCGGGCACGGTCCAGCCACGGGGTGGCGGTGCCGTAAATGGCGACGCTGCGGGAGGTGAGGGATTTCAGCAGCAGCGGGATGAAGTCGGTGCCGTTCATGTTCAGGCCGGCCGGCCGGCCCAGCACCGGCAGCACCGCCTGCAACCCGATCCCGTCGCGCAGCAGGACGTCCGACGAAGCGAAGGCGGCCAGCGCCGCGTCCGAGCCCATGCAGACGTTCAGGCCATGCGCGTTCAGGAAGGACAGCACCGTCGGACGGTCCACCGCGCCCAGATAATCGATCAGGGCACGACGCTCGCCGTCGTTCGAAATGCACCGCATGCGCTCGATCAGTTCCAGGACCTCACGAGGGTTCGGCATGCGCATCTCCCAAAAAATTAGTCGGAACAAAGCATTGACCGTTTCGCGACCGGTCTTGCGGTCGATCCGGCCTGGCCTGATGTCGGGCCTGTCCGCCGGGCGGCGGCGGCTAACCCGTTGGGGCCGGCCACCAAACCTGCGTGGCTCTATGTGGCCGGTCCTCCCCCCTTTTCGCACGGGCGAGATCGGCGAAACGGCGACGGATTCGAATTAGCCCGGGCTTGCTCCCTTCGGGGGATTCGGCTTGCCGAATCGACCGGTCAGACCCATAAAGAGGGACCCCGGCCATAAAGAGAGACCCTGGCGCTCTATGGCTGTTGTCGGATGACGCAACCACCGGCCTGCCCACCAGCCGGATGGATCGGCTGTGCGGCCGACCCGATCAGCCGAAGCGCTTGCATGACCGGGGCAATTCCAAGAAAAGACGATCCATGACCGACGACACCTCCGACAACGCCCGTTCGGGCCGCACGCCCGGCACCGCCGACGAATTCGACCGCCGCGACGCCCTGCGCGCGGTGGCCGCCGTGGTGCGCGGCGACGGGATCGAGGTGGATGCCGACAGCACCCCGGCGCGCTGGTCGGTCGCGGTCAACCACCTCGTCCAGATCCCCGGCACCGATCGCAAGCTGAAGCTGCGCTTCAAGGTGGCGCTCGGCCCGCTGCCGGACATCGAGGCGGACCTGTGGGGCCTGCTGACCATCGACGAGGGCTTCGGCCGGCCGCAGGCCAAGGCGCTGGGCAAGCGGGTGAAGGGCGCCTGCCTGTCCTCTCCCGCCATCGCCAAGGCGAAGGACCGCGTCGACGGCTGGTTCGCCTCGATGGCGCAGCGGGCGGCCGGCTTCGGCGAGTCCTGGCGGCCGAAGGGCTTCGCCGACGAGCTGGGCCGCGTCGTCGGCTTCGGTGGCCGGATTCCGCGCCTGCAGACCCTGCTCGACGCGATGGAGGAGGCCTTCTCCACCGCAGCATCCCGCGCCGGCCTGAAGGTGCGGCGGGAGCGGCTGGAGGATGCGTCCGGCATGGGCGTCTATCTGGACAGCTTCGCCACCGCCCGCGCGATGATCCGCAAGCTGCGGCTTTACGTCGGCCCGACCAATTCGGGCAAGACCCACGCGGCGATGGACCGGCTGGCGGAGGCCGAGAGCGGCTGCTACCTCGCGCCGCTGCGCCTGCTGGCGCTGGAAGGGCAGGAGGCGCTGGAGACGCGCGGCCGCCCCTGCAGCCTCGTCACCGGCGAGGAGCGCGACGTGCGGCCCGGTGCCGCCTTCACCTCCTCCACCATCGAGATGGTGAACACGTCCAAGGTATGGGGCGCCTGCGTCATCGACGAGATCCAGATGATCGGCGATCCCGACCGCGGCTGGGCCTGGACCCAGGCGGTAGCCGGCGTGGCCGCTCCGGAAATCCTGATGACCGGATCGGCCGACGCCATTCCCTACGTCAAGCGTCTGGCCGACGCGATGGGCGAGGAGCTGGAGGTCGTCGAGTTCACCCGCAAGTCGCCGCTGCGTGTCCAGGAGGAGCGGGTGAAGCTGGAGGAGGTGAAGCCGGGCGACGCCCTGATCGCCTTCTCGCGCAAGGACGTGATGGCTCTGCGACACGACCTGCTGGGCCGCAACCACAATGTCGCGGTGATCTACGGCGCCCTGTCGCCGGAGGTCCGCCGCGCCGAGGCACGCCGTTTCCGCGAGGGCACCGCCGATGTGCTGGTGGCGACCGACGCCATCGGCATGGGGCTGAACCTGCCGGTCGCCCGCGTCGTGCTGTCCACCACCCGCAAATATGACGGGCGCGAGGAGCGCGAGCTGACCGCGTCGGAGATCCGGCAGATCGGCGGCCGGGCCGGCCGGTTCGGCATGCATGAGGAAGGCCGCGTCGCCGTGCTGGACGGCGAGAACATCAACCCGGTGCGCCGGGCGCTGACCTCGCCGCCGGTGCCGCCGGAAGACCCGCGGTCGTGGATCTCGCCCAATCTCAGCCATGTCGAGGCCATCGCGCGCGAACTGGACACCGACAGCCTGGCCAAGGTGCTGCGCACCGCCGGGCAGGAACTGCTGCGCGCCAACCAGACCTTCCGCATGACCGACCTGGAACAGCGCATCCAGGCGGCGGCGGCAGTGGACCGCGCCAAGCTGCCGCTGGCGCAGCGCGACATGCTGGCCCGCTGCCCGATCGACACCCGCGACCAGAACAACCTGCGCCTTCTCGGCGGCTGGGCGGTCAACCAGGGCAGGGGCATCCCCAACGCCGCCCCCGACGCCGCCGAGCGCTTCCGTCACAGTGTCGGCACCGACGTGGAGCTGGAGAAGGCCGAGCGCGCGGTGAAGGAACTGACCGCCTACGCCTGGCTGGCCTACCGCTTCCCCGACGCCTATCCCGAGATGGATCTGTGCCAGGAGCGCCGGGCGCACCTGAACGCCTTCATCGAGCGGACGCTCGCCGAGCGCTCGCTCGCCCGTGCCTGCCCGGTCTGCGGCGCGCGGCTGAAGGCCAACCACCGTTTCCGCGTCTGCGACAATTGTTACAGCAGCCGCGTCGAGGATCGCCGCGGCGGCCGTCGTGGTGGACCGGAGCGTGGCAACGGCGAGAAGCCGGTCGGCCACCCCCACCACTTCCACCATCCGGTGGCGAAGGAAGGCGGGCGCGACACCGGCCGGGGTGGTCCCCGCACAGGCCGTGGCTCAAAGCGGAGAAGCGCAATCCCCTCTCCCCCCCGGGGAGAGGGTTAGGGTGGGGGGGGAGCGCGACGGCCCTTCCCCAAGAATCCACCTCCTGCATCCCCCCCCCCCCCCCCCCCCCCCCCCGCGGGGGGGGGGGGGGGGGGGCTTAACCCCAGCTCC
>NZ_VTTK01000005.1:0-256050 GCF_008365135.1 Azospirillum sp. Sh1 | reverse complement strand
CGGTTTCAGCGCAACAGGGTAGCGGGTAGGGCCGAGATGCGGCAGGATCAGGCGGTGGCAGGTGCTACATAATACCGCAAATATCGGACCGGCTCCAACGAGCAGACAGTTGGTACTTGGTATAGACCGCTCACTGCTTCCGTATTTCAGCTCCACGCGAAGGTCTGACAGCCCATTTCAACAATCAGATGACGGCAGGCGTCGATCGGCTTGAGATCGGGACCCTGGATCGGCGCGGGGAGGAGACCAACGGCGTCATTCTCGCCTTGGCCAAGGAAGGCGTCGCCATCAAGGATAGTCGTCCGCCGCACCGGTCACAGCCGCAAGCTCGTCCGCAAGGTTGTCCGCGGTCATCGCGACAGAGCCCTTATTCCATGCCGATTCACAGTTGGACGATCGGACTTGAACGTTGAGTGAAGCGCGCTTCACTCCTTGGCGTGCTCTTCCGGCTGCGCACCACCGTCGTCGTCCCAGCCACGAAGCCGGGCACCACGCTCCAACTGGCGTTGCCGCTCATCGGCAATGCTCACGGCAGCCGGGAGCGCCGAAGCGGTCTGAATGAACATTTTCCCGCGTAGAAAATGGACCGACGACAGGCGCTTGCTTGGGTGGGTGGCTAGCATGACGGCTTCTCCTCTCCGGTGCGGTCCACAGTAGGAACTGGACTGACTGCACCGCTCTTGCGTGTTCCTCGCCGCGACGGTCATCCCGGCATGAGGGTAAAGGCACCCGGCCGGTCCCGACCCGGTTTCACGTGCCCTGCGAACCATGCCCCTGCGAACCATATTGGGGTTCCGTTTCCGGCGTTTCCGCCGATGCCAGGATCCTGTCCAGTTCATCCGGGTCGATGAGCGCCGTCTGCGCCATGCCCGACCCTCCATTGGAGCGTCCATCGACATGCGGCAGATGGATCCAGGTCGCAGTACGGCGGTACACGGGGAAAGAGAGCGAGTCGATCAGCTCCTCGTCGGTTTCCACGACGTAGTTCCCCGCCGGTTGCACTCCGTCCACGCCGCTCAATTCGAAGGGACGGGTGAACGTCACGGTCCTGGTGGTTGTGCGGGTGAATGCGGTGCTCATCGAAAGATGCTCCCGTGCATGTCCGGCAGTTTCTGAAGGTGCTCTCCGGGTCAGGTCGCCGGTCGGACGAATGACCTGGTAATCGCATTTTGATGGCAAGCTTTGATGGCAAGCGAGGTGCCCGTTCGAATTGACGGGCTTGCGGCGGATGGCGTCCTGCAGATGCTCTTCGGGTGGTCCAGCGCGGCCGTCGTCGCAGCGGTCGTCTTTGCAGGACGTTCCTCTTGCAGCAGACAGGCTATCCGCTGAAGCCCGAGAACGCCAACCCTGCAAGAAAGCCGACTGACATGCCAAGTGTCAGATAGGCCATGCTTTTCCATTTCGGCGCGGACAACGCCCAGGCTGCACGCTCTGAAGCGGTCCACTCTGATAGCGTCGTATTCCTGAGCGTCATCGCAACCTCCTGTTACGAGTTTCATAATGAATATGGTGGCGATAATTTACGCCACAATGATCGACCTCAAATATTTATATCAAATCTCATTTGGAGGAAAATTCTGTACGCTTTGCTTGTCTTAATTCTTATACGCTTTTATTGCCTCAATGTGGAGCGCGATCCTTCCCCCCGCTCCATCGGGGCAGGTCATGGCGACGCCGTTGCGATGACCGGCTCAAGACGCCATGAACCGGACCGCCTGGACCGATTGCCAGATGGTGAAGGTCGCGACGAAGAGAACGGCGGCGGCAACCGCCAGGGACAGCGCCAGCAACACCCCGTCCTCCTCGAGATAAGCCAGGGCGATCAGCATGATCGTCACGGCCGGCACGATGTTGCTCAGGGGAATCGGGACGAAGAAGACGCTTGTCAGCGCGAGAACGACCAGCCCGACCACACGCGTCGTCGCTTCGAACGGCGTCTTCCAGCGCGGGTGTATGACCGTCTCCATGCGCCTCAACACCGGCACGGCACGATCGACCAGCCGGACCAGGCGCTGTGTCGAAAAGCGCCGGGACGTGATGATCCGGGGAAAAACCGGACTCTCGCGCGCCAGGATCATCTGGAAAGCGGGAACGGTCAGCAGCAGCCCGACGACCGGCGACGTTCCCGGCGCCAGCCCGATCAGCGCCAGCAGCAGCAGAACGATGCCGAAGGAGCGCTTGTGGAGTTTTTCCAGCAGCCAGCCGAGCGTGATGCGGTCCGCCGGAGCCTCGTCCAGCAAGTCACGCAGAACCTCGGATGTCGGGGTATGCAGCGTCATGGCCGCCTCGCTCCGGCCGCTTGGACCCGTCGCCATCGAGCGGTCACGCCGGGATCTCGGGCGGTCACGCCGGGATCGACACCGTGACGGTGGTGCCCTTGCCGGACTTGACGGTCACGCCGCCTTCGATCTGCTTGGCCAGCAACTCCATCAAGGTGAGGCCGAGCGAGCCGGTCCGCCGTTCGTCGGGCATGCCGACGCCGTCGTCACCGATGGTCATGCACAGAAGGCTGCGCGAGGTGTGGCGGAACGAGACGGCGATGCGGCCGGGGCGTCCATCGGGGAAGGCGTATTTCAGCGCGTTGATCATCGCTTCGTTGGCGATGAGGGCCAGCGGGATGGCCTGATCCGGCTTCAGAAAGGCCTCGTCGGCATCGACGTCCAGCACGATGTTCGGGTTGGGTGCAGCCCCGAAGGACGCCAGCAGGTCACGGCACAGCATCCCCAGATACCCGCCGAACTCGATCTCCTGCAGCCCTTGCGCCCGGTAGAGCTTCTCGTGGATCTCGGCCATGCGGTCCAGCCGCTCCACGGCGCTGCGCAGCGCCTCCTGCACGGCCGGCCCCTGGCTCCGGGCAACGCTCAGCTGGATGCGCAGGACGGACGAAGCCATCTGCAAGGTGTTCTTGACGCGGTGGTTCACCTCCCGCATCAGGTCGTCCTTGTCGCGCAGCAGCAAATCCTTGTCGTGCAGCGTGTTGCGCAGCACCCGCTCCACTTCGATGCGGCGCTCGACTTCACTGGCGAGCTGGCGGTTGAGATCGTCCAGCCGCTCGGTGCGCGACGAGATGCGGCGGTCGAGTTCCTGGTTGAGCTGCCGCAATTGGTCTTCGACCGCCTTGCGCTCGGTGATGTCGACAAAGGACGCGAAGTGGTAGCGGATGCGCCCCTCCTCGAAGACGGGGGCGACATGCTGGAGCACCCACAGCAGCTTTCCGTCCTTCCGGTAAAGCTGCACCCCGCGCACGATGGCCTCCCCGGCGCGCACGGCCAGGTCGATGGCACGCGCCACCTCTGGGTCGGTGTCGGCGCCGGACAGGAGGTGATAGCTCCTGCCCAGAACCTCCTCACGCGTATAGCCGCTCAGTTTGATGAACGCGGCGTTGACGAAGACGACCGGCACATCGGGCAGGGTCGGATCGGCGATCAGCATCGGCATCAGGGTCGATTCCGCGGCCACCACGAAGGGACCGCCACGCGCCTCCTCCGCATTGACCATCTTCTCTGCGTCCTTCTGGTCGCGGGGATTACCGGGCATGCAATGCTCCCTGCGTTTGGTCGTTTCTTTTTGAAAAGATACAGACGCGGACCACAAGCTCATTATGCGCAAAAGTGGCGCCGACACATCGCCGGATACCCGATCGGACAAAACCAAATATATTAATTATCCAGAAAACCAATTTTCTCGAAATCGCGAATTTGAAAAATGCCGATCACATGCCTTCAAAATATCCTCTCCTTTTAGCTTACGATTTATAGTGTAGTCTTCATAATTTATATTTCTGCACCAATTGAATTTTTGCAGCGCAGCATAATATTTGGCTAAGTCATTCAGGTCGAGCCCGGCGCTCCCTGACCACACCCGACCACCATCCCGAACAGTCATGGAGACGACATGGACGACGGCACGCACCCGACTCCCACCACCCGCCCCACCATTCACAGCGCCAGCGACGAAGCCGCGGCAAGCGCCGAGGCATCCAAGAGGCCCAACATCCGCCCCAGCATCCGCAGCGCCAGTGAAGAGCAAGCGCCGAAAGCCGGCGCAGCGGCAGCACAGGCCTTCCGCGGCCTCCTCGGCCAGCAGCCGAGACCCTGGCCGTCGAAGCTGTCCGGCAGCGGCAGCATGGGTGGCCTTCCGGATGCCGGACGGGCGACGGAATCCGGCAATGCTCCGGCAGCGATTTATGGGGGAGGCTTCGCGGAGGCCGTCACCTTCATGAACCAGGCGGTCGAGCGCCAGAACGAGATGATGAACAGCATGCTCCGGGCCCACGGCCCGCAGGACATCATGATGGCGGGCAGCCGCTATCTGCTCGGCGGCTGGCTGGCCTTCTTCGAAGTCAATGTCCGCATCGCCCAGGCCGCGTCCCGCATGACGGAAGGCGCCAAGCAGATGACGACCCGGCCCGAGGCCTGACGCCGCCGCCGGCATCCGGCCGGCTCTTTCCAGCTCCCTGGCCCACCGGAACCGCAGGAGGACCTCTTGACCAACTCGGACGAAACCGGGCCGCAGACGCTTCTCGCCGTCGAAGAGCGGGTGAGCGTCAACAAACGGACCCAGGTGACCGGGACCGTTCGTGCCCGCACCCTCAGCCACGAGCATGAGCAGCCTGTCGAAGCCGACCTGTCGGTGGAGACGCTGGAGGTCGAGCGGATCCCCGTCGGACGCTTCGTCGATGCCCCGATCCCCGACCGTCAGGATGGCGACACCACCGTCATCTCGGTGATCGAGGAGGTGGCGGTCGTGGAGGTCCGCCTGAAGCTGGTGGAAGAGGTCCGGATCACCCGCCGCACCGCGAGCCGCAAGATGACCGAACGTGTCACGCTGCGCCGGCAGGAGGTCGTCGTCGACCAGGATCCGCCGCCGGACGCCCCTGCGGCCTGAGCGGCCTGCCTTATCTCAAGACCCTGAAATACTTTAAATCCTACTGGAGAATATCATGAGCACGATCGTCGTTGGACTTTACAAGGAAAGCGGTTCCGCCAAGAAGGCCTTCCAGGCCCTGATCGCGGCGGGCTGCCAGGAAGCCGATATCGAAACCTTCGGCGGCGCCGACAGCGCCGACAAGGCCGCCCGGGGCCTGCTGGGGCACGGCTTCGAGAAGGAACTGGCCGAGCAGTACGGTGCGGCCATCCGTCAGGGCCACACCCTGGTCGCGGCCGACATCGCCGACCAGGATGCCGACGCGGCGGAAGCCATCCTCGACGAGAATGGATCCGTCGACCTGCCCGCCCCCTCGGCGGCGGGTAAGCCGGCCCAGAAGGCGGGCAACGGCGGCAGCGTCGAGCAGGAGACCCTCCAGTCGGTGAAGGAGGAGGTCGAGATCGGCAAGCGCCGGGTCGCCAAGGGCGGGGTGAAGGCCACGTCGGAGGTCACCGAGACGCCGGTCCGGGAAACCGTGACGCTGCGCGACGAGGCGGTGGACGTGGAACACCGCAAGGTCGACCGGCCCCTGAGCCCCGACGAGGAGAAGGCCGCCTTCGGTGAGAAGACCATCGAGCTGACGGCGACCTCCGAAACGCCGGAGATCACCAAGAAGGCCCGCGTCGTCGAGGAGGTCGTGCTGTCCAAAACGGCGTCCGAACAGGAAAAGACCGTGGAGGCCGTCGCCCGCCGCACCGACGTCAAGGTGGAGCCGGTCGGCGGCAAGGCGGACGCCAACAAGTCCGGCGCCAAGCCCGGCAACAAGCAGTGATCTGAAGCGCACGATGCGTGGCAGGGCGGATGTCGACCGCCCGCCTCCGACGGCCACCCCGGGCAAAAGCCGGGGTGGCCGTCCGGCTGCCGAAGGGGCGGGCGGATCGCATCCCGGATGAGGGCGACGCCGCTCATCCCCGGCATGGCATAGTCGGCGATAATCCGCTCGTGGCGGCAGAGCGATTGCAATCAGGTCCTACGATCCACGGCGCGGGCTCTGGGCCATCCGGTGGCTTTCCACCACCGATCCGCTTTCGATCGAGACCCCGGTAATGGGACGGTTCGAGGGTGAGGTCGGAACTTTTTACGCGGATGACTGCGTCAAGGGGCGGCCGGTCAAGACTCGTTTCCTTTGGCTGGATACCCACACCGCCAGCCCGCGCTGGGAGCAGGCGATGTCCGCCGACGGCGGCGAAAGCTGGGAAACGAACTGGACCATGGATTTCAAGCGGGCGGAGGCGGGGGCGGGGGCCGGTGAGTTTGTCGTTGCGTCCGGCACCGGCGCCGCTTAGACCGGATCGCGTGAAATCGGAATCGATCTGGTGCGTGAATCCGATCGCCAAACATGAAGCCACAGCGTCGCGCGTTTCATATTGACCGCACGACGTTGCAGATGCCGGGGATGTCCGCCCGTCCCGGGGGCTCCAACAGCCGCGTCCCGCCATGTCCCTGCCTCCCATCCCCCTCCTTTCCAAACGGAAGGACACGGGCGACCGGCCGTCCCTGCACCCTGTCCCGGAGGGCCGTCACGGCGGCTGGTTCCGCAGCCGCCTGTTCCTGCTCCGCGCCCTGGCCAGCCGGAATGTCCGCGACAATGATTTCGCCATCGTCGCCCTCGGGGTGCTTGCCGCGGCCCTGATTGCCGGCGGGGTCGCCCTGCTCCAGAAAGCCGTCGGGCTGCTGCATTCGGTGCTCTTCGATCTCCCGCGCGGCGCCCATCTGAGCGCGGGGGTGGCCATCGGTCCCTGGCAGCCGCTGGTCATCCCGATGGTGGGCGGGCTGGCGCTCGGCATTTTCGGCAGCTTCGCCCGGCGCCTGCGGGCGAAGGACATCGTCGACCCCATCGAGGCGAACGCGCTCTACGGCGGCACGATGTCCCTGCTCGACAGCCTTCGCCTGGCCGCCTCGACCTTGATGTCCAACGCCTTCGGCGCCTCGGTCGGCATGGAGGCGGCCTACACCCAGGTGGGGGCGGGCGTCACCTCCACGGCCGGGCAGGCCTTCAAGCTTCGCCGCGCCGACCTGCGGATCCTGGTCGGCTGCGGCGCCGCCGCCGCCATCGCCGCCGCGTTCAACGCCCCGCTCGCCGGGGCCTTCTATGCCTTCGAACTGGTGATCGGCAGCTATACGCTCGCCGCCCTGGCGCCGGTCAGCCTGTCCGCCATCACCGCCGGCATCATCACCCGCTGGACCAGCGGCCACGACACCATCTTCGCCGTCTACGATGCCGTCAGCGTGGGTCCGAGCGACTATCCCTTCTTCGTCCTGGTCGGCATCGGCGCCGCCATCCTCGGCATCGCCACGATGAAGGCGGTGACGCTGGCGGAGCGGCTGTTCCGGGCGGCACATGTCCCCGGCTGGCTCAGGCCGGCCGTCGGAGGGCTGCTGGTCGGCGCGATCGCCATGCTCTACCCGCAGGTTCTGGGCAGCGGCCACGGCGCGATCCAGCACAACATCGTCCTCGGCTATGACGGGATCGTCCTGGCGGGCCTGCTGGCCGCCAAGGTCATCGCCTCGTCCATCTCCCTCGGCTCCGGCTTCCGCGGCGGGCTGTTCAGCTCTTCGCTGTTCCTGGGCAGCCTGTACGGCAGCCTCTTCGTGAAGATCGTCGGCTGGCTGCTGCCCGACGTCGGCATCCACTATACCGCCTTCATCCTGATCGGGATGGGGTCGGTCGCCGCCGCCATCGTCGGCGCCCCGCTCACCATGGTCATGCTGGTCCAGGAGGCCACCGCCGATTTTCCCGTCACCCTCGGCGTGCTCACCAGCGTGGCGGTCGCGACGATGATCGTGCGCCGGACGTTCGGCCATTCCTTCGCCACCTGGCGCTTCCACCTGCGCGGCCTGCCCATCCACGGCGCGCACGACATCGGCTGGATCGAGACCCTGACGGTGGGACGGATGATGCGCCGCGACGCCAAGAGCGTCCCCGCATCCATGAGCCTGGCCGAGCTGCGCCGCATGTTTCCGCTCGGCAGCGCCAAGCAGGTCTTCGTGCTCGACGAACGCGGAGCCTATGCCGGCATCGTCACCCTCTCCACCGTGCATGATCCGACCCTGCAGGCGGACATGGACCAGCGCACCGCCGGCGATCTCGCCCGGTCGGCGGATGCCGTCCTGCTGCCGGGGCAGAATGTGCGCAGCGCTCTCAGGCTCTTCACCGACACGGAGGAGGAAAGCCTTCCGGTCGTGGAGAGCGCGGCGACGAAGCGGCTGCTCGGCTATTTGACGGAGGCCTACGCGCTGCGCCGCTATAATCAGGAACTGGAACGCAAGCGCGCCGAGGAGCTGGGAGAACGGCACCTCTTCGGCTGACCGTTCGGCTGATCATTCGGTTGATCGGGGGGCATCCTCCGCCACCCTGTTCTTCTGCCACATCCCCCTCTCCGAACGCGCGAAGCCGCACCTGCCGGCGGCGGATTTATGCTCGTGCCCATACCGGCGTCCACCGGCCTTCGGCAACCCTGACAGCAGTGGGAGGTTGGCATGAGTATGATAAGGCGCAGCTCCGCCGAGTTTCTCGGGACATTCTGGCTGGTCTTCGGCGGCTGCGGCAGCGCCGTGCTCGCCGCCGCCTTTCCGCAGGTCGGGATCGGACTGCTCGGCGTCTCCCTCGCCTTCGGTCTCACCGTCCTGACCATGGCCTATTCCATCGGCCACATCTCCGGCTGCCACCTGAACCCGGCGGTGACCGTCGGGCTGTGGGCGGGCGGGCGGTTCCCGGCCAAGGACATCCTGCCCTACGTGCTGGCCCAGCTGGTCGGAGCCTTCGCGGCGGCCCTGGTCCTGTATGTCATCGCCACCGGAAAGGCCGACTACAGCCTGGCCGTCAACGGCCTCGCCGCCAACGGGTACGAGGCGCACTCGCCCGGCCAGTACAGCATCACCTCGGCCCTGGCGATCGAGCTGGTGCTGACCTTCTTCTTCGTGCTGGTGATCCTGGGCTCCACCGACCGGCGGGCGCCGGCCGGCTTCGCGCCGCTGGCCATCGGCATGGCGCTCGTCCTCATCCACCTGATCAGCATCCCGGTGACCAACACCTCGGTGAACCCGGCGCGCAGCACCGGTCCGGCGCTGGTGGTCGGCGGATGGGCGCTGCAGCAGCTCTGGCTGTTCTGGCTCGCCCCGCTGGCCGGCGGGCTGGCGGGCGGACTGGCCTACCGCGCGCTTGCCGAAGAGGCGCCGGCGAAGCCCGCCATCACCGGGCAGGCGGAAAGCTCCTCCACCTGATCTGGATGCAATCGAGGGGACCGGTTCGCAGGGGCCGGTCCCGGATGGCGCCCCCCATAGCCCGCAGATGTCGCAACGCCCCGCCGCCGTCCACTGTTATTCAGGCAGGACAGACGGCGCAGAAGGCGTATCCATGCGGCAGTTCGACCCCGATTCCAATCCAATGACCGAAGCCGATTACGGCATCGTGCTGGGCCTGTTCATCGGCATCTATCTCGGCCTCCTGGTGGTGTCGGCGCTGCCGTGACCATCTTCCTCACGGCCCCTCCGGCAGCATCAGGCAGCGGTTGACCAGATTCATCAGCTCGCTCTGGCGGCTGGTTCCGGTCTTGGCGAAGATGCTGCGCAGCTGGCTGCGCACGGTGCTGATCGCCACGCCGCGGCGGTCGCCGATCTCGGCCGGGGTCAGGTCGGCCAGCAGGTCGGCGACAAGGGCGGCCTCCACCGGCGTCAGGCCGAACAGGCCGCCCAGCCGCGCGCCCAGCCCCGGCGCCACGGCGGCCGGGTCGACGATGTAGACCACCGCCCGGATGCGGGCGCCGTCTCCTCCCCCGCCGCCGGCATCGCCGAACGGCCCCGCCGCCTCGGGCGACAGCGGCAGGACGGTCAGCAGATAGGGCGCCCGGCCGGACGGGCGCGACACCCGGAGGTCGGCCGCCTCGCCCCGGCGCACCGCCGCGGTCCTGGCGCCGGCCGACACCGCCGCCTCCAGCGCATGGGCAAGCCGGCGCGCCTCGGCCCCCTGTTCGGCCTGCAGACGCCCCTGCCGAAGCCGCAGCCCGTCCCGCGCATCGACCATCGCCTGTCCGGCCCGGTTCAGGCAGAGGATCCGCCCGGCCGCGTCGAGCAGGGCAACCCCCATCGGCAGGCGGTCGATCATCCGGCCGCTCCACAGGACTTCCTCCTCCCGGCCGTCCTGGCGCCCCCACAGCCGGACGCGCAGCCGTATCGCCCGCTGAAGATGCGGGGCGCAGTCCTGCAGGAGCCGCACCGTCTCGTCGGGGAAGGGGGCGGCGTCGGCCGGCCGGTAGAGGCTCAGCACCGGCTGCACCGGCGCCAGTTCGCCGCCGTCGGACAGGACGAGCGCGCACAGCCGGCCCATGCCGTGATCCCGCAGCAGCTCATTGAAGAAGGCGGAGCGCCGCAGCACCGCGTCGGACACCAGTTCCTCGCCGCGGCGGACCCCGCAGCGGCTCAGCAGGCCACGCGCCGCCGCCGCGTTCGCCCAGACGTCGCGGTGACGGAAATGGGTGGTGTAGTCGGCCAGTTGCCTGTCCGTGATGTTGTGGCGGGCCCACAGCGCGTCGGCCCGGCTGTCGTGATGGGGGGCGGCGGTGAACAGGAGGCCGTGCGTCGCATCGCTCAAGGCGCAGAGCCGTTCCAGGATGCCGCCCCAGCGCTCCGGAAAGGTCACCGCGTCGTAGATGTCCTCGATCAGCGTGTCCGCAGCCTGCGCCATGGGGGAAAACCTCCGCTTGCAGACAATTTCCTGTAGGCAATCGCCCGCGCTCAAGACCAATCGGTTGCGTATGACCATCGGTCGAGCGTTTCGTCCGTCATGTGAAGGATGCGGTCGTTGTAATTTTCCTCAAAAGTCGTCGGATCGACCCCTTGCCGGAAACAGGAGTCATCGAAGCGGAGCAAGGCCCCCATGACGGAAGACTGCGGAATGGAAGACGCCGCCCTGCCGGCGACCGGCGGTCCGGCCATGCGCAGGGGCGGGAACCGGGTGCGCTGGGCACTGGTCGCCGACCGCAGTCCGCTGCTGCGCGAAGGGCTGCGGCTTTATCTGGAAACGCTGGGGTGGCGGGTCGTGGCGGGCGGCACGATGGACGAAGGGCTGGCGCTGCTGGCGCGGGGCCACCTCGCCCTGTTCGATCGCGGCACCCCCGGCCCCCTGGTTCCCGACCTGATCGTGATGGGGGAGACGGGTCCGGAGCGCCGGGAAGCTTGCGGGCCGTGGCCCACGGCCTTCGACCGGCTGGCGGCGATGCGCGGTGCCGTGCGCCCCGTCCTGTTGTCGATCGCCGCGGCGAACCGCGACCTGACGGTCCGGGCCCGCGACCGCGGCTTCGAGGCCATCCACATCGACATGCCGCCGCTGAACCTGGAAGAGCTGCTGCTGGGCTGCGTCCGCCGGATCGAGCGGGGTGAGGTGCGGGGGTGAGGTGACGGCATGGGATGAATATATGTTTTCATGAAACCATATCATCTTATCGGTGGATGACCTGCTTTGTTGACGGGGCATGAATTGGTTCAGTGATGAGATGCCGGGCCGTTGTGGATGTCTGCTGCGCGGCCAGGCGGTGGAGGAGCAGGCCGGGAAGCCGCATCCGGGTTGATGCATCCGGGTTGACAACGGCGGCACCTGGGCGGCTTTTCAACCAGACCGAACCGCAAGTTTCCCACCGCGAGAAAGACGGCCCGCCTCCATCATGCCCCCCTCCATCATGCCAGACGAGTCACACCCGGCCCCGAACGCCAATCGCCGCAGAGCCGCCTTCTTCGACCGTGACGGCGTGCTGAACGAGGACATCGGCTTCGCCCACCGCCCCGACCAGATCACCTGGATGCCGGGGGCGAGGGAGGCGGTGAAGCGGCTGAACGATGCCGGCTTCCTGGTCTTCGTCGTCACCAACCAAGCCGGCGTCGCCCGCGGCCTCTACAGCGAGGAGCATGTGCGGACCCTGCATCGCTGGATGCAGCAGGAACTGCATGCCGTCGGCGCCCATGTCGACGCCTTCTACCACTGCCCGCACCATCCCGAGCATGGCGAGCCGCCCTACCGGACCGACTGCGCCTGCCGCAAGCCGGAACCCGGAATGCTGCTGCAGGCGATGGCCGAGTGGCCGGTGGAGCCGAAGGGCAGTTTCCTGATCGGCGACCGCGACACCGACCTGCAGGCGGCGCAGCGGGCGGGCATCGAAGGCACGCTCTACCGCGGCGGCGACCTCGACGCCGTCGTCGCCGGAATCATGGCGCGCTCCATGGACGGCGTGGCGGCGGGCGGCTAGAGCGTGATCGGTTCAAGCGGAAGCGCTTGAAGCGTGAATCACACGGAAAACCAAAAACTTAGAGTCCATCCGGTGCTTCAATAAGCACCGGATGGACTCTAAGACAGCCAGCCTTCGACCGACGGCGCCAGCCATCGCCACAGCAGGGCGCCCGCCGCCAGCCAGAGGGCGATCATGACCGCGGCGGCGGCGACGCTGACCGGGCGGGCGGATCGGCGCGCCGCGGCGGCCCGGTGTTCGGCCAGAAGCTCCGGCGGGATCAGGCGGACGACCAGCAGGATGCCGAGCGGCACGATCAGCAGATCGTCCAGATAGCCCAGGACCGGGATGAAATCGGGGATCAGGTCGATCGGGCTCAGCGCATAGGCGGCGACCGCCATCGCCAGGAGGCGGACAGGCCAGGGGGTGCGCGGGTCGCGCGCCGCCAGATAGACGGCCAGCACGTCGCGCTTGATCGCGCGCGCCCAAGTCTTCGCAGATGTCTTCGCAGATGCCATTGCCGCCGATCCTATCCTCCGGAGCGGATATTTCAACGCATGGGACCGGATGTCCGGGATCACCCGAACGGGAGGGCGCAGTGCCGCTGGTCTCGGGGCAGGGCCGCCATGGGTAGTCGGCGATCCTTCGGTATAAACCTCCCGCGTCCTTTTTTACGTCCCGCAATCAGTCGTAGGTTTTGTTGCCCTTTTTAACAGATTTTCCAAGAAACGCCTTTGAACATCACCCGGAGGTCCCCATGCGGTTCCCGGTGCTCGACGGCTGGCGTGGCCTGTGCGCGTTATGCGTTGCCCTGTACCATTTGCACAGCATCGATCATTTCCACATGCTCAACTTCGTGCACGGCAGCTATCTTTTTGTCGATTTCTTCTTTGTTTTGAGCGGCTTTGTCATCGTCCACGCCTATTCCGGCCGCATCGGCGGCGGTGCGTCGGCCGGGACCTTCCTGGTCCGGCGGTTCGGCCGGGTCTGGCCGCTGCATGCGGCGGTGCTGCTGGCCTTCGTGGCGCTGGAATGCGTGAAGGCTGTCTCCGGACCATCCGGCGGCCATGCTGGAACCGCCGCCTTCACCGGGACCTATGCCCCATCGGCCCTGGTCAGCAACCTCGCCCTGGTCCATGCGCTGGGGGTGGAGGATCAATGGACCTGGAACATCCCGAGCTGGTCGATCAGCGCGGAGTTCTTCGTCTACATCACCTTCGCCATCCTCTGCCTGACGGTGCGCCGTCCCAGCGTGCTGGCCGTGGCCATGGTCACGCTCGCCGTCGCCGGCGCCCTGGTGGTGATGCGCTTTTCCGCCAACCACATCGACACCAGCATCGACTACGGCTATTTCCGCTGCCTCTACGGCTTCTTCACCGGCTGCCTCGTCTACCGGCTGTATAAGGCGGCGGCCGGCTGGCAACTACCCCGCTTTGCCGGCGGTCTGACCGAGGCGGGGGCGCTGCTGGCGGTGGTGGCCTTCGTCTCGGCCGCGGGGGGCAACGCCCTATCGCTGGCGGCCCCGCTCCTGTTCGGGCTGGTGGTGTGGGTGTTCGCCTTCGAAGCCGGGCCGGTCTCCCGCCTGCTGGCGACCTCGCCCTTCCAGCGGCTGGGCGCCTGGTCCTACTCGATCTACATGGTGCATGCCCTGCTGATCGCCGTGCTGCAGAAAGGCACGACTGTGATGCAGGGGGTCCTCGGCCGGCCGCTGTTCGTCGAGCGCGAGGTGCAGGGCGGCAGCGACCGGTTGCTTTCCTTCGGCGACGCCTGGGTGATGGATCTGGTGAGCGGCGGCTATCTGCTGGCGGTGATCGTCCTGTCGGCCCTGACCTACCGCTTCATCGAACTGCCAGGGCAGGCGATGGTCAACGGCCTGCTGGTCCGGTCGCGCAAAGCCGCGCCGGCCAGCCCACCAATGGCCGAGGCGGCCTGAACGCCGCCCCCAGCCATTATCTGGGGCCATCACCCTCGGCTCATCCGGGACGCATCGGGCCCGTCAATGCCGGGCGAAGACCTGCGGTCCGCCGGCGCCGCCGAACAGCATGACCTGATAGGGCTGGCCGACGCCCATGTCCATGCCGGGGGCGTCCTGCGGCATGCCGGGGACCGCCAGCCCGCGGGCCTGCGGCCGTTCGGCCAGAAGCCGCCGCACGTCGTCGGCCGGCACATGGCCCTCCAGCACATAGCCGCCGACCCGCGCCGTGTGGCAGGAGGCGAGGTCGTCCGGCACGCCGGCGATGCGCTTCATCGGCGTCACGTCGTCGACGGTGTGGACGGTGACCTCGAAACCGGCGGCGCGCATGTGCCGCACCCAGCCCTCGCAGCATTCGCAGCTCGCGGCCTTCCAGACCTCCACCGCGGCCCCTCCGGCGGGAACGGCGGCGCGGACCATGCCCGGCAGCCCCATCGACCCGAGGCCGAGCGCCAGAACAGTCATCGCTGCCCCCCGCATCATCGTCCGCCGCGTCATGCTCATGGAGTTTCTCCCAACGAAATCAGAACTTTGGTCCGGGCGCTTAAGCACGGACGGACAGAAGGCGCAGGGCATTGGCGGTGACCAGCACGGTGGCGCCGGTGTCCGCCAGGATCGCGGGCCACAGCCCGGTGACGCCCAACACGGTGGTGAGCAGGAAGACAGCCTTCAAGCCCAAAGCCAATGCGATGTTTTGCCGTATGTTGGCCATGGTGCGGCGAGACAACGCCACCATCGCCGCCACGTCGCCGACCCGGCCGTGCAGGATGGCGGCGTCGGCCGTCTCCAGCGCCACGTCGGTGCCGCCGCCCATCGCGATGCCGACATCGGCGGCGGCGAGCGCCGGGGCGTCGTTGATGCCGTCGCCGACCTTCGCCACCCGCTGCCCGCCGGCCTGGAGGCCGCGGACGATGCGCAGCTTGTCCTCCGGCAGCAGTTCGGCATGCGCCGTCATGCCCAACGCTCCGGCGACCGCCCCGGCGGTCCGGGCATTGTCGCCGGTCACCATCAGCGAGCGGATGCCGGCGCGGTCCAGCGCCGCGATCCCGCTGCGGGCGTCGGGGCGCGGCTCGTCGCGCATGGCGATCAGCCCGGCGGCGACGCCGTCCACCAGCAGGACGGAGACCGTCTTGCCCGTCGCGGCGAAGGCCGCGGTCTGCTCCGCCTGCGCGGCGCTCAGGGCGGAGGCGGCGGCCTGGGGCGACAGCAGCGCCACCAGACGGCCCCCCACCCGGCCGTTCAGGCCGGCGCCGGGCAGGGCGGTGAGTTCCTCGGCCGCAGGCGGGGCGATGCCGCGTTCGGCCGCCGCGGCCAGGATGGCGCGGGCCAGCGGGTGGCTCGACCCGGCTTCCAGCGCCGCGGCGTCGGCCAGCAGCTCCGCCTCGCCGGCGCCGAAGGGGGTCAGGTCGGTGACGCGGGGCCGACCCTCCGTCAGGGTGCCGGTCTTGTCGAAGGCGACGGTGGTGATGCGGCCCAGCGCCTCCAGCACGGCACCGCCCTTCAGCAGCAGCCCGCGCCGGGCGCCGTTCGACAGGCCGGCGGCGATGGCCGCCGGGGTGGAGATCACCAGCGCGCAGGGGCAGCCGATCAGCAGGACCGCCAGGGCGCGGTAGATCCACTCCGTCCAGCCGCCGCCGAAGGCCAACGGCGGCACCAGGGCGACCAGCGCCGCCACCCCGACGATGCCCGGCGTGTAGAAGCGGGCGAAGCGGTCGATCATCCGTTCGGTCGGGGCCTTGCTCGCCTGCGCCTCCTCCACCAGCCGGACGATGCGGGCGATGGTGTTGTCGCGCGCCGCGGCGGTGACGCGGACGCGCAGCGCGCCGTCGGCGTTGATGGTGCCGGCGAAGACCGCATCGCCCTCGCCCTTCGGCTTCGGCACGCTTTCGCCGGTGACGGGGGATTCGTCGACGGCGCTGCGGCCGGACAGCACGATGCCGTCGGCCGCCACCCGGTCGCCCGGCCGCACCAGGATGACCGACCCGACGGCCAGCCCGGCGGCGGGAACGGCCTGCGGAGCACCGCCGTCCTGCTCCAGCAATGCCGTGTCGGGGACCAGGGCGGTCAGGCCGCGGATGCCGGCCCGCGCCCGGCCGGCGGCCACCCCCTCAAGCAATTCGCCGATCAGGAAGAGGACCAGGACCGTCGCCGCCTCTTCCACCGCGCCGATCAGCAGCGCGCCGATGGCGGCGACCGTCATCAGCATCTCGATGGAGAAGAGGGTTCCGGCCCGTGCCGCCGCCAGGGCGCGGCGCGCCACCGGAACCAGCCCGACCAGCAGCGCCAGCGGAAAGGCCCAGGGCTCCGTCGCCGGTACCAGCAGGCCGAGGACCGTCGCGGCGGCCAGGGCCGCGCCGGCCGCCACGGTCAGCCGAGCCTTGCGCCCGCGCCACCAGGGCGCCTCATCGGCATCGCCGTGCGAGTGGGAGTGGGAGTGAGTATGGGAATGGACCGCGCCGGACCCGCAGCAGCCCCCGCCGCAAACCGCCGCCGGGCCGACCGCGACCGGATCGGCGGGGGTGGCGCCATAGCCGAGCGCCGCCAGCGGACGGACCACCGCATCGGCGTCGAGCCCGCCCTCATGGGAGACGGCCACCGTGCCGGCAGGAACCGACACCCGCACCTCGCGGACCCCCGGCACCCGGCGCAGCGCCGTCTCGATCTTGGCGGCGCAGGATCCGCAATCCATGCCGGAAACCCGGTAGCGGCTGGTGCGCAAGACGGCTCCGCCGGTCCCGACATCACCCTGCGTTTCGTACATGGGAAAGCTCCTTCCGGATGCGCATCTTCGACGGTTCCCACAGAGCCTAAATTCTCCAGCGACTGGAGGATCAAGAGGGAAAACGCCGTCCATGCACAGCCCGGCAGAAGCCCGAACCCGGCCGCCTCAGCGGCCTGCGGCTTCAGCCGACCTGCTCGGCAGACCCTGCCGCCCCGCTATCCGCATCCGGCTCGCCGTCCTCAGGCGAATGCCCCGGAAGTCCGGCGAAAGGGTCGGTCCTGGGGATGATGGGATGCTGTTCCAGCCCGACGATGGGCGACCAGCGGGGCGAACCATGCTTCACCTCCAGAAAGGAGCCATGGTCCAGAACCGGCTTGTAGACCCGGAAGGCCTTCATGATCGACAGGATCCCCGCGGAGTCGAGCGGCCCCAGGAAGGATTCGTCCATGTCGAGGAAGGACGGGTGGGATACCCAGCGCTCAAGCTGCGCTGCATTGAGGCAGAAGCTTCCGGCCGCCGGATAGGACGTGCGCTCGAACCGAACGGCCTCTCCCATGAACTCCATGGTCAACTCCGGCCGGTCGGACAGATCCTGATGCATGGCCGTCCAGGGCCGGCCGAGGACGTAATCCGGATAGACCTTATAGCCGAAGGCCGAAGCGTTCTCGAACCGGTTGGGCTGCAGCAGCGCCTCCGGCCCGAACTGCGCATCGAACAGCGCCCGTTTGCGGAAGAACAGCGGGTCGGTCATGATGATGTCGTCTTCGACATAGCAGTACCAGTCATACTGCCCCGCCAGTTCCCGCATCGCCATATGGGCGCCGAATCCCAGCCGGGTTGGCGGGAAATCGTCGTTGAACTTGGCCTGGCGGTAGAGAACCGGGCTGATCCGCAGAGAATTGAGCAGATGGTTGTCGCCGACTGTGCAGACGATCACATCGATTTCGGCACGATGCGGGGATACGGCCTGCCACGCCACCTTGCGCCAATGATCGAGACCGGCCACCCGGTTTCCATAGAGTTGATGCAAGGCGGAGATGGTCTCGCCAAGGACGGCGATGCGTTCCGCCTTACGATTGATATCACTGGAATTGTTCCCGCCGGCGGCATGGCCGGCCTTGGGGCGGTAGAAATGCGGGATGACGCACAGGATCTTCACAGCGACGCCCTTGCTGCACGGGGCCAAGACTTGGGGCGGGGTAATAACCGTTGGTGGCGGGATGAACAAGCGGAAATAGAAATACGGGAAGGCGGCCGAGGCCAGATCCCTCTTCCCCCAGGGGGCCAGCGGTTTCGTCCCCGGAAGCAGCACATTGCCGGCCGCTTCCCCGGAGCCTAGATTCTCCAGCGACTGGAGGATCAAGAGGGAAATGCCGACCATGTCCAACCTGACCATGTCCAGCCTGACCATCGGCGCGCTCGCCAAGCGGACCGGCGTGAAGATCCCGACCATCCGCTATTACGAAAGCATCGGCCTGCTGCCGGAGGCGCCGCGCACCGGCAGCAACCGCCGCACCTACGACGACAAGGCGGTCAACCGCCTGCGCTTCATCCGCCATGCCCGCGAACTGGGCTTCGAGGTGGAGGCGATCCGCCAGCTGCTGGCCATGGCCGACGATCCGGGCCGGCCCTGCCGGGACGCCGACCTGCTGGCCCGCACCCATCTGGCCGAGATCGAGTCCAGGATCGCCCGGCTGGAAGCCCTGCGCGACGAGGTGCGGCGGATGGTCGATGGCTGCGCCCAGGACCAGGTGCGCAGCTGCCACGTGATCGAGGTGCTGGCCGACCACGCCCACTGCCTGCACGACCGGCATTGACGGAAAAGCCCCCTCCGGGACGAAGCACCGCAGCGGCCAAGCGCGCTCTATGACCTGCAGCCGGTTGCCCGGCAGGCGGCGCCGTCTATAGTCACGCTCAATGCAGTGTCGAAACCATCCGTGCTTCCGGACGGCGAGCGCCACTTTGGGCCGTCACGGGGGAAGCGGATCGTCATGGCGACGGCAGCGGAAACAGGGGCGGGGACAGGACCGAGGATGGATGCGGACGCGGCTGTGAGGGCGGATCGGATACGGGCGTCATGCTGCGGCTTCTGAGAACCAACCGTCCGCTCCAGCGCATCGGGGCGCTCGGCGTGGCCGTGCTGGCGGTGCTGTGCGGCGGCACCGCGATCGTCCTGAACCGGCTGCATGACGAGACGCTGGCGGAGGCCACGCTGGGCCTGCGCACGCTCAACGCCTCGCTGGCCGAGCAGACGGCGCGCGCCATCGAAGGGATCGACCTGACCGTCGACGGGGTCGCCGAGCAGATCCCGCTTGAGTACCGGCGCAGCCTCGAGGCCTTCAAGCGGCTGCGCTTCGAACGGCAGGTTCATGAAATCCTGCAGGCCAAGGCGTCCAGCCTGCCGCAGATGGAGGCGCTGAGCCTGGTCGCCGCCGACGGCGGTCTGGTCAATTCCACCCGCCAGTTTCCGGCGCCGACGCTCGACCTGTCCCGGCGCGACTATTTCCTTGCACTCAAGGACGCCGATCCCGGACAGGCCTATGTCAGCCGTCCGACGAAGAGCATGGTCACCGGGGAATGGACGCTCTACATCGCCCGGCGCGTGAACACCCCCGACGGCGGGCTGGCCGGCCTGGTCGTCGCGGCCATCCGCCTGTCCTATTTCGAGCAGTTCTACCGCAGTCTGCATGTCGAACCGGGCAGCGGCTTCAGCCTGTGGTGGCGCGACGGCATGCTGCTGGCGCGCTTCCCGCCGCTGCCCGACAAGGTCGGGACCATCGCCACCAGCCCCGGCGTCGCCGAACAGATCGCCCGTTTCGACACCGGCACCTACTCAACGCCGCGCTCGATCGACGGCAAGGACCGCATCCTGTCCTTCCAGGTTTTGCGCAACTACCCGCTGGTCGTCGGGGTCAGCCGGACACGGGGGGAGGTCCTGGCCCGCTGGCAGAGCCAGGCGGTCGTCATCGCCGGCGCCGGGCTGGTCAGCGCGGTGGCGCTCGCCCTGATGCTGTGGGCGATGGCGCGCCAGTTCCTGGCCTACGAGACCGCCAACCGCGCGCTCGGCGAGCGCCGGCAGGCGGTCGAGGCCCGCGACGAGGCGGAGGAGCATGTCCGCCAGCTGCAGAAGATGGAGGCGCTGGGCCAGCTGACCGGCGGCGTCGCCCACGACTTCAACAACCTGCTGCAGGCGGTGCGCTCCAGCCTGCATATGCTGGAGGCCGGCGGCGAGCTGCGCGGGGCGGAGAGCCGCCGGGCGCTGGAGGTGGCAAACCAGGCGGTCGACCGCGGCGCCACCCTGACCCAGCATCTGCTGGCCTTCGCCCGCCGCCAGCGGCTGGCCCCGGCGCCGGTCGACCTCGGCGCCCAGGTGGCGGGGATGGCGTCGCTGCTGGAACACACGCTGGGCGGCGCCATCCGCATCCGCATCGACCGCGACGACGCCGTGCCGCCCGCACTGGTCGATCCCCACCAGTTCGACATCGCCCTGCTGAACCTCGCCATCAACGCCCGCGACGCCATGCCGGACGGCGGCACCCTGACCATCGCCGTGACCAGCCTGTCGGTGGGGACGGGAGAGGACGCGGTGACGGGGACGGGCGACGGGATCTCTCCCGCACCGGCGCCCACCCTGGCGCCGGGCGGCTATGTCGCCGTGACGGTGCGCGACAGCGGCACCGGCATGCCGCCGGAGGTGTTGGCGCGGGCCTGCGACCCCTTCTTCACCACCAAGCCGGTCGGGCAGGGCAGCGGGCTGGGGCTGAGCATGGTGCATGGCCTGACCGCACAGTCCGGCGGCGGCATGCGCCTGGAAAGCCACCCCGGCCTCGGCACCGCGGTGACGCTGTACCTGCCCCACGCCGCGGTTCCGGCGGACGGCGGGTCGGACGCGCCCGCCGGGGCCGCCGCCGGAAACCAGCCGCTGTCCGTGCCAGCTGCCGCCCAGTTTGCCGCCCAGTCCGCCACCCAGCCTGCCGCCGTGCGCGTGCTGCTGGTCGAGGACGACGCCCTGGTCCGCATGGCGAACGCCGCGGTGCTGGACGAGGCCGGCATCCTGGTGTCGGAGGCCTCCAGCGGCGAGGAGGCCCTGGCTCTGCTGGAGGCGGACGAGGGGATCGGCGTCCTGGTCACCGACTTCGCCATGCCCGGCATGACCGGCGCCGACCTGACCCGCCTCATCCGCCGTCATCGTCCCGGCCTGCCGGTCCTGATCGTCACCGGCTATGCCGAGAAGGCGGTGCTGCAGGATCTGGGGCGCGAGCCCGGCATCCGCATCCTGTCCAAGCCGATCCCGCCGGCGGCCCTGATCGGCCACATCATGGCGGCGATCTAGGAAGCGCTCCGCACCCGCGTCACCCGCCCCGCACCGGGAAGCAGCCGCGTCCGGCCGTCTTCAGGGCGCTGCAGGCCGCGTCGGCGGTCGCGGCGGGGAATCCCGTCAGGCGGGCCTTGTAGAGACCGCCGGAGCGGACCACCGCGGGGCTGGCGCCGGCGGCGAGGGAGCCCAGGCGTTTGGCCGTGTCGCGGGCGCTGCGCACCGCGGCGGCATGGCTGGCGAAGGCGCCGACCTGGATGGACCAGGAGCTGTCCGCCGCTTCCGTGGCGGCCGGCTTCAGCGAAGGGACGGCCACGCTCACCGCCGTGCTGCGTTCGGCGGTCGAGGCGCTGTTCTTGGTGATCACCAGATCCGGCTGCGCGGGCGCCGGCCGGGACGGGCTGGTCGGGCGCTGGAAGCCGGCGTCCAGCAGGTCGGCGACCAAGCTGTCGCGGGCGTCGGCGCTGTGCCCGCCCAGCACCACCGCGATCAGTCGGCGGCCGTCCCGCACCGCCGAGGCGGCAAGGTTGAAGCCGGACGCGGCGATGTAGCCGGTCTTGATGCCGTCCATGCCGGGATAGCGCGCCATCAGGCGGTTGTGGCCATAGACCGTATCGCCCTGCCAGTCGAAGCTGCGGCGCTTGAAATAGGCGTAATGTTTGGCATGGCGGCCGATCAGCGCCCGGGACAGGATCGCCATGTCGCGCGCCGTCGTCCGCTGCAGCCGGTCGGGCAGGCCCGATGCGTTGCGGAACACCGTGTGGCGCATGCCGAGCCGCCGGGCACGCGCCGTCATCTTTTTGGCGAAGGCCGTCTCGCTGCCGCCCAGCGCCTCGCCCAGCACCACGGCGACGTCGTTGGCCGAGCGGGTGACCAGCGCCAGGATCGCCTGCTCCACCGTGATGGTGCTGCCGGGGGCCAGCCACAGCCGCGACGGCGGCATCGACGCGGCATGCCGCGACACCACGAGGCTCTGGTTCAGCCGCAGCGTGCCGCGGTCCAGCGCCTCGAAGGTCAGCATCAGCGTCATCATCTTGGTCAGCGAGGCCGGGTAGGTCAGTTGGTCGGCATTGCGCGCCCGCAGGACCTTGCCGCTGTGCGCGTCCATCAGGATCTCCGCGGCGACCGGCGTCCAGGCCTTCTTGGCCGAACTCCTGGCCGAGGCCGGCAGGGACGCCAGCAGGACCGCGAAAACGGTCAGGGAAAGCAGCAGCGTCGACACGCGGGCGAGCAGGGGCATCATCTCAGGTCCGGCGGTTGGTGCAGCCCCGCTGCGGCGCGGGCGCTGTCGGCGTTGCGGGCGTCCCCTTCGAAAGCGGGACGGGGCGGGATGGCCGCCGGGCGGCCGGCGTCATCCGTCGGACAGCATCGAACGGACCATGGCGCGGAAGGCATCGACCGCCACCGGCTTGGCCAGCAGGCGCATGTTGCGGCCAAGCCCATCCTCGCCATCGCCGGGCCTGTCGTCCAGGGCTTGGAAGGCATAGCCGGTCAGGAACAGCACCTTCAGATCGGGATAATGGGCCTTCGCCGCCTCCGCCAGTTGGCGGCCGTTCAGGCCGGGCAGCCCGACATCGGTCACCAGCAGGTCGACCGGCGGCCCTGCGCCTTCCCCTGCGCCTTCCCGCCCTGCCGCGGCCTCGCTCAGCCGGGCAAGCGCCGTGGTGCCGTCGGCGGCCTCCAGCACGGTGTAGCCGTTGCCCTCCAGCACCTCCACCAGCAGCATGCGGACCAGCTCCTCGTCCTCCACCACCAGCACCGTGCCCCGCCCGGCCCGGCCGGTGGGCGGGGCGGGGGCGGGGGCGGGGGCGGCGGAAGCAGGGGCGGCGGCTGCCTGCTCGGCGGCGGCATGGTCGCGCGGCAGGTGGAGATGCACCGCGGTGCCGCGGCCGACCGCGCTGTCGATGCGGACGAAGCCGCCGGACTGGCGGGCGAAGCCGTAGAGCTGGCTCAGCCCCAGCCCGGTGCCCTGGCCGATCGGCTTGGTGGTGAAGAAGGGCTCGAAGACGCGGGCCAGCACGTCCGGCGGCATGCCGGTGCCGCTGTCGCGCACGGTCAGCACGGCGTACTCGCCGGGCTCCACCCCAGGATCGTTGACGAGGTCGCCCGGTGCAAAAACGGCGTTGGCGGTCTCCACCGTCACCGATCCGCCGTCGGGCATGGCGTCGCGGGCATTGATGACCAGGTTGAGCAGGGCGCTTTCGATCTGGTTCACATCGGCATGGACCGGCCACAGCGGTTCCGCCAGCCGGCGTTCCAGCCGGATCTCCTCGCCCGCCGAACGGCCCAGCAGGGAGCGGCCCAGCAGGTCCCACAGCCCGACCACCAGCATGTTGAGGTCGGTGCGCTCCGGCTTCAGCGGCTGGCGCCGGGCGAAGGCCAGCAGGCGCCGGGTCAGGGTGGCGGCCCGGTCCACCGCGGCGCGGGCGGTGGCGGCGAAGGGGGCGATGTCGGTGCGGCCGGCCGCGAGGCGCTGCTCGATCAGCTCCAGGCTGCTGCTGATCGCCTGGAGCAGGTTGTTGAAGTCGTGGGCGACGCCGCCGGTCAGCTGGCCGACCGCCTCCATCTTCTGCGCCTGGGCCAGGGCCTCGCGCGCTTCGTCCAACGCCTGCTGGGCCTTGCGGCGTTCGGTGATGTCGCGGGTGACCTTGGCGAAGCCGCGCAAAGTCCCGGTCTCGTCGCGGATGGGATCGATGACGACGCTGGCCCAGAAGCGGGTGCCGTCCTTGCGCAGGCGCCAGCCCTCCGCCTCGAACTTGCCCTCCGACAGGGCGGTGGCGAGGGCGCGCTGGGGCACGCCGGCGGCGCGGTCCTCTGGCGTGTAGAAGCTGGAGAAATGTTGGCCGATGATCTCGTCGGCGGCATAGCCCTTCATCCGGGCCGCCCCCGCATTCCAGCTGCGGATGACGCCGGTGGGGTCGAGCATGAAGATGGCGTAGTCGACCACGCTCTGGACCAGCAGGCGGAACTGCCGTTCGCCGGAGATGGGTTCCCAGGCGGGCGCGACACGTTCGTCCTTCATTACAACGACTTTCCGGAACACGGGGGGAAGCAAACTTCCCAATGATCCGCGCTCGATACCGACAGGGTCAATAACCCAATACGAATATCCAGGTATTATTCCGCCGCATTACGCAGAATTTGCCGGGAATTGTCCGGCGCAATTTGGGGCGGGATTTGCAGTCATCAGGGGATAAGGGGCGGGGCGGCGCACCGCCCCGCAGGTTCCCTTTTGGCCAGGGCTCAGCGCGGGGCCAGCACCATGACCATCATACGACCTTCGACCCGGGGCATCTGCTCGACCTTGGCGATGTCCTGGAGCTGGTCGCGCACGCGGACGAGCACGTTCAGACCGAGATCCTGGTGCGCCATCTCGCGACCGCGGAAGCGCATGGTCATCTTGACCTTGTCGCCTTCCTCGATGAAGCGGATGGCGGAGCGCATCTTCACGTCATAGTCGTGATCGTCGATGTTCGGCCGAAGCTTGATTTCCTTCAGCTCGATGATCTTCTGCTTCTTCCGCGCCTCGTTGGCCTTCTTCTGCTCCTCGAAACGGAACTTGCCGTAATCGAGGATCTTGCAGACAGGCGGATCCGCCTGGGGCGCCACTTCGACGAGGTCGAGGTCGGCATCCGCGGCGGCTTCCAGCGCTTGGCGGAGCGGCACCACGCCGACCATCTCGCCGTCGGCGCCGACGAGGCGGACCATACGGGCGGTGATTTCACGGTTGAGGCGCGGGCCTTCGCGGACGGGGTCCGCGTCGTAGAGCTTGGCTATGGTGATCTCCTATGGTCGTGGAGGGGTAGAAAGGAGCGAGCCCGGGTCAAGAGGCTCAGCCCAGGATGTCGAGCACAATCTGCCGCACTTCGCTCCGGGTCAAGCCGGACGGCTCGGGATTGGAGCGGAAATCGGCCTTTTTGCCGTCGACTGCGGCGAATTGGCCGGCGGAACGACGGGTGGCGGCCAGATGAGCAGGCGCAAGCGCGGACTGGGCTGCGAAATGGCCGATGGAATGGGAGGCGGTGGAATGGATCGGGGTCGTCATGAAAATTCTCCAGGCCGGATAGGCTGACCGATGGACTCGGGGGGCCGGCCGGCTCTTCCTAGTGTGTGACATCTTGAAACAGGAGCCCTTGCGGCGGACACCGCCCGGCAAGGCTCCGATCAGCGGGACCGGCCCCGGAACGGGCATGCCCCAAAAGACCGGTGTTCCCCGAGGAAAGCTCCCCCTCGATGAACCGGAGGGGGCAGGGAAACGCACCGCGAATGCGGTGTCGGCCATGTCTCCAGATGGGGGCGACACAGGTTTTTTCAAGCTGCTCCTCTCCTCTCGTCGTTCCGGTCCTCCTTCTGGCTACGGGTCTCCAGGGAACGCGCGAGCGCCCCCATGGTTTCGTCTCCACCGGTCCATCACGAAGGATGGCCGGAAGGAGGGTGGCGATGCGGTGGCAGGGCGGACGGGAAAGCGAGAATGTCGAGGACCGTCGCGGTCAAGGGGGTGCCGGCGGCGGCTCCGGTAGTGGCTTCGGCGGCGGCGGTTTCGGCGGCGGGGGCGGCGGCTTCCGCATCGGCCGGGGCGGGCTGGGCATCGGCGGAGCCATCGTTCTGCTGGTGGTGTCGATGGTGCTGGGGGTCGACCCGACGGTGCTGCTGGGCGGCGGCGAGCAGGCGGACCGCAGCACGGCCGGGCGGACGCAGATCGGCGAGGCCGCCCCGCGCAGCCAGGCCGACGACGAGCTGAAGCGCTTCGTCTCCGTCGTGCTGGCCGACACCGAGGACACCTGGCAGGGCCTGTTCCAGCAGATGGGGCGCCAGTACCAGGATCCGACGCTGGTGCTGTTCACCGGCACGGTGTCGTCGGGCTGCGGCCGGGCGCAGGCGGCGATGGGGCCCTTCTACTGCCCGATGGACCGCAAGCTCTACATCGACCTCGGCTTCTACCGCGAGCTGCGCGACCGCTTCCAGGCGCCCGGCGACTTCGCCCAGGCCTATGTCATCGCCCATGAGGTCGGCCATCATGTCCAGAACCTGATGGGCATCTCCGACCGGGTGCAGGCGGCCCAGCAGCGGGCGGGCGATCAGGCCCAGGCCAACGCCCTGTCGGTGCGGCTGGAGCTGCAGGCCGACTGCTTCGCCGGCATCTGGGGCAACCACGCCAACCGCGACCGCCGGATGCTGGAGCCCGGCGACGTCGAGGAGGCGCTGACCGCCGCCAGTGCCATCGGCGACGACCGCCTGCAGCGTCAGGCGCGCGGCACCGTCAGCCCCGACAGCTTCACCCACGGCAGCTCCGCCCAGCGCGTCCGCTGGTTCCGCACCGGCCTGGAAAGCGGCCGGCTGGAATCCTGCGACACCTTCGGGGCGGACCGGCTGTGAAGGGAGGCAGGCTTGACCGTTATCCGTTACATAACGCATAATAATCCGCGAGGGGACGCGGATGCCGATAAGAACATGTGCGGATAAACGGACTGCCGATTTCCTGGCCGGCAAGCGGGTGAAGGAGTTCCAGTCCTTCGAACGCCAAGCCGCCAAAGCATTGACCAAGCTCCAGGCGGCCACCCGGTTGATGGATCTCCGACACCCTCCGTCCAACCGCTTCGAAGCGTTGGGCGGAGAGAGAAAAGGCCAATACAGCATCCGCATCAACGACCAGTGGCGCATCTGTTTCCGCTGGGCCGTGGTTGGCGACGCTCAGGCTGAAGCCGACCTCCTGACTGTTCCGGGGGAGCCCTACGATGTTGCAATCGCCGATTACCACTGAGGTCGCCATGAGCCATCCCGCCACCGACAATCTGCCGCCCATCCACCCCGGCGAGTTCCTGCGCGACGAGCTGGAAGCGCTGGGCCTGAGCGCCCGGCGCTTTGCCGAGCATATCGGCGTGCCGCCCAACGCGGTGACGGAGATCATGAATGGCGAGCGCCGGATCACCGCCCCGATGGCGCTGAGGCTGGGCAAGGCTTTCGGAACCGACGCGCGCTATTGGACCAACCTGCAGAGCATCTTCGAAACCAAGGTCGCGCGGGCGGAGATCGGCGACGCGCTCGACGCCATCCAGCCGCTGCCGCATCCGGGCAAGGCGGCCTGAGGTCCCATCGCTCCCCCGAACCCCACACGGAACGGGGGGTTGCGCAAAGCCGTGCCGACCGTCACACATTCGGCGATGGCTGGCAGGTTGCCCAGCTCTTCGAAGTGTCGATACGGAACGTCATGATGAGCACAGCGGACACCTCGCCCGATATCCAGGCGCCCGATATCCAGGCGCCCGACATCCGGTCGCTGGAAAACGCCTATCGTGGCCGCAGCGCGCGGGTGGCGGTGATCGGGCTCGGCTATGTCGGGCTGCCGCTGGCCCTGGCGCTGACCGGGGCCGGCTTCGCGGTCACCGGCTTCGACATCGACCCGGTGAAGTCGGCGGCGCTGAATAGCGGGCGTTCCTACATCCGGCAGATCGCCGACGGGCGCGTCGCCGAGGCGGTGGCGACCGGGCGGTTCCGGGCGACGACCGACGCCGACCAATTCGCCGCCTGCGACGCCGTGATCGTCTGCGTCCCCACCCCGCTGTCGCCGCAGCGCGAGCCCGATCTGAGCTTCGTCGAGGCCTCCACCCGGCTGATCCGCGACCGGCTGCGGCCGGGCCAGTTGGTGGTGCTGGAATCGACCACCTGGCCCGGCACCACCGACGAGGTGATGCGGCCGATCCTGGAGGAGACCGGGCTGGCCAGCGGGCGCGACTTCTTCCTGGCCTATTCGCCCGAGCGCGAGGATCCCGGCAACATCAGCTTCACCACCAGCACCATCCCCAAGGTGGTGGGCGGCGACGACGAGGGTGCGCGGCGGCTGGCGGTGGCGCTCTACGAGCAGGTGGTGCCGCAGGTGGTGCCGGTGTCCGGCACGCGGGCGGCGGAGGCGACCAAGCTGACCGAGAACATCTTCCGCTCCGTCAACATCGCCCTGGTGAACGAGCTGAAGATCGTCTTCGAGCCGATGGGCATCGACATCTGGGAGGTGATCGAGGCGGCGAAGACCAAGCCCTTCGGCTTCATGCCCTTCTATCCCGGCCCCGGCCTGGGCGGCCACTGCATCCCGATCGACCCCTTCTATCTGACCTGGAAGGCGCGCGAGTACCAGATCTCCACCCGCTTCATCGAGCTGGCGGGAGAGGTCAACACGATGATGCCGCGCCATGTGGTCGACCGCTTGGCATTGGCGCTCGACCGCCGCGCCGGCATCGGGCTGAGCCGGGCGCGCATCCTGCTGGTCGGCATGGCCTACAAGAAGAACGTCGACGACAGCCGGGAGTCGCCGGGGCTGCGGCTGATGGAGATGCTGCTGGAGCGCGGGGCGGCCGTCGAGTACCACGACCCCTTCATCCCCGTGCTGCCGGTCACCCGCGAGCATGCGGCGCTTGCCGGCCGCAGCTCCGTCGCCTGGGACGTGGAGCGGCTTGCCGGCTTCGACGCGGCGGTGATCGTCACCGACCATGACGGCATCGACTGGCACAGCCTTGCCGCCCATTGCCCGCTGGTGGTCGACACCCGCAACGCCATGCGCGCCGTCGAGGGCTTCGACGAGCGCATCGTGAAGGCCTGAGGGAACAGGCCCACGGGAAGGGGCTGCGGGAAGGGGCTGCGGGAAGGGGGCCGGTCGCCTCCCTCCCGCGAACCGGCGCGGGCCTCAGAGTTCTTCTTCGCCGCCGAAATCGCCCCAGCCGCTGTCCTCGACCGCCTGTTCGGCATGGTCGGTCGCGGCGGTGGCGGCATCAGTTGCCGCACCGGCAGCCTCGGCGGCCACCGCCTCGCCGCCGGAGAACATGCTGGACAGCGCGCTGCCGATCAGCATGCCGCCGGCCACGCCGGCCGCCGTCTGCATGGCGCCGGCCATGAAGCCGCCGCCGGCCCGCGGCTGCTGGGCATAGGCGGCGACGCGGGGATCGCCATAGGCCGGGGCGCCTGCCGGCCCATTGGCGGCCGGCCCATTGGCGGCCGGACGGCCCCAGGGCGAACCCGGCGGCATGGCCGCCTGGGCGGCGGCAGGATGCTGGTACTGGGGCTGGGGCTGGGGCTGGGGCTGGGGAGCCGGCCGGCCGCCGCCGAACAGGCTGCCGAACAGGCCGCCACCGCCGGACTGGGCCGGAGCGGCGGGACGCTCGCGCAGCTGGCGCTCCAGCTCCTCGTTGCGGCCTTGCGAGGCGGCGAGCGCCTGCTCCATCATCACGATGGCCTGGGCCATCAGATAGGGGGCGGCGGGCTGGCGGGCGATGCGCTCGCGGATCAGCGCCTCGGCCTCGGGATCGCGCGGGCCGGATTGCGCCTCGGCCTGATGCAGCTTGGCGAACAGGTCGTCGATGATCTGGCGTTCGGTCTGGTCCATGGCGATGCTCGTTCTCATGAGGAAGTTGCGGGAAAGGCCCTGCCGCCGACACCCTGACAAGGCGCAAGACTGTCACCCCGAAGGGGCGTGAGGCTGCGGCCGCGCGCCGGAGGGGCGGCGCGCGTCGGGGAGGCGTCGGAAGCGGGAAGGGCCGGGATCCGGGGCGGGCTTTCCGGCGAAGGGGTCGGGGAAAAGGACATCGGTCCCTCCAAGTGCGGTCACGCCCGTCGGCGCAAAAGCAGGTGAAGAGATCCGACATCGCGACCACGTCTAAGTCGCCAGAGGGGCCCGGATCCAGGTGATGAGCACGTGGCCCCGTCCCGCTTTCCTGTCAAGACGGCACCCGAACAATTTGCGACCCGATAAGGACCGGAACCGGAGCGGGACTTGTACCGGCAATTCCCCCCAACCTATAAAGGGCGATGGCAACATTGCAGGAAGCCCTGGTCGCGGCGCTGGATCATCAGGAGGCCGGGCGCTTCGCCAAGGCCGACACCCTGTATCGCCGCATTCTCGCGGCATCCCCCGGCCATCCCCATGCGCTTCACCTGTGGGGCATCCTGGCGGCGCTGACCGGCCGGACGGACGAGGCGATCGACCGGATCCGCCGCGCCATCGCCGTCGCGCCCGACATCGCCGATTTCCACATCAATCTGGCACGGGTCGAGGCCGCGCTGAAGCGGCCGGACCGCGCCGCCCGCCTCTACGCCAACGCCGTCGCCCTGCAGCCGGAGGCGGTGGAACCGCGCTTCCAGCTGGCCGGGCTCCTGCAGGATCTGGGACGGACGGCCGAGGCGGAGGAGCAGTATGGCGCCCTGCTGATGGTGGCGCCGCTCCACGCCAGCATCCACCTGAACCGGGCGTTGCTGCGGGAGGCGCAGGGGCGGTTCGCCGGGGCGCGGGACGGCTTCCGCGCGGCGCTGGTGCTGGAGCCGGCGCATGCCAAGGCGCTGCTGCGGCTCGCCGCTACGGAGCGGGAACTGGGGCGGGGCGGGGCCGCCATGGCGGCCCAGCGCCGGGCGATGACCGTCTCGGACGATCCGGCGGATGCCGGGCTGTTCTCGACCCTCGCCAGCCTGTTGGCGGGGGAAGGGCTGCCGGAACGGGCGGCGGAGGCCGCGCGCATCGCCGTGGCGCTCGCCCCCGGCGATCCGGCCTTGTGGAACGAGCTGGCCAACCGGCTGAAGGGGCTGGGGCGGCTTGCGGAGTCGGTCGCCGGCTATGGCCGCGGGCTGGTCCTGCTGCCGGGGAACCCGGTGCTGCTGAACAACCGCGCCGACGGCTGGCTGAAGCTGGGCCGGCTGGAGCCGGCGGAAGCGGACGCGCGGGCCGCCGTCGCCGCAGAACCCAGATTTGAACCCAAATTTGCCGGCGGCTGGAACACGCTGGGCTCCGTCCTGATGGCGCGGGGAAAGGCCGGCGAGGCGCTGGGCGCCTTCGAACAGGCGGTCAACGCCGATGGCGGCGCGCCCCAGGCGCGTTTCAACCGCTCCATCGCCCTGCTGACGCTCGGCCGGCTGGCGGAGGGGTGGGACGACTATGAGCTGGGCTGGGCCGTGCCGTCCGGCCGCTTCCCGCGGGCGGAGTTCCCCCAGCCGCTCTGGGACGGCAGGGCGCTGGGCGACGGCAGACTGCTGGTGTGGGGCGAGCAGGGGCTGGGCGACGAGGTGATGTTCGCCAGCCTGATCCCGCAGCTGGCCGGGGAGGGGGTACGGGTGGTGCTGGACTGCGACGCGCGGCTGGCCCCGCTCTTCGCCCGCGGCCTGCCCCACTGCCTGCCCCACTGCCCGCCGGGCGTCACCGTGGTGGCGCGCGGCGAACCGCCGGACGGACGGCTGACCGCGCCGGACGTGGTCGCGCAGATCCCGGCCGGCAGCCTGCCGCGCCTGATGCGCCGCCGGATCGAGGACTTCGCCGGCCGCCAGCCCGCCTTCCTGAAGGCCGATCCCGACCGGGTGGCCGAACTGCGGCGGCGTCTCGGGGATGGCCGGCGCTTGATCGGGGTTTCCTGGAGCAGCAAGAACGCCGCCGTCGGGCATCTGCGCTCCATCCCCCTCGCCCGGCTGGCCCAGGCATTGACTGGAGCACTGGAGCGGCCCGGCGTGAAGCTGGTCAGCCTGCAATATGGCGACGTCGCCGCGGAGGCCGCCGCCGCCGGCGTCACCGATGCGGGGCTGGATGCCTGGGGCGACATCGACGGGCTGGCGGCGCTGATCTCCGCCATGGATCTGGTGGTGTCGGTCGACAACTCGACCGTCCATCTCGCCGGCGGGCTGGGGCGCCCGACCTGGGCGCTGCTTCCCCACAACGCCGAATGGCGCTGGATGCAGGGGCGCCACGACACGGTCTGGTATCCGTCGGTCCGGCTGTTCCGGCAGACCGCGCCGGGCGACTGGGACAGCGTGCTGCAGAAACTGGGTCGAGAGTTGGGCGAGGCGCTTGCGGCGGGCTAAGGGAGCGGGCTGAAAAGACGGGCCGAAGGCACGATTTTGCCCCCGCCATTCGGCTTGCCTTTTGCTTTCAAAAGAACATATTGCGAACATCTTCAAGGGAGAGGGAAGCCTCCACGGTGGATGACGCGCTGCTCGACAAGCTCGAAATTCTCGCCGACGCGGCGAAGTACGACGCCTCCTGCGCGTCGTCAGGCGCCAAGCGGCGGACGGGCGGGCCGGACGGCATCGGCTCGACCACCGGGGCCGGCATCTGCCATGCCTATACGCCGGACGGGCGCTGCGTCTCGCTGCTCAAGATCCTGCTGACCAACTATTGCCTGTTCGACTGCGCCTACTGCATCAACCGCCGCTCCTCCAACGTGCGCCGCGCGCGGTTCAGCGTGGACGAGGTGGTGCGGCTGACGCTGGGCTTCTACAAGCGCAACTGCATCGAGGGGCTGTTCCTGTCCTCCGGCATCATCCGCTCGCCCGATTACACGATGGAGCAGCTGATGCTGGTGGCGCGCACGCTGCGGCGCGACCATGGCTTCGCCGGCTACATCCACCTGAAGACGATCCCGGAGGCCAGCCCCTGGCTGATCGAACAGGCCGGGTTGTGGGCGGACCGGCTGTCGATCAACCTGGAACTGGCTTCCGACCGCAGTTTGAAGGAGTTCGCGCCGGAGAAGGACGGCGGCGCGATCAAGGCGGTGATGGGACAGGTCGGCGAACGCATCCTGGAGGCCAAGGAGGAGAAGCGCCGCTTCTCCCCCGCCGGGCAGAGCACCCAGATGATCGTCGGCGCCGACGCCTCCACCGACCTGTCGGTGCTGGAGACCAGCGACACGCTCTATCGCCGCTATGGGCTGCGGCGGGTCTATTATTCGGCCTTCAGCCCGATCCCGGAGGCGAGTTCCGCCCTCCCGGCCAAGCCGCCGCCGCTGCAGCGCGAGAACCGGCTGTACCAAGCCGACTGGCTGTTGCGCTATTACGGCTTCACGGTGGAGGAGATCGCCGCCGGGGGCGAGGGCGGGATGCTGGACCTCGGCATCGACCCCAAGCTGGCCTGGGCCCTGAAGAACCGGGAGCGCTTCCCGGTCGACGTCAACAGCGCCGATCGCGAGATGCTGCTGCGCGTGCCGGGTCTGGGCGCGCGGGCGGTCGACAGGATCGTCGAGGCGCGGCGCCACACCACCCTGCGGCTGGAGGATGTGGCCCGGCTGTCGTCGGGGCTGAAGCGGGCGCGCGCCTTCCTGATCGCCGCCGACCACCATCCGGGCGGGCTGACCGACCGCGCCGACCTGCGGCAGCGGCTGGTGGCGCCGCCCAAGCAACTCAGCCTGTTCTGAGCCATGCATCGTGTGGACCTGAGGGACGGCGCCGACCTCGACGGCTTCCGCCGCGCGCTGCGCGGGCTGGTCGCACTTGGCGCCGATCCGGGCGAGGTGGTGTGGAGCGTCGGGGCGGCGCCGTCGCTGTTCGGGGATGACGCACCTCTGCCGGCGGACGCGCCGCCGGTGTCGCTGCCGCGCCCGGTGGGGGCGCTGATCGAAAGCGTGGTCTGCCACCGCGATCCGGAACGCTACGCCCTGCTGCACCGGCTGGTGTGGCGGGTGCTGCGGGGGGAGCGCGATATGCTCGACCACCATGCCGACCCGCTGGTGCACCGGCTGGCGCTGCTGGACAAGGCGGTGCGGCGCGACCTGCACAAGATGCACGCCTTCCTGCGCTTCCGCGAGGTGCGCGATCCCGATGGGGCCGAGCGCTATGTCGCGTGGTTCGAGCCCGACCATTTCATCGTCGAGGCCACCGCCCCCTTCTTCGTCGAGCGCTTCGAGAGTCTGGTCTGGACGATCCTGACGCCGGTGGGCTCGCTGCAGTGGGACCGGCGGGCGCTGACCGTCGGGCCGGCGGCTTTGAGGCCGGAGGGGCTCGACCGCGACGACCGCTTCGCCGAGGGCTGGCAGCGCTATTACGAGAGCACCTTCAACCCGGCGCGGGTGAACCCTGCGGCGATGCGGGCGGAGATGCCGCGGAAATACTGGGCCAATTTGCCGGAAGCGGCGGCCATTCCCGGCATGATCCGCTCCGCGCCCGCGCGGGTGCAGGCGATGATCGAGGCGGAAGCCGCGGCCCCGCGCCGCCGCAACCCCGACAAGGCAGTCGCCGCCATGGCCCGGCAGGAGCCGGCGACGCTGGCCGAGCTGAACCGCATCATCCTGGCGGCGGATCCGCTGGTGCCGGGGGCGACGCAGGCGGTGCCGGGCGAGGGGCCGGTGGGCGCCGCCATCGCCATCGTCGGCGAGCAGCCCGGCGACCAGGAGGACCTGGAGGGACGCCCCTTCGTCGGCCCGGCCGGGCAGTTGCTGGCCCGCGCGCTGGAAGAGGCCGGGATCGAGCGGAGCGCCGCCTACCTGACCAACGCGGTGAAGCATTTCAAGTTCGTCGCCCGCGGCAAGCGCCGCCTGCACCAGTCGCCGACCGCCGGCGAGGTGAAGCATTACCGCTGGTGGCTGATGAAGGAGCTGTCCTTCGTCCGCCCGCGCCTGGTGGTGACGCTGGGCGCCACGGCGGCCCTGGCGCTGACCGGACGCAGCGTGTCGGTCCTGCGGGAGCGCGGGCCGATGGGGTTTGGCGACTGGAACGGCTTCGTCACCGTCCACCCGTCCTACCTGCTGCGCCTGCCGGCGGGGGAGGGGGCGGCGCAGGCCTATCGCGACTTCGTCGCCGACCTGCGGCGGGCGCGGGAGATGGTGGAAGGGGTAGGTTGACGGCCTCGATGGGTATGATCGAGTATTCCATGAGGAGCAGTCATGACCGAGATCGAACGTCTGATCATCACCTTGCCGGCCGCCCTGCAGCGCCAGGAATTCGCGTCGCTGAAGGCGGATATTGACCGGGGCATGACCGATCTGGCCGAGAGACGCTTGACGGACTTCGATGCCGAACGGATCGCCGAACAGGGGAAAGCATTTTCCGCCCGCTCCCGCTCCACCTGACCGTCACCTTGCCGGCAATGCCCTCCGAGCCTGTTTGAAAGCGTCCATCATGTTCCGTCCTTTCCCGATCCGTCATCCCCGCGAAGGCACTACGGGATGCACAGATCTCGCAGGCGATTAACACACTGGAACCGAAACACTTATTCAGCCGTCATTCCCGCGAAGGCGGGAATCCAGCCATTTCAGCTCCTTCGTTACGGAGTTTCCTGGATTCCCGCCTTCGCGGGAATGACGATGGAAAGGCGTTGAATGTTGGCCGACGGATTTTTCAAACAGGCCCTCAGCCCCGCTCCGGAAACAGCCCGAGCAGCCCGTCGCGCGTGGCGGGGCAGACGCCGCGTTCGGTGATCAGGCCGGTCACCAGGCGGGCCGGCGTAACGTCGAAGGCGTAATTGGCGACCGGGCTGCCGTCGGGGGTGACGCGCACCGTCTCGATCCGGCCGTCGGCGGTGCGGCCGGTCAGCTCGCTCACCTCGCGGCCGTCGCGCTCCTCGATGGGGATGTCGCGCACGCCGTCGGCGATGGTCCAGTCGATGGTCGGCGAGGGCAGTCCGACATAGAAGGGAACGCCGTTGTCGTGCGCGGCCAACGCCTTCAGATAGGTGCCGATCTTGTTGCAGACGTCGCCGGTCGCGGTGGTGCGGTCGGTGCCGACGATGCACAAATCGACCTTGCCATGCTGCATCAGATGGCCGCCGACATTGTCGGCGATGACGGTGTGGGGGACGCCGTGGTGCTTCAGCTCCCAGGCGGTCAGGCTGGCGCCCTGGTTGCGCGGCCGCGTCTCGTCCACCCAGACATGCAGCGGGATGCCCTGCTCGAAAGCGGCATAGACGGGGGCGAGCGCCGTGCCCCAGTCGACGGTGGCGAGCCAGCCGGCGTTGCAGTGGGTCAGCACATTCACCGGCTCACCCGGAACCTTGTTCGCCGCCGCGGCGCGGATCAACGCCGCGCCGTGCAGGCCGATGGAGCGGTTGATCTCGACATCCTCGTCGGCGATGGCCGCGGCCTCCGCCTCGGCGGCCCCGACGCGCCGGGCCTCCGGCAGCGGGGCCAGCAGGCCGCGCATGCGCTCCAGCGCCCAGCGCAGGTTGACCGCCGTCGGGCGGGTCGCCAGCAGGGTGGCGCAGGCCCGCTCCAGCCCGCGGTCGCTGGCATCGGCACGCAGGGCCAGAGCCACGCCGTAGGCCGCCGCGGCACCGATCAGCGGCGCGCCGCGCACCAGCATGGCGCGGATGGCGTGGGCGGCCTCCTCCAGGCTGGTCAGGCGGACGACGGCGAAGTCGTGCGGCAGCCGGGTCTGGTCGATGATGGCGACGGCACCCTCACCGTCCGGCCAGATGGTGCGATAGGCCGTCCCGTCGATCCGCATGACATGACACTCCATCAAAAAACGGACTGGCGAGGGTAGGGGGTGGATGGGCCGGCATCAATCCGCTTTTGGCCGCTTTTGGCCGCTTGTGGAGAAAGTCCGCTGTTGCCTTCTCCCGGTGCGCTCGGAATAGTCGCACCAGCTTCAGCGGGGGAGAGCAGGGCATGAGCGGTGATGCGGTTGGCGGTGTGGTTCTGGGTGTGATCGGCGGCAGCGGCCTGTACGACATCGACGGGCTGGAGAACACCCGCTGGGTCAAGGTGACCACGCCCTTCGGCGACCCGTCGGACGAGCTGCTGACCGGCGAGCTGGCGGGGCAGAGGCTGGTCTTCCTGCCGCGCCACGGCCGCGGCCACCGCATCCCGCCGTCGGAGCTGAATTTCCGCGCCAACATCCATGCGCTCAAGCAGCTGGGCGTGACCGAGATCCTGTCGGTGTCGGCGGTCGGCTCGCTGAAGGAGCATCTGCCGCCGGGCACCTTCGTGGTGATCGACCAGTTCATCGACCGCACTTTCGCCCGCGACAAGACCTTCTTCGGCAGCGGGCTGGTCGCCCATGTGGCGCTGGGCCACCCGGTCTGCGGCCGGCTGGGCGACCTGATCGAGCAGGCGCTGGTCGAGCTGGACATCCCGCACCAGCGGCGCGGCACCTACATGGTGATGGAGGGGCCGCAATTCTCCACCGTCGCCGAATCCAACCTCTACCGCAGCTGGGGCTGCGACGTCATCGGCATGACCAACATGCCGGAGGCCAAGCTCGCCCGCGAGGCGGAGATGTGCTACGCGACCGTCGCCATGGTCACCGATTACGACTGCTGGCACGAGGGGCACGACCATGTGTCGGTCGATGCGGTGATCCGGGTGGTGGTCGCCAATGCCGGCAGGGCGCGCGCGCTGGTCTCGGCCCTGGCGCCGAAGGTGGCGGGGCGCGAGGGGCTATGCGGCCAGGGCTGCCACACCGCGCTGGACAACGCCATCATGACCGCCCCCTCCCACCGCGACCCGGCGATGCTGGAAAAGCTGTCGCTGATCGTGAAGCGCACGCTGGGGTGACCCGCAGCGGGAGAGGGCGCTGCCCGGTCAGATCACCCCGCGCCGCCGCAGTTCCTCGATCACCTGGGCGACCATCTCGTCGGTGCCGTGTTCGCCGCCCTTCAAGGTGATCTCCGGGGCTTCCGGCGGCTCGTAGGCGCTGTCGATGCCGGTGAAGTGGGGGAGCTGGCCGGATCGTGCCTTCTTGTACAGCCCCTTGGGGTCGCGCGCCTCGCAGACCTCCAGCGGCGTGTCCATGAAGATCTCCAGGAACTCGCCGTCCTCCACCAGGGTGCGCGCCATCCGGCGCTCCTCGCGGAAGGGGGAGATGAAGCTGACCAGCACGATCAGCCCGGCCTCCACCATCAGCTTCGACACCTCGGCGACGCGGCGGATGTTCTCCACCCGGTCCTCGTCGGTGAAGCCCAGATCCCGGTTCAGGCCATGGCGGACATTGTCGCCGTCCAGGATCATGGTGCGGCGGCCGAGACGGTGCAGCTCCTGCTCCAGGCGGTCGGCGACGCTGGACTTGCCGGAGCCGGACAGGCCGGTGAACCACAGCACGCAGGGCTTCTGCAAGTTCCCCGCCCGCGCCGCCTTGTCCACCTTCGTGGCGTGGCGGTGGATGTTCGACGCCCGGCGCAGGGGGAAGCGGATCATGCCGCAGCCGGCGGTGGCGTTGGTCAGCCGGTCGATCAGGATGAAGCTGCCGGTCTCGCGGCTGTCGGCATAGGCGTCGAACGGGATCGGCCGGTCGAGCGCCAGATTGCAGAAGCCGACGTCGTTCAGGTCGAGATGCTTGGCGGCGGCATGCTCCTGGGTGTTGACGTTGATGGCGTGCTTCAGCTCCGTCACCTGGGCGCCGACCGTCGCCGTGCCGGCGCGCAGCAGATAGGAGCGGCCGGGCAGCAGCGGCTGCCCGTCCATCCACACCACATGGGCTGCGAACTGGTCGGCCACCTCCGGCCGGCCGGCGGCGGCGACGATCATGTCGCCGCGGCTGGCGTCGACCTCGTCGGCCAGCACCAGGGTGATCGCCTGTCCGGGTTCCGCCGTCTCCAGGTCGCCGTCCATGGTGACGAGGCGGGCCACCCGGCTGGTCCGGCCGCCGGGCAGGATGGCGACGTCGTCGCCGACGCGCACCGCACCGCCGACCACCGTGCCGCTGAAGCCGCGGAAGTCCTGGTTCGGCCGGTTCACCCACTGCACCGCCATGCGGAAGGAGCCGAGCTTCCGCTCCGCCGCGGCGTCGACGCTCTCCAGATGGCCGAGCAGGGTGGGGCCGCCGTACCAGGCCATGGCGTCCGACGGTTTGGTGACGTTGTCGCCGGTCAGGGCGGAGACCGGGATGCAGGTGACGTCGGTGATGCCGATGCGCTGGGCGAAGACGCGGTAGTCGGCGGCGATGCGCTCGAAGGTCTCGCGGTCCCAGCCGACGGCGTCCATCTTGTTGACCGCCAGCACGACATGGCGCACGCCGAGCAGCGAGACGATGGTGCTGTGGCGCCGGGTCTGGGTCAGCACGCCCTTGCGCGCGTCGACCAGCAGCACCGCGGCGTCGGCGGTGGACGCGCCGGTGACCATGTTGCGGGTGTACTGCTCGTGGCCCGGCGTGTCGGCGACGATGAACTTGCGGCGCTCGGTGGTGAAGAAGCGGTAGGCGACGTCGATGGTGATGCCCTGCTCGCGCTCCGCCGCCAGCCCGTCGACCAGCAGCGCGAGGTCGAGCTGGCCGGCGCCGGTGGTGCCGAAACGGCCGGAGTCCGTCTCCAGGCTGGCCAGCTGGTCCTCGAACAGGCATTTGCAGTCGTAGAGCAGGCGACCGATCAGCGTCGACTTGCCGTCGTCCACCGAGCCGCAGGTGATGAAGCGCAGCAGGTCCTTGCTGTTCTGGCGGGCCAGATACTCCTGCACTTCCCTATCGGCATCGGGGGCGGCAACATCGGGGCCGGCCACGTCGATGTCGGCGGCGACGGGATCGAGTTCCTTCAGCATCAGAAGTAGCCTTCCTGCTTCTTCGCTTCCATGGAAGCGGCGGCGTCCTGGTCGATCACGCGGCCCTGCCGTTCCGAACTGGTGGACAGCAGCATCTCGCGGATGATCTCGGGCAGGGTGGCGGCGGTGCTGCGCACGGCCCCGGTCAGCGGATAGCAGCCGAGCGTGCGGAAGCGCACCCAGGCCATCTCCGGCGTCTCGCCGGGCTTCAGCGGCAGGCGGTCGTCATCGACCATGATGAGCGTGCCGTCACGCTCCACCACCGGGCGCGGCTTGGCGAAATAGAGGGGGACGACCGGGATGTTCTCCTGGTGGATGTATTGCCAGATGTCCAGCTCGGTCCAGTTCGACAGCGGGAAGACGCGGATGCTCTCGCCCTTGTTGATCCGGCCGTTGTAGAGGCTCCACAGCTCCGGCCGCTGGTTCTTCGGCTCCCAGCGGTGGGAAGCCGTGCGGAAGGAGAAGATGCGCTCCTTGGCGCGGCTCTTCTCCTCGTCGCGGCGCGCCCCGCCGAAGGCGGCGTCGAAGCCGTGGGCGTCGAGCGCCTGCTTGAGCGCTTGCGTCTTCATAACGTCGGTGTGGACGGCCGAGCCGTGGGTGAAGGGGCCGATGCCCTGGCGCACGCCGTCCCGGTTGATGTGGACCATCAGGTCGATGCCCAACTCCTGCGCCGTGCGGTCGCGGAATTCGATCATCTCCCGGAACTTCCAGGTCGTGTCGACATGCAGCAGCGGGAAGGGCGGCTTCGACGGATGGAAGGCCTTCATCGCCAGATGCAGCAGCACCGAGCTGTCCTTGCCCACCGAATAGAGCATGACCGGCTTCTGGAACTGGGCCGCCACCTCGCGCATGATGTGGATGCTCTCAGCCTCCAGCCTTTGCAAGTGGGTGAGGCGGGCCGGCGTGGTCAGGATGGCGGGCAAGCTGTCCTCGGAAGCAGGGACGGAACCGGGGGAACCGGTCGCGGCCCCGGAGCGATCCTTGGCCGCGGGGTGGGGGTCGAGCAGTGGATCAAGCAGCATAGCCGGCCTTCTTCTGCATGTCTCCGGCCACGGCGTCGAACACGGTCCGACGCTTGCGCGACCAGTCGATCTGGCGCTTCGACGGGTCGAAGCCTTCGGGTTTCTTGACGGGGGTCCAGCTGACCTCGCCATCGCGGCGCGAGACGCGGGACGATCCCAGGATGGGCAGGTCGCCGATCCGCTCGAACGGATAGCGCGCCTCGCTCAGGTCCAGGAACCGCAGCAGGTCGCGGGCGGTGCCGTCGGGGGAGGCCACCGCGTCCTCGAAGCGGACCAGACGGCAGGCGTCGGCGCTCATCCGGCTCTGCGCCTCCAGCGCCGCCTCGGTGCCGAAGCTCCATTCGCGGCAGACGTCGGCGAAGGTGCGGCCGAGGAAGCGCAGCGGCCAGGTGTCGATGGTGGACTGCACCGCTCGGCGGCCGTCGCGCAGCACGATCAGGCAGCGCTCCGTCGGGAACAGGTAGGGGAAATAGCGCATCATCCGGGTGTGGGGCGACTTGATCACCACCGTCTTGTCCGCCGGGAACTCGGCTTCGATGCGACGGAGGAACCCGCTGACCATATAGCAGAAGGTTTCCAAATCGCTGAATGACTCCCGGTTGCGTTGATAGAGACGCAGGAAGCGCCCCTCATAGATGCGCGCGTCCTCCACCGTGTTCAGGAAGGGAAGCTCCCGGACGCCGTAGGGATTGACCACCACGTCGGGATGCAGCTCCAGCAGGCTCTGGAGATAGTTGGTGCCGCTGCGCGGCATGACCCCGTGCAGGAAGACGATGCGGGGAGCGGCGCGGGGAGCGGCACCGGCCGCACCGGCGGCATCCGGCATGATCCCGCGGACCGACTGGGCGACCGACCGCAGATGACGGGCGTTCTCCTCCGTGAACCAGGGATCGAAGAAGCTCGATCTTTCCGTGCTGGGAAGTCTAAGAAGCCGCTTTCCAACAAAACCGATCTCTTTCTGAAGACGATGGACCGCACCGTCACCGAAGTGATTTCTTAACGATGCGGCATAGTGATCGGCTGTCAGGGTCTTTGCATTCCAAAACACAACGGCCTCCTTTTGCGTCACCGCTCCGCCGGGCACTCCGGTTTTTCCCGGACTTCGGCAATCGGTGCGTCTTTCCTGCAAATCGGGCAATCGCCGCTTCTCAAGGCTAGTTATGGCCCTATCGGATGAGCTTTTTTAGCTCTAATCCGGATCTAACCCCATGGGCTTATAAAATTACCGTTGCGACCCCCAATGGTGGATCGCGCATCGGATAGCAATCTCATGACAAGGCATGTCCCTATCCTGCGTATAGGAAAGTCACGTTTGATTTCGACTTGAAGTTTACTGATACGCATAGGACGCGGAACTCCGGCACTTCCCGTGGCATTAGCTCGAACAGTGCCGACGCTCCGAATGTTTACTGTAAAATTTTCTTTCGTGATAACGGAAATCCCTGGACAGAGTCACCACCTCCCCGATCTTTCGGGTAAACGGGGGAAACCAAAGGTCCGTTCCCCCTCCTGTTCTTTTTCAGGAGGGTCCACCCGGCCAGCCATTCCCTCTGCCGCCCCTCCGGTGCCGGGGGATGCTTTCGCTTGAACGCCGCCGGGGCGGGGGTTATGGTCGGCCGGCCGCAGACGGGGAATACTCTAAATTGTTCAACTCTCAGTCGGGAAACCCTAAGGTGGCGGGTTTCGGCGCCGGTCCCTTTGCCCTTTTCCAGACCGCCTGGCACCACAGGTCGCTGATCCTGCGGCTGGCCCGGCGGGAGATCGACGCCCGCTATCGCGGGTCCGTGCTGGGCATCGTCTGGGCGGTGCTGAATCCGATCCTGATGCTGGCGGTCTACACCTTCGTCTTCTCGGTGGTGTTCCGCGCGCGCTGGGGCACGCCCAGCGGAGCGGCGGGGGAGAGCAACACCGAATTCGCCCTGCTGCTGTTCTCCGGCCTGATCCTGTTCAACGTGCTGGGCGAATGCCTGAACCGGGCGCCCGGGCTGCTGCTGGAGAACATCAGCTACATCAAGAAGGTGGTCTTCCCGCTGGAGATCCTGCCGCTGGTGTCGCTGGCGGTCGCGCTGTTCAACGCCGGCATCGGCTTCGTCATCCTGCTGGTCTTCCACCTCGCCGTGGCGGGGCTCCCGCCGCCGACGGCGCTGCTGCTGCCGCTGGTGCTGGCGCCGCTCTGCCTGACCACGCTGGGGCTGAGCTGGTTCTTCGCCGCCGCCGGCGTGTTCCTGCGCGACCTGCGGCAGGTGGTGGGGGTGGCCGTCACCGTGCTGATGTTCCTCAGCCCGATCTTCTATCCGATGACCGCGATCCCCGAGCGCTTCCGCGCCATCCTGCACCTGAACCCGATGACCGCGATCCTGGAGCAGTCGAAGGACCTGCTGTTCTGGGGCCGCGTCCCGTCGCCGGTGGAGTGGGGACTGGCGACGCTGGGCGCCTGGGTGGTGGCCTGGCTCGGCTATCTCTGGTTCATGAAGACCCGCCGGGGGTTCGCCGATGTCGTCTGAGACCGAGACTCCCGCCGCCGATACCGCCGCCGATCCCCACGCCGATGCCCCTGTGGTCATCCGGGCGGAGGGGCTGGGCAAGGCCTACGCCATCTTCAAGCGCCCGCAGGACCGGCTGAAGCAGATGCTGGTGCGCGGCCGGCGCAAATATTACGACGAGTACTGGGCGCTGCGCGGCGTCGACCTGGAGGTCCGCCGCGGCGAGACGGTCGGGCTGATCGGCCGCAACGGCTCGGGCAAATCGACCTTCCTGCAGCTGCTCTGCGGCACGCTGACGCCGACCTCGGGCCGCATCGTGGTCGATGGCCGCATCGCGGCGCTGCTGGAGCTGGGCGCCGGTTTCAATCCCGAATTCACCGGGCGCGAGAACGTCTATCTCGCGGCCTCGGTGCTGGGGTTGTCGAACGAGCAGATCGCCCAGCGCTACGACTCAATCGCCGAGTTCGCGGGCATCGGCGACTTCATCGAACAGCCGGTGAAGCTCTATTCCAGCGGCATGTACGCCCGCCTCGCCTTCGCGGTGGCGGCGCATGTCGACGCCGACATCATGATCGTCGACGAGATCCTGGCGGTCGGCGACGCCTCCTTCACCCAGAAATGCATGCGCTTCATCCACCGCTTCAAGGAGCGCGGCACCCTGTTCTTCGTGTCGCACGACACGGGTCAGGTGGTGAACCTGTGCGACCGGGTGGTGTGGCTGGACAACGGGTCGGTGCGGGCGATCGGCCCGGCCAAGGAGGTCTGCCACGACTATCTGGCGGCGCTCTACAGCGACCAGGACACCTCGCGCGGCTTCCGCATCGGCGGGGCGCGGCAGGCGCTGCCCCAGGCCAAGCGCGAGGAGCCGGTGGAGGACGCCCGCGCCGAGTTGCTGAAGGCATCCCAGCATCGCAACGCCATCGAGCTGTTCGACTTCAACGACAGCGGCCCCTGGTTCGGCAACCGCGGCGCCACCATCACCAACGTCTCGATCCTGGATGCCGAGGAGCATCCGCTCAGCGTGCTGGAGGGCGGCGAGGTCATCGTGCTGAAGGTGGACTGCCGGGCCGACCAGCAGGTCCACCGCCCCATCGTCGGCTTCTACGTCAAGGACAAGCTGGGCCAGAACCTGTTCGGCGACAACACCTTCCTCAGCTACCAGCTCGACCCCGTCACCATCCCGGCCGGGCAGGACTTCGCCGCCCGCTTCCGCTTCCAGATGCCCTACCTGCCCAGCGGCGACTTCTCCATCACCGTGGCGCTCGCCGAGGGCACGCAGAACGATCACGTCCAGCACCATTGGGTCGAGGACGCGCTGTTCTTCAAGGTCCACGCCAGCCATGTCGTCCGCGGGCTGGTCGGCATGCCGATGCTGGCGATCACACTGGAGGCGGAGGGGGCCTCCACCCCCCGCGCCGTCCCTGCGACAAAATAGGGACGGCCCGCCCATACCCCCGCCCATGCCCCCGGAGTGAGGCAGGAAAACCGCACCCCCGGCTATTGTGGCCCCCCACCAGGCGGTCCGGGGGCAGCGGCTTGCATTCCGCCGGGGTGTCAGCGTATGTGTGTCGGCGGCTGTGACAGGGCCGTCCGGTGCCCGCAGACCGGATGCCCTGACTTGGCGATAGGATCGAAGCAGCGGCCGAAAGCCCGGAACGATCCCGGTGCGGAGGCAGGCAAAACAAGAGGCGACAGGTGGATTCGTTTTTGCAGGACGCAGGTTCCGATACTCTCCATCGCCTCTGCCGGCCGATCAGCTTTCTCACCCCCGACCTCATCGTCGCCCCGCCGTCCTGGCTCGGCCACACGCCTTTCGCGCTGTGGATCACCGAGGCGCTGCGCCCGCGGACCTTCGTCGAGCTGGGGACCCACACCGGCAATTCCTATTCGACCTTCTGCCAGGCGGTGAAGCAGCTCGGGACCGGCACCGCCTGCTTCGCGGTCGACACCTGGCAGGGCGACCCGCAGGCGGGCTATTACGGCGACGAGGTCTACCAGACGCTCGCCGACTTCCATGACCCGCGCTACGCCGCCTTCTCCCGCATGATGCGGATGACCTTCGACGAGGCGGTCGTCCATTTCGCCGACGCCAGCGTCGACCTGCTGCACATCGACGGTCTGCACACCTACGAGGCGGTGCGCCACGATTTCGAGACGTGGCTGCCGAAGATGAGCGGTCGCGGCGTCGTGCTGTTCCACGACATCAACGTCCGCAAGGGCGATTTCGGCGTCTGGAAGCTGTGGGAGGAGCTGACCGCCCGCTACCCGTCCTTCGGCTTCCTGCATTCCAACGGGCTCGGCGTGCTGGCGGTCGGCGACGATCTGCCCGACGAGATCCGCTGGCTGTTCGAGGCGGGCCGCGACGGCCAGACCGCCCAGCAGATCCGCGCCTTCTTCGACCGGCTGGGCAGCGGCGTCATCGAGACCCAGCAGGCGCAGGAACGCGCCCGCCGGATCCTGGGGCTGGAGCAGGACATCGCCGGTCTGCATCAGGACGTCCGCAACCGGGTGGACGAGATCCGCGGTCTGATGACCACGGTGGCCGAGCGCAACGAGTCGATCGCCACCCTGCAGGAGTGGATCGCCGGCCGCGATGCGCACATCATCGAACTGGGCGGCGAGATCGGGCAGCTGAACGGACGGATTGCCGCGCTGCAGGACGAAGGCGACGCACTGCGCCGCAGCCTGGAGGAGGCCCATGCCGAGGCCGCGCGGCTGCGCACCGCCAACGACGAGCTGCACGGGGTGGTGCGCGCCCGCGACCAGCATATCCACTCCCTGGTCAATTCCACCTCCTGGAAGGTCTCCGCCCCGGTGCGCAAGCTCGGCCGGCTGACGACCGAGCTGCGCCGCTTCCACCGCTCGCGCCGCCACGCCATCGCCCTGGAGCCGTTCCACGACGTCGTCCGGCTGGAGGATGGCCGTTTCGAGACGCTGGGGGTCGATCCCGCCTTCCGGCTGGTCTCGGACCAGGGCCGCTGCCCGGCCGGTTGGTGCATCATCCGCTATCGCGTCGCCGACGCCACGGTGCCGCTGGCCCCGGTGCTCTACATCGATTGCGGCGCCGGCTTCGGCGAGGGCGGCATGCTGCGGCTGCCGCCGGTGGTCGACGGCGAGGCGGAAGCCCTGGTGCTGCTGCCCTACGAGACCAAAGCCCTGCGGCTCGACCCGACCGACCGACCGGCACGCTTCCGGCTGGAGGACGTGACGGTCGAGGAGATCGGCAAGCTCCAGGTCCTGCAGCGGGCGCTGAAGACCTATCAGGGCCAGGCCTTCCGCGGGCTGACCTACCTGCGCCAGCACGGTCTGGCGGCGACCAAGCACAAGCTGCTGCAGGATCTGCAGCCGAACACGCTGGTTACCGATTACGAGAGCTGGATCCGCCTCTACGATACGCTGACTCCCTTCGACCGCCAGTCGATCACCGAGGCCATCGGCCGGATGGCGCGGCGGCCGCTGATCTCCGTGGTCATGCCGGTCTACAACACGCCGGAACCCTATCTGCGCCGCGCGCTCGACACGGTGCTGGCCCAGCTCTACCCGCATTGGGAGCTGTGCATCGCCGACGACGCCTCCACCGCCCCGCATGTGGCGGCGGTGCTGGCGGAGTATGCCGCGCGCGACCCCCGGATCAAGACGATGCGGCGCGAGGCGAACGGCCACATCTCGGCGGCCAGCAACAGCGCGCTGGAGCTGGCCTCGGGCGAGTTCGTCGCCCTGATGGACCATGACGACGAACTCCCGCCGCACGCCCTCTACATGGTGGCGGAGGAGATCGAGCGGCACCCGGACGCCGACGTGATCTATTCCGACGAGGACAAGATCGACGAGAACGGCCGGCGCTACGACCCCTATTTCAAGACCGACTGGAACCCCGACCTGTTCCACGGCCAGAACATGGTCAGCCATCTGGGCGTGTTCCGCCGCAGCCTGCTGGTGGAGATCGGCGGCTTCCGCGTCGGCTACGAGGGCAGCCAGGATTACGATCTGGTGTTGCGCGCGGTGGAGAAGACCACGGCGCCGCGCATCCGCCACATCCCGATGATCCTCTATCACTGGCGGGTGTTCTCCGCCTCCTCCTCCTTCTCGACCGTGGCGCTGCCGACGGCCACCGACGCGGCGCGCCGGGCATTGCAGGATCATTTCCAGCGCACCGGCCAGCCGGTGCGGGTGGAGCCGGCGCCGGGGGCCGAATGGTACACCCGCACCGTCTATCCGGTGCCGGAACCGGCGCCGCTGGTCTCGCTGCTGGTGCCGACCCGCGACAAGGTCGACCTGCTGCGCCAGTGCGTCGAAGGGCTGCTGACCGAGACCGACTATCCCAACCTGGAAGTCATCGTCCTCGACAACAACAGCGAGGAGAAGGAGACGCTCGACTACTTCGCCTCGCTGCAGGGGCGCGAGCGGGTGCGGGTGCTGCGCTATGACGGCCCCTTCAACTTCTCCGCCATCAACAATTTCGGCGTGCGCGCGGCGCAGGGTGAGTTGATCGGCCTGATCAACAACGACATCAAGGTGATCCATCCGGGCTGGTTGACCGAGATGGTCGCCCATGCCCTGCGGCCGGAGGTGGGAGCGGTCGGCGCCAAGCTCTATTACGGCGACGACACCATCCAGCATGCCGGCGTCATCACCGGCATCAACGGGGTGGCCAATCACATCCACAAGCATTTCGCCCGCGAGCATCCCGGCCATTTCGCCCGGCTGATGCTGACGCAGAACATGTCCTGCGTCACCGCCGCCTGCCTGGTCATGCGCAAGGCGGTGTTCGAGGAGGTCGGCGGGCTGAACGATGAGCATCTGGCCGTCGCCTTCAACGACGTCGATCTCTGCCTCAAGATCCGCGACGCCGGCTATTTCCTGGTGTGGACGCCGCATGCCGAGCTGTACCACCTGGAATCGGCCTCGCGCGGGTCGGACATGGCGCCCGACAAGATCGCCCGCTTCAAGCGCGAGATCGCCTACATGCAGGAACGCTGGGGCCGGTCGCTGATCGAGGATCCCTTCTACAACCCGAACCTGACCCTGGATGCGTCCGACTTCGGTCTGGCCTTCCCGCCGCGCACGGTCAGGCCCTGGCTGCGCAAGGAGCAGCCGGCGGCCCGCAAAGAGCTTCAGAAGGAAAGCATCTGAGCCATGGACGTCGTCTCCCTCGACATTCCCGACGTTAAGATCATCCGCCCGAAGAAGTTCGGCGACCATCGCGGCTTCTTCTCGGAGACCTACACCAAGAAGACGTTCGAGGCGGCCGGGCTGCATTACGACTTCGTCCAGGACAACCAGTCGCTGTCGGCCGAGGTCGGCACGGTGCGCGGCCTGCATTTCCAGCTGCCGCCCTTCGCCCAGGACAAGCTGGTGCGGGTGGTGCGCGGCGCCATCCTGGACGTGGCGGTCGACATCCGCAAAGGCTCCCCCACCTTCGGCCGGCATGTCAGCGCGGTGATCAGCGCGGCGGAATGGAACCAGATCCTGGTGCCGATCGGCTTCGCCCACGGCTTCTGCACGCTGGAGCCGGACACCGAGGTCATCTACAAGGTGACCAACTATTATTCGCCCGAGCATGACCGCGGCCTGCTGTGGAACGATCCGGAACTGGGCATCGACTGGCCGGTGTCGGCGGACAAGGCGCAGCTGTCGGACAAGGATCACAAGCATCCGACCTTCGCCCAGCTTGGCGACTGGTTCTGACGGCGCTATTGGATTTCGGCTCTTTTTTGCCCGGTGGGGCGTGCGGCCCCGTTTTTGGCGGTAAGGTGGTTTGATGACGCGCATTCTCGTCACCGGCGGCGCCGGTTTCATCGGCTCGGCGGTGGTCCGCCAGCTTCTCGCCGAAACCGACGCCTTCGTCGTCAATGTCGACAAGCTGACCTACGCGGCCAACCTGTCCTCCTTGCCGGGCGCCGAGGGCAATCCCCGCTACGCCTTCGAGAAGGTCGACATCTGCGACGCCGCCGAGCTGAGACGGGTGTTCGACACCCACCAGCCCGACGCGGTGATGCATCTGGCCGCCGAATCCCATGTCGACCGCTCGATCGACGGGCCGGGCGAGTTCATCCAGACCAACGTCGTCGGCACCTTCCGCCTGCTGGAAGCGGCGCGCGGCTACTGGTCGGCGCTGCCGGCGGAGCGCAAGGAGCGCTTCCGCTTCCATCACATCTCGACCGACGAGGTGTTCGGCACGCTGGGCGACGACGGCTTCTTCACCGAGACCACCGCCTACAGCCCCAACTCGCCCTATTCGGCCAGCAAGGCGTCGAGCGACCATCTGGTCCGCGCCTGGCACGAGACCTACGGGCTGCCGGTGGTGCTGACCAACTGCTCCAACAATTACGGCCCCTACCATTTCCCGGAGAAGCTGATCCCGCTGATGATCCTCAAGGGTCTGGCGGGCGAGAAGCTGCCGGTCTACGGCAAGGGCGACAACATCCGCGACTGGCTCTATGTCGAGGACCATGCCCGCGCCCTGCGGCTGGTGCTGGAGAAGGGCCGGATCGGCGAGAGCTACAACATCGGCGGCCACAACGAGCGCACCAACCTGGAGGTCGTCCGCGCCATCTGCGCGCATCTGGACGAGATGCACCCGGCCGGCGCCCCGCACGACCGCCTGATCAGCTTCGTCACCGACCGTCCCGGCCACGACAAGCGCTATGCCATCGACGCCGGCAAGATCGAGCGCGAGCTGGGCTGGACCCCGCAGGAGACCTTCGAGAGCGGCCTGCGCAAGACCGTCGCCTGGTATCTGGAGAACCGCGACTGGTGGCAGGCCATCCTGAACGGCTCCTACCGCGGCGAACGCCTTGGTCTGACCGAAGAAGGAGCAGCGTCGTGAAGGTCCTGGTTCTCGGCAGCAACGGCCAGCTCGGCTTCGAGCTGATGCGGGCCAACTGGGCGCCGGGCACCGATGTGGTGGGCCTGCCCTATCCCGAGTTCGACGTGACCCGGCCGGGCGACGTGGAGAAGGCGGTCGCCACCCACGCGCCGGACCTGCTGGTCAACGCCACCGCCCACACCGCCGTCGACAAGGCCGAGAGCGAGGTCGACCTGTCCTTCGCCATCAACCGCGACGGGCCGGGCGCCATGGCGGCGGCCTGCGCCGCGCGCGGCATCCCCTTCGTCCATGTGTCGACCGACTATGTGTTCGACGGGACGAAGGACGGCATCTATACCGAGGACGACCCGATCAACCCGCTGGGCGTCTATGGCGCCAGCAAGGCGGCGGGCGAGGAGGCGGTGCGGGCGGCGACGCCGCATCACGTCATCCTGCGCACCTCCTGGGTCTACAGCGCCTACGGCAACAACTTCGTCAAGACGATGCTGCGCTTCGGCAAGGAGCGCGAGGAGATGCGGGTGGTCGCCGACCAGCACGGCTCCCCCACCGCCGCCGCCGACCTCGCCGCCGCCATCGTGCAGATCGCCGGGACGATTGAGAAGACCGGCGCCGCCGCCTGGGGCACCTACCACCTGACCGGCAGCGGCTATACCACCTGGCATGATTTCGCCGACCATATCTTCCGGCGGCTGGAGGAGCGCACCGGCAAGCGGCCGCGCCTGACCGCCATCGGCACGGCCGACTATCCGACCCCGGCGCGCCGCCCGGCCAATTCGCGGCTGGACTGCAGCCGCGCCAGGGAGCGGCTCGGCGTCGCCTGCCCGCCGTGGCGGGAGAGCGTTGACCGCGTGATCGACGAGCTGTTCACCAACCCGCCGCAGGCGTGAGGACGAGGACCATGAAGGGCATCATCCTGGCCGGCGGGTCCGGCACCCGGCTCTACCCGGTGACCCGGGCGATCAGCAAGCAGCTGCTGCCGATCTACGACAAGCCGATGATCTATTTCCCGCTGAGCACCCTGATGCTGGCGGGCATCCGCGACATCCTGGTCATCACCACCCCGCACGACCAGCCGCTGTTCCAGACGGTGCTGGGCGACGGGTCGCAGTGGGGCCTGAACCTGACCTACGCGATCCAGCCCTCGCCCGACGGGCTGGCCCAGGCCTTCATCATCGGCCGCGAGTTCGTCGGCAACGATGCTTGCGCCCTGGTTCTCGGCGACAACATCTTCTACGGCCACGGCCTGACCAACATCCTGCGCGCCGCCGGCGAGAAGACCGAGGGCGCCAGCGTCTTCGCCTATGCCGTGCGCGACCCCGAACGCTACGGCGTGGTGGAGTTCGACGGCGAAGGCCGGGCGCTGAGCATCGAGGAGAAGCCGGTCGCGCCGCGCTCCAAATGGGCGGTGACGGGGCTCTATTTCTACGACAACGACGTGCTGGACATCGCCGCCGCGGTGAAGCCGTCGGCCAGAGGCGAGCTGGAGATCACGTCCGTCAACGCCGCCTATCTGGATCAGGGCCGGCTGTCGGTCGAGCAGATGGGCCGCGGTTACGGCTGGTTCGACACCGGTACCCACGACAGCCTGCTGGAGGCGGCGGAGTTCGTCCGCACCATCCAGCACCGCCAGGGCCTGCAGATCGCCTGCCCGGAGGAGATCGCCTACACCTCCGGCTGGATCGACGCCGAACAGGTGCGCCGCCTGGCCGAGCCGCTGAAGAAGAACGACTACGGGCGCTACCTGCTTGGGCTGCTCGGCTGACGCCGTTCCAACCGGGCAGAAAGGAAGCCATGCAGGCCCTGACCAACCGAAAGCGTGTCCTCGTCACCGGCGGCGCCGGCTTCCTGGGTTCCCATCTGTGCGACCGGCTGCTGGCGGCCGGGAACGACGTGCTGTGCGTCGACAACTTCTTCACCGGCAGCCGCGACAACGTCCTGCACCTGCTGAACAACCCGCATTTCGAGCTGATGCGCCACGACGTGACGTTTCCGCTCTATGTCGAGGTCGACGAGATCTACAACCTCGCCTGTCCGGCCTCGCCGATCCATTACCAGCACGATCCGGTGCAGACGACCAAGACCTCGGTCATCGGCGCCATCAACATGCTGGGGCTGGCCAAGCGGGTGCACGCGCGGATCATGCAGGCCTCGACCTCGGAGGTCTACGGCGACCCGGCGGTGCATCCGCAGCCCGAGGAATATTGGGGCAACGTGAACACCATCGGCCCGCGCGCCTGCTATGACGAGGGCAAGCGCTGCGCCGAGACGCTGTTCTTCGACTATCACCGCCAGCACAGGCTGGACATCAAGGTCATCCGCATCTTCAACACCTACGGCCCGCGCATGCACCCCAGCGACGGGCGCGTGGTGTCGAACTTCATCATCCAGGCGCTGAAGGGCGAGCCGATCACCATCTACGGCGACGGCCAGCAGACGCGCTCCTTCTGCTATGTCGACGACCTGATCGAAGGCTTCCTGCGCTTCATGGACACGCCGGCGGGCATCACCGGGCCGATCAACCTGGGCAATCCCGGCGAGTTCACCATGCTGGAACTGGCGGAGAAGGTGATCCGCCTGACCCGCTCGTCCTCGACGATCGAGCACAAGCCGCTGCCGCAGGACGACCCCAAGCAGCGCCGGCCCGACATTGCCAAGGCCCGCGCGCTGATGGACTGGGAACCGGCCGTGCCGCTGGACGAGGGGCTGGCCCGCACCATCGCCTATTTCCGCGGGCGGTTCTTCGGGTGAGGGGATCTATTCCCCCCTCTCCCCCCGGGGAGAGGGAATCATAAGCCGCTCCTCCCAGGCGAGCGCCGAGGCGACGATGGTTTCCAGGTCGGCGTGGCGCGGGGTCCAGTCGAGCGTCCGGCCGATCCGCTCCACGCCCGCCACCAGGGCCGGGGGATCGCCGGCGCGGCGCGGGCCGATGCGCATCGGCAGCGGCTTGCCGGTCACCCGCTCCACCATCGACAGCACCTCGCGCACCGAATAACCGCGGCCGTAGCCGCAGTTCAGCACCTCCGACGTGCCGTCCGCCTCCAGATGGCGGAGCGCCGCGACATGGGCGTCGGCGAGGTCGCTGACATGGATGTAGTCGCGCACGCAGGTGCCGTCCGCCGTGTCGTAGTCGTCGCCGAAGATCTGCAGCTCCGCCCGCTGGCCGGTGACGGTCTGTGCGGCGATCTTGATCAGGTGGGTGGCGACCTTCGAGACCTGTCCGGAACGGCCCTGCGGGTCGGCCCCGGCGACGTTGAAATAGCGGAGCGCGACGTAGCGCAGCGGATGGGCCGCGGCGCTGTCGCGCAGCATCCATTCCGTCATCAGCTTGGAGGAGCCGTAGGGGTTGATCGGGCTGGTCGGCGTCTGCTCGTCGATCGGCAGCCGGTCGGGCATGCCGTAGACGGCGGCGGTGGAGGAGAAGATGAAGCGGCCGATCCCGGCCTCGACGCAGGCCTCGATCAGGGCGTGGCTCTTCACCGTGTTGTTGCGGTAGTAGGCGAGCGGCCGCTCCACCGATTCCGGCACGACGATGCTGCCGGCGAAATGCATCACGGTGCCGATGCCGTGGCGGGCGAAGGTCCCGGCCAGCAGCGCCTTGTCGCCGACGTCGCCCTCGACCAGGGGCACGCCGTCGGGGATCGCCTGGCGCCGGCCGGTGGACAGATCGTCCAGCACCACGACGGCGCGTCCCTGGTCGCGCAGCGCCAGCACCACATGGGAGCCGATATAGCCGGCGCCGCCGGTCACCAGCACGGTCGCGTTGTCGCTCCTGGTCATGGTCCGCTCTTCGTCGTTGGGCGTCATCCGCCTGAAAGTAGCGCGTCCACGGCCTCCGGCATGGGTTTTTCCGGCTTAAGGCAAGGGCTTCCGGAGAGGGAGGGGGAGGCGCGCGTTACCCCGTTGTGAGCGATGCGGGGTCACCACAACATTCTTCCGCGGCCATCTCCCGGGTCATCTCCCGGGGCCATCTGCCGCATCACCGCGCCAGCCCCAGCCGGCGGCAGTCCGGCTCCCCTCCGTCATTCGCCGGACGGGGGGCGTCCAGGGCGATGGTGCCGGCATCGGTGTCGCGGGCCAGCACGCACAGCACCGGCGGCTGGTCCGATGCCGCCGCCGGCCGCAGCAGGAGGGTGAAGCCGGCCTGTCCGCGGTCGGCGGCGGGGAAAGCGGCCTGCAGGTCGGGCCGGCGCTCCAGCCCCTGGGACACCACGGTCAGCGGCACGTCGCTCACCACCGTGACGCCCTGCGTGGCACGGACGCCGGTCCAGGGCGCCCAGCCGCGCAGGCGCAGCAGCCCGTTCTCCAGCCGGACCTCGTCCAGGCTGCCGCCGGTCGGGAACGGCCCGCCGACGGGGGCCGCATCGGCCGGAAGGACGCTCGCCTCCCGCGCCGGAGTGCCGGAATTCGCGGCCCTGGGATCCAGGGCCGACCAGGGCACCCGGACCTGATCGGGATAGGGGGAGACCGGCTCCGTCACCGTGTCCGGGATGATGTGGGCGTAGCGGTTGAAGACCTGGGTAAAGCGGTCCTCCGCCATGTCGGGGAAGAGCGGGCGGAAGAAGTCCGCATGGGGGGCGATCAGCGTGTGGGCGATGGAGTTGTAGCCCCAGCCGGCCAGCACCGCCCCGGTGAAGATCGGCAGCGTCTCCACCAGCCAGCCCTTGGGGTGCGCCGCCTGCATGGCCGACAGCCGGGCGGTCAGCGCGGTCTGCGGCCGGTCGAAGATCGGCTTGGCCGACTGGATCGGGTTGAACTGCCCGAAGGTCAGCAGGTTGGCCGCCACCGCCATTCCTGCCACCAGCGTGCCCGTGCCCATGTCCGTGCGCGGCGCCGGCAGTCCCAGGAGCGGGATCAGACGCCACAGCGCCAGCCCGCCGGCCAGCACCAGCAGGATCGTCACGTCGAACAGGCTGGACCAGGGCGCCACGCCGCCGGCGCGCTTGGACAGCATCCAGGCCGCCAGAACGGCGGCGGTGAACAGCGCGACGCGCAGGGGCGTGATCCGCCAGCGGACCGAACCGGCCAGCAGCGCGGTGGCGACCAGCGCCAGCAGGCCGACCGCCACGATCATGCGCGGCGGGAAGACGCGGTCCCAAAGCAGGATTTTCCCCACCGCCGCCGGGATGGGCAGCAGCATCCAGGCCGACACCAGCGCCAGCCCGCCGCCCAGCACCGCCAGGGCCGTCAGCAGCCGGCCGCGATCGACGGCTCCCCCGGCGAGTCCCTGCCGCCAGTCGGCGAAGACCAGCAGCAGCAGCGGCCAATAGCTGCCGATCGCCCCGGTCTCCACGATGTTGTGGACGATCAGGCTGTCGAAGCCGCGGGTGGTGATGAAGGGCAGGACGGTCGACAGCCAGATGCGCCAGTCGCCGCTGCCGCCGTCGCTGTGCCGCTGGCCGGGATAGACGGTCGCGGTCATCGCCTGCAGCGGTTCGGCCAGATAGGCGTAGACGGTGCCGGCGGCCAGGGCGGCGGCCAGCCCCGCCGTCGCCAGCAGCGGCCACCGCAGCAGGTCGCGGCGCAGCGCCAGCACCAGCACGGCGCCGACGAAGCCCAGCGACAGGATCACCGGCGGGTAGAAATGCGACAGCAGCCACACCGCCGCCAGCCAGTAGAGCAGCAGCCCCTTCACCGGCAGCCGCAGCGGCGCCGCCAGCGTCACCAGCAGCCAGGGGAACAGGGCGAGCAGCGGCCCGGTGGTGGTCCAGGCATATTGGGTGTAGCCGGCGAAGAAGGCGAGCAGCGAGAAGCAGACCGAGATGCCCGGCGCCATCCCCAGCATCCGCCCCATCCGCTGATAGCCGATCAGGAACAGGGCGATGAAGGCGGCATGGTAGATGGCGAAGGCATGGGCCGGATCGACCAGGAAGAAGGCCCAGTATTGCGGCTTGAAGGGCAGCGCCCAGTCCCGCAGGGGCAGGGCGTTGAAGTTGCGCAGATCCTCGTGATAGGGCGAATGGGCGTTGTGGCGGGCGAAATCATTGTCGACCGCGATCTGGAGATAGGGCGTCCACACCGCCCATTCGTCGCTGCGGATGTCGCGCGGCTTGCCGAGCACGAGGCCGCTGTCCTCCGTCACCCCCATCTGGCGCAGCGCCACCCCGTAGGAGGAGGGCGTCCAGGCCAGTGCCGCGTAGAGCACCGACAGGGCCAGCACGACGGCGGCGAACAGCCCCCCGGCGGAAACGGACAGTCCCCGCAGGGACAACCCGCCCACCCCGCCGGCTGACGAAGCGGCCGGGGCGTAGCGGGACGGCGACGGAGTGGAGGTCTGGACGGAGATGGAGGACCGGCTGGGGGTCATGGCGATCGGGGCCCCTTCTTGAGAAGCCCCAAACTTTCCCGAACCCCGGAGAAAAAGAACGCGCCCGGAGGTACAGCCTCCTAAGGGCTATGGCCTTCCGGCCCCGGCCGCTTCGGCCGGCGCTTCTGCGACGGCTTCTGCGGATTCGGCCGGGGTGTCCTCCTGCACCAGTTCGCCGATCGGCGGCCGGGCCGCCAGCGGAATGGGGGTGGAGGCCGGGCGGTGGACCAGCATCCTCAGGGCGCCCAGCACGGCCATCGCGCCGAACAGGAGCAGCATCGGATAGGCCGGCGACAGGTAGAGCGAGTTCATGCTGGGGATCGCCGTGGCCTCCAGAACGGCCAGCAGACCCACCCGCGACAGCACCAGCAGGGCGGCGACCCCGCCGGCCAGCAGCAGCGGGTCGATGCGGCGGCGGCGGACGGCGGCGACCAGGGCCGCCGCGTAGCCGATCAGGCCGGCGCCCAGCAGAACCGGCAGGGCGGCGCGATAGGCCGCGGCGACGCCATCCAGCAGCTTCGCGACCATGGCGGCGCGGCGCTGGAAGGGCAGGGTTCCGCCGTCCTGGCTGCGGCGCTGGAAATCGGTGGAGGCAAGCAGCCAGGGCGCATGGGTGAACAGGGGCGAACGGACCATGTCCAGGAAGACCGCGCGGCCGGGACTCTGCCCGCAATCGTCGACGGTGCAGGACATGGCCGGGCGCGGCACGCCGGAGCTTTCCATCGTCGCCAGGAAGCCGACCATCCGCGCCGCTGCGCTCAGGGTCGGCCAGACGTAATCGGTCCGGAAGGGCGGGACCATGGTCGCCCGCGGCGGCAGGCAGTCCAGCCGGCCGTCGTCGCAGGCGGCGCCGATCTCCCCGGCCATGCGGCGGTAGAAGTCCTTCGCCTCGGTGGCGGTGCGGTAATGGCCGGCCTGCGCGGTGGCGTCGCGCAGCGCCCACATGAACCAGCCGGCGCGGATCTCGCCGTCGCAAGGCGTGACGCCGTAGGTGGCGCAGCCGACCTGCTCCAGCCCGTCCGGAGCGGCGCCGTCGAAATAGGGGCGCAACTCCGCCGCGGCCGGGCTGACGGGATAGACGCGCTCCAGCACCTCGCGCGGGATCACGACATAGGGGACCCAGGGCGTGCGGTGCCGCACCCGCGACAGCGACCCGTAGGCGGCCATGAACTCCTGCTGCTTGAACTCCACGACGTCGGAGACGCCGTAATGGCGCTGGTTCATCCAGCCGAAGCCGCCGATCACCAGCAGGGCGGCGCCGGCCGCCAGACCGGCCAGTCCGGTTTCCGCCACCAGCGCGGCGACCGTCCGGGCCATCCCCTTCCCGGGCCCCTTCCCGGCCCCCATTCCAGCGAGGCGCAGGCGCCCGTCCGGCCCCTCCGCCAGCAGGCGCGTCAGCAAAAGCAGCCCGAAGCCGGCGGCGAAGGCCGGCAGCACCCACAACCCCTCCTCGCGCGTGCACCAGAACAGGCCGAGCACCCCGCCCATCGCGCCGGCCAGAAGGGCGCGGCGCGGCAGCCCGCGGCTCTGCCAGCGGAACCACCAGACACCGAGCCCGAACAGCAGGATGGTCAGCGGGACATAGATCCCCTCGCGCATCACCCGCATCTGGCCGACGCCGTAGGTCATCGGGTTGAAGAGCAGAAGCAGGAACAGGCCGAAGGCCACCGCTTCCCCCGTCCGCCCCGCCGGCAGCCAGCCCCGCACGCCGCGGACCAGCACCAGACAGGCCAGGGCGTAGGCCAGTCCCTGCGACACCAGGATCGGCAGGCCGGCCAGCCAGCCGACGGCGATCCACACCGGGTAGAAGGGCCCCTTCGCCAGGGTGAGGTTGTCGTAGTCGCCGAGCCAGCGTCCGGCCAGCAGGTTCACCGCCTGCCGGACGAACAGGGCGTCGTCATAGGCCGCCTCCGGGATCGCCACCAGCGGCAGGTTGGCCATCAGCCAAGTGAAGAGCAGGATGGTCAGGCCATAGGCGAACATCCAGGATCGACCCAGGCGGAGCCGTGGGTCGCTTCGATCGGGTGCAAAGGGCATGGCGGGATTCACGGTGGCTGGTGGCGATAGCTGGCGATGGGCCGCAGGGCACGGACGGACCGGACCGGCAAGCCGCGTTTCCGGTCCATGACCCGGCGGATAACCCGGCGGATCGGTTGTGAGCCTGGACGCGGCTATACCTACCACCATCGGAATGGTCGCTGCCATCCCGAACCCCCATCCCATGACGGGGATCCTCAGGGCTCGCGGATGCTCTCGTCCAGCGCGCGGATGACGGGATAGAGGAAGTAGGACAGCACCGAGCGGGTGCCGACCCGGATCTCGGCCGAGGCGACCATGCCGGGGCTGAGCAGGGTGCCGGCGGGCACCGCCTCCAGGTGGGTGTCGGTCAGGCGGATGCGGGTGCGGAAGACGGCGCCGGCGGCCGGGCGGGGGGCGTCGGCGTTGATGGAGTTTGCCCCGCTTCCTTGCGAGCCGCCCTGGGTCGGGTCGTGGGTGAAGGCGTCGGCGCTGATGGTGCGGATCTCGCCGGACAGGGTGCCGTGGCGCTGGAAGGGGAAGGCGTCCAGCTTCACCCGCACGAAGTCGCCGACACGGATCAGACCGATGTCGCGCGACGGGATCTCGGCCTCCACCTCCAGCGGCACGTCGGCGGGGACCAGGGTGACCAGCGGCTCGGCCTCGCGGACGACGGAGCCGACGGAGCGCTTGGCCACCTCCAGCACCACCGCGTCGACCGGGGCGGTCAGGGTGACCAGCGAGCGGCGGCGCTCGGCCTTGGCGATCTGCTCCACCAGGGTGGCCCGCTGGCGGGTCTGCTCCACCAGCTCCTCCGCCGTCTTGCGGCGCCATTCGTCGACAAAGGCGGCGCGGTCGGCCTGGATGCCGCGCAGCTCGTGCGCGCTCTCCCGCTCGCGGTCCTGCAGGGCGGTCAGGTCGTCGCGCATGCGCAGCCGCTCGATCCGCGCCTCGAGCCAGGTCAGGCGCGAGCCGGTCTGGCGCTCCTGCAACTGGCGGCGGATGTCCTCCACCTCGCCGACCACGGCGAGCCGCTCGGCAAGGCCGGCCTGGGCGCGGCGGCTGGCGGCGATGGCGCTGTCCAGCTGCCCGGCCTTCTCGTCCAGCGAGGCGAGGCGGGAACGGTATTCGGCGCGGCGGCGCTCCAGGATGGCCGCTTGGACCGCAGCGTCAGGATTGCCGGCGGCGGGGGTGAAGTCGCTGCCGTCCAGTTCGGCGCGCAGCCGGCCGATCTGCGCCTCGACGCCGGCGAGCTTGCCGGTCAGGTCGGCCAGATCCGCCGCGGCGAAGGTGGGGTCGAGCGTCGCCAGACGGTCGCCGGCCCGCACACGGTCGCCGACCTGGACGTCGACGCCGCGCACCACCGCGGTCTCCAGCGGCTGGGCCACCACCAGCGGCGCCGTGGTCACCAGCCGGCCGCCGGCGGTGACGATGCGGTCGACCTGGGCGAAGCCGGCCCACAGGACCAGCGCCGCCAAGAGCCCGGCCAGCACATAGAGGGTGGAGCGCGCGAGCCAAGGCAGCGGCGCATGTTCGATCGCCGCCCCGTCCGGCAGATAGTCCAGCGCGAAGCCCGGCGGCGGTGCCGACGGCGCCGGCAGGGCGGGGCGACGGCGGCCAGAGGGAGAGGGAGAGGAAGAAGGAGGGGTGGGGGCGGCCTTGGCCGGGACGACCTCCCGGCCGGTCTCGACCGCTTCGGTCTCCACCGCTTCGGCGCCCTGATCCGCCCCGGATATGCGTGTATCGGGCATGGCTTCAGCGCCCCCGGTTCTGCTGCTGCCACAGATGCCGGTATTCGGCGCAGCGGTCGAGCAGGATGGGATGGGGGGCGAGGTCGAGCAGGCGGCCCTGCTCCAGCACGGCGATGGTGTCGCAGCCGGTCAGGGTGGACAGCCGGTGGGTGACGATCAGCACGGTGCGGCCCTGGGCGATGCGCCGCAGGTTGGCCATGACGATGGCCTCGCTGTCGGGGTCGAGCGCGCTGGTCGCCTCGTCCAGGATCAGCAGGCGCGGCTGGGGCAGCAGGGCGCGGGCGATGGCGATGCGCTGCTTCTGGCCGCCGGACAGGTTGCTCGCCCCCTCCTCCACCAGCGTGTCGTAGCCGTCGGGCAGGCGGTGGATGAACTCGTCGGCGCCGGCCAGCCGGGCGGCCTCGACGATCTCCTCGCGGCTGGCCTCGGGCATGGTCATGGCGATGTTGTCGCGGATGGTGCCGCGGAACAGGAAATTCTCCTGCAGCACCACGCCGATGGAGCGGCGCAGATGGGCCAGATCCAGCTCGCGGATGTCCAGCCCGTCATAGCGGATGCTGCCCTCCTGCACCGGGTAGAAGCCCTGGAGCAGCCGCATCAGCGTGCTCTTGCCCGAGCCGCTGCGCCCGACCAGCCCGACGACCGAGCCGGCCGGCACGGTCAGGGTGACGCCGTCGAGCGCCGCCGGCCGGTTGCGGTCGTAGCGGAAGCCGAGCCCCTCGATCTCGATGCGGCCGATCAGGGCGGGGCAGGCGCCGCTGCCCTCGCGCCGGGGCTCGGCCGGATGGTTCATCACCTCGCCCAGCATGCGGACGGAAAGCGCGGTCTCCTGGTACTGGTGGATCAGCGAGACGATCTGGACCAGCGGCGTCACCACCCGGCCCGACAGCATCTGGAAGGCGATCAGCGCGCCGACCGACAGCTGGCGGTCGAAGACGTCGAAGGCGCCGACGGCGACCACCGCCACCATCATCGCCTTCTCCAGGAACTCCGTCACCGTGCGGGCGGCGATGGAGATGCGGCCGACCCGGTAATGGCTGGTCACCGCGCGGGCGGCCTTGCGGTCCCAGCTGCGGCGCTGCTGCGGTTCCAGCGCCGAGGACTTGACGGTGCGCATGCCGTGGATGGTCTCCACCAGCATGGCCTGCCGCTCGGCGTCGGCGTTGTAGAGGTCGCGCAGGCGGCTGCGGTAGACCGGCACCAGCGCGACCACCACCCCGGCGATCAGGGCCGCGAACAACAGGGCCACCAGCGTCAGCTTGACCGAATAGAAGAACAGCACCGGCAGGAAGACCAGCAGCACCAGGCTGTCCAGCACGGTGGACAGCAGGTTTCCGGTCAGGAACTCGCGGATGCGCTCCACCTGCTGCATGTGGCGCACGGTGACGCCGGCCGAATGCCCGTCGAAGAAGGTGATGGGCAGGTCGAGCAGATGGCCGAAGGTGCGGTTCAACAGGCGGATGTCGATGCGGTTGGCCGCCGACAGCAGGATGAACTGGCGCAGGAAGCGGAAGGCCGCCTCGAACAGCAGGGCGGCCAGCACGCCGATGGTCAGCACCTGCAGGGTGGCGACGGTCTCGTTCACCAGCACCTTGTCGATCACGATCTGGAAATAGACCGGGACGGCAAGGGCGAGCGCGTGCAGCACCAGCGCCGCCACCACCACGTCGCGGAAGGCGGATTTCTGGCGCAGGATCTCCGGCACGAACCAGCGCAGGCCGAAGGGCTGGCGCGGGTCGGCGAGGCCGTGGCGCGGCTTGAGGAAGACCAGCTCGCCGTCCCAGCGCTCCAGGAAGCGGTTGCGCGGCACGTCGATCACGTCCAGCCGGTCGGCCAGCGGGTCTACGACGCCGACCATCGGTTCCTCCGCCGGGTCCGCAGGACGCGACAGCCCGACCAGGATGACGGTGTTGCCGTTGGACAGCCGCGCCAGCAGCGGGAAGACGGGGGGCAGGGCCTGCAGGGCCTTCCAGTCCAGCCGGCGGGCGGTCGCCTTGAAGCCGGTGGCGGCGGCGATGCGCAGCAGGTCGGCGGTGGACGGCTCGCCATTTGGTCCGCTTGGGCCTGGGGCGACGCGGGCGCGCAGGGCGGACGGCGAGGCCGACAGGCCGTGATGGCGCGCCACCAGCGTCAGGCAGCGCAGCGCGGTGCTTTCATCGCGATCAGGGGCGCCACGGTCGGGGGCGGCGTCCGGACCCGGCGGAGGGGGCGGCGCGACGGTCGTGCTGGCGTCCGGCATCGGTCAGCCGAAATTCGGCGAGCGGGGCCGTCCGGACGGAGCCGGCGTCGCGGGGCCAGCGGACGGACCGGTGGGGGAGGCCGGCTGGATCGTCGCCTGCACCGGGCTCTGGAAGACCGGAGCGGCAGGGACCGCAGGAGCGGAGACGGGCGCACCCGGCACGGAGCCGGAATTGGGCGGCAGCACGCCGGCCGCCTCCAGCCGCTGACGCATGCCCTCGAGCGCGGACAGGCTGGCGAGGAAGCCGGGCAGGCTCATCACCACCCGCTGGCGGATGGCGGGCAGCGGCTGGCCGTTGGCGTCCTTGCGCAGCGCCGACAGGCTGAACAGGTCGATGCGGACCATGCCGTTGCCGAAGCCGATGTCGAAGACCCCGTCGGCATAGAGTTCGGGGATGCGGTCGTCCGGCGGCGGCTCGATGGTCATGATGGTCCCGGCAGCAGAAGGCGGGGCGCCGCTGCGGCACCCTCGCATCCTCTTTCTACCGGAAGGTGGCGATCCGGACCAAGCCACCATTGCCGACGCCCGCAAAGAGACACAAGCGGCGCCTCCGCTTCATGTCTCCCCGCGGCCGGTCGTCGGATCAGTTGCGGCCGTAGACGTCCTCGAGCCGGACGATGTCGTCCTCGCCCAGATAAGAGCCGGACTGCACCTCGATGATGGTCAGCGGCACCTTGCCGGGGTTCTCCAGCCGGTGAACCGTGCCGATCGGGATGTAGATCGACTGGTTCTCGTAGACCATCACCTGCTCCTCGCCGCGGGTGACCAGCGCGGTGCCGTTGACCACCACCCAGTGCTCGGCCCGGTGATGGTGCTTCTGCAAGGAGAGGCGCGAGCCGGGGGCGATGGTCAGGCTCTTCACCTGGAAGCGGTCGCCGGTGTGCAGCGACTGGTAGGAGCCCCAGGGGCGGTGGACCCGGCGGTGGCTGACGGACTCGCTGCGCCCCTCGGCCTTCAGCCGGTCGACGATGCGCTTGACGTCCTGGGCTTGGCTCCGGTCGGCGACCAGCACGGCGTCGTCCACCACCACCACCACGGCGTTCTCCACCCCGACCACGGCGGTCAGGTGGTTCTCGCTGCGGACGTAGCAGTCGCGGGCCCCCTCCAGCAGCACGTCGCCGACGATGACGTTGCCCTCGCCGTCCTTGTTGCCGACATCCCACAGCGCCGACCAGGCGCCGACATCGGTCCAGCCGATCTCGCAGGGGACGACGGCGGCGCGGTCGGTGCGCTCCATCACCGCATAGTCGATGGAGATGCTGGGCGCCTTGGCGAAGGCGGCGGCGTCCAGGCGGAAGAAGTCGAGGTCCCTGGAGCCCTGGTCCAGCGCCTCGCGGCAGGCGGCCAGCACCGCCGGGGCGTGGCGCTCCAGCTCGGCCAGCAGGCGGGCGGCCGGGAACAGGAACATGCCGCTGTTCCAGGCATAGGTGCCCTCGGCGAGATAGCGCTCCGCCACCTCCAGCGACGGCTTCTCGACGAAGGCGGCGACGTTGTAGGCGCCGTCGGCCTCGTCCATCGAATGGCCGCGGCGGATATAGCCGTAGCCGGTCTCCGGCCGGGTCGGGGTGATGCCGAAGGTGACCAGCCGGCCGGCCTGGGCGGCGCGGGCGGCGATGACGATGGCGCGGCGGAAGGTCTCGGCGTCGCGGATCTCGTGGTCGGCCGGCAGGATCAGCAGCAGCGCGTCCGGATCCTCGGCCGTCACCGCGAGGGCGGCGAGGGCGCAGGCGGCGGCGGTGTTGCGGCCGGCCGGCTCCAGGATGATGCTGCGCGGCGTGCAGCGCGACTGGCGCAGCTGCTCGGCGGCGAGGAAGCGGTGTTCCTGGTTGCAGATCACCAGGGGGGCCGAGAAGACGACATCGGCGCCGCCGCCTGCTTGGCTGCTGACCCGCAGGGCGGTGTCCTGGAGCATCGTCCGGTCGGAGCAGAGCGGCAGGAACTGCTTGGGATACAGCTCGCGCGACAAGGGCCACAAACGGGACCCCGTACCGCCGGACAGCAGCACCGGGACGATCTTCTGCGCGGAATTGCCGTTCATCCTGCCGCCATTCATTGTGTTGAACATGTGGCCGGGCGCCGGAAAACCAAAGGCAGGACCAATGGCCGGCGCCACGGCGGTTCGTTATAGACCGCGCTTTCCATGCTCCACAAGCACCCCTCCGAGACCCACCCGACCGGGGCGCCTCTTCGGGATGGGGGTGGGATCGGGGCGGTAAGGAGCGAGACAAGACTCCAAACATCCCCCCGCCGGCCCCCCCCGTTCGGCGGCGATAAGGCCAGGGTCGAGGTTGGAGTCTTGTCGCGCCCCCCTGCCGGCCGATCCCCGGAGCACCCCCCGGATCCGGGGCCGGCGGCTCCCACAGGGACGAATGGGGACGGCGATGCGGCAAAGGCTGGACGATTGGGGGCGCGACAGAACTCCAAACCCCGGGTGCGGATCGGATCGGCGCGGGGCATGAATCACGGGCGGACGGCGGCCGATTCGGCTCCGCGACTCGGAAATAAGCGAATCGGAAGCGATTCGGGGCCGAATCGAAATGTCCCGCCTGGAGTCTTGTCGCGTCCGACGGAAAATCCACAGGCAATCGGGACTATCCGCTGGAGTCTTGTCGCGGGAATTCTGGAGTCTTGTCGCGCGACTCGCGATTCTCTACTGGAGTCTTGTCGCGCAAACTATTAACTGAATCAAATAACCGTACAAATAGTTTGAGCGACAAGACTCCAAATTGCTGGCACTAACCGGCCGTGATATAGGGTTCCTCGCAAAGTCGTGCCAAGGTCAGCTCGCTATGGGACAGATACATACCCTGATCACCCAGCTAGGACGTGACCAGGCGAAGGCGCTCCAGACCGATCCGGATCAGCGTTCGCTAGTCGACGTCGCCGCTGCCGTCCTCGAAGAGGAGCGGCAGGAGCTTGGCATCACCTATTCGGGCTTCGCGCTGACGGCTCTTCCGCATCGTCGTCTTCCCGACGACCAGCCGTGGGAGCGTCGCGGACATAAGATCCGCTTGCTGATCGAGCCGGGACGACTGCCGATCCGCAATGGTGGCTTTAAGCTTTACGGTGTTCCGTACGGCAGCCGCGCGCGGATGATCCTGCTGTATCTGCAGACCCGGGCGATCCAGACCGACAGCCGCGAGGTCGAGCTGGGCCGCAGCATGCACGAATGGCTTGACCGCATGGGCCTGTCGGTTGGCGGCCAGACCTATCGCGACATCCGCGAACAGGCCTCGCGCATCGCCGCCTGCAACCTGACCTTCGCCTGGGAGGACGCCCACAGCATCGGCTTCGAAAAGGGGTCGATCGTCAAGGGCGGCATCCATTTCTCGGCCAATGCCGGGGCGGAGCCGGGGCAGGGGTCGCTGTGGGAGGACCGCGTCCTGCTGTCCGAAGCCTTCTTCCGCGAGCTGAAGGCCCACCCGGTGCCGATCTGGGAGCCGGCGCTGCGCCACATCCAGAACAACAGCACCAGCATCGACATCTATATCTGGCTGGCCTACCGGCTGCACAGCCTGAACCGTTCCACCCCGATCACCTGGCCGGCGGTGTTCGAGCAGTTCGGCGCCGGATACAGCCGCCTGCGCGATTTCCGGAAGCGGTTCATCGAGGCTCTGCAGCTTGCGCTTGCGGTTTATCCCGATGCGCGGGTCGATGTCGAGGAACAGGGGCTGATGCTGCACCCCTCGCCGCCGCCGATCCCTGAGCGCAAGTTCGCGCAGCTTTGCCGGTAGGGGCTGCGCGATTGCCCCCTCCCCATCCCTCCCCCACCTTCGGTGGGAGAGGGGATAGGATGCTTGTTAACGTGAACTGACCCCCGAAGCGGCGGCAGTTCCCTCTCCCTCGAAGAGGGGGAGGGTTAGGGAGGGGGCAAGAGCACCTTCCCAATCCCGCCCCTCCCCCCTGCGACAAGACTCCAAACTCCGCCCCCTCAGGGATTGGCGCGCAGGGCCTTCGCCAGCGGGGTCAGCAGACGGCGGAGCGCCTGCTCCAAAAGACTTTCGTCCAGCTTGCCGGGCAGCGCCAGAGCCTGGGGCGGCATCATGAAAAACGGCGCGCTACCGGCGGATCCGGTGCGCTGGAGGGTCGCGGCGAGCGAGAAAATCCGCTTTCCGTCATCCGGTCGCAGCGTGGCGTGGACCAGCAGCAGCAGGGTGTCCGGGTCGACAATGCGGGCGTCGTTGGGGACGAGCACCGCGACCGCCGGGCCGGAGGCCAGCAGTCCCGACAGCACCGCCGCGGCGCGGCCACAGAGCGCGTCATCCCCGAGATCGGCGGCCGGGCCGCCCTCGGCGTCCACGGCACAGAGCAGGCCGACGCGCTCGACCCGCTGGAAAAAGGGCAAGGGGGACATGGCTGGCGACATGGCGGCGGCCTCCGGGATGTGAAACAACAGGCTGGCGGCGAGCAGCAGTGCCGGTCGGATCCGCATCATCGCACCTTTTCCATGTCGGTGGCCCCGGTCCCAACGGGGGAGCCGGCATCGTCCGGCAGGAAGCCGCCGACCTGCCGGCGCCACAGCCGGGCATAGGGGCCGTCGCGGCGCAGCAGGGTGGCATGGTCGCCGTCCTCCAGGATACGGCCGGCTTCCATATAGAGGATGCGGTCCATGCCGGTGACGGTCGACAGCCGGTGGGCGATGGCGATCACCGTGCGGCCCTCGAACAGGCCGAGCAGGGCGTCCTGGATCAGATGCTCCGTCTCGGAGTCGAGCGACGAGGTCGCCTCGTCCAGCACCAGGATCGGCGCGTCCTTCAGGAAGGCGCGGGCGATGGCGACCCGCTGACGCTCGCCGCCCGACAGCTGGATGCCACGCTCCCCCACCACGGTGTCGTAGCCGCCGGCGCGGCCCTCGATGAAGCGGTCGCAATGGGCGCGGGCCGCAGCCGCGCGGATGGCGTCGTCCCCGGCTCCCTTTCCGTCCGCCCCCTCGCTGCCATAGGCGATGTTGTCGCAGATGGAGCGGTGGAACAGGCTGGGCAGCTGCGGCACCTCGGCCACCGCGCGGTTGAGCGAGGCGAGGCTGACCGCGGCGATGTCCTGGCCGTCGATCAGGATGCGGCCGCCCTGCACGGGGAACTGGCGGCGCAGCAGCCGGACCAGCGTGCTCTTGCCCGCCCCCGACGGGCCGACCAGCGCCACCCGCTCCCCCGGCCGGATGGTCAGCGACAGGCCGTCGAACACCGCCCCGCCTCCCGGATGGGCGAAGCGGACATCCTCGAAGCGGATGGCGCCTGCGGTGACGGCCAGATCGGGGCGGCCGGGCGGATCCGGGATCTCGTGCGGACGGACGATCAGCTCCAGGGCGCCGGACAGGATGCCCAGCTGTTCGAAGAAGCCCAGCATGCGCGTCGACAGGCCCCAGACATTGGCGCCGACGATGCTGGCCAGCGAGAAGACCATGGCGAAGTCGCCGACGCTCATGCGGCCGGCCGTCGCCTCCGACACGGCGAGGCCGATCAGGGTGATCTGGAAGACCAGCAGGGCGTTGAACAGCCAGAACCACATCCTGGTCAGGAACCAGCGCAGCTCCTTGGAGCGGTCGATCTCGCCGGTCAGCGCGTCGGACAGGCCGGCCAGCTCCTGGCGGCGGCGGGCGAAGGCGCGCACCAGCTCGGCATTGGCGATGACGTCGACCATGCGGCCGGTGGTCGACGACACCTCTTCGGAGAAGGCGTGCGACAGCCGCAGGCAGCGCCGGGCCAGCAGTGCCGACAGGGTCAGGTGCGCGGCGGTCCAGCCGACCAGCAGCCCGGCGAACAGGGTCTGGGCCGAGGCCAGCAGGGTCAGGCCGATGGCGAGGATGACGACGATGCGGATGATGTCGTTGGTCAGGATTTCCAGGATCTGGATGGCGCTCTGCCCGGCCTGCTTGACCTTCTGGCCCAGGTTGCCGGCGAAATTGTCCTGGAAGTAGCGCGGCGAATGGTCGATCAGGTGGTCGAACAGCCGGACCTGGATGGCATGGCGCAACGCCGGCGAGGTGTGGAGGTCCACCAGCTCGCGCAGGCGGTTGAACAGGGCGGACGCGATCCACAGCCCGCCCAGCAGCAGGAACCAGCGCATCACCTCCGCCGTCCAGCCGGGAGAGCCGGCGGGCTGGCTTCCCGAGAGTCCGGCAAGCGCGTCGACCAGCCCGCGCATCGCCACCGGCTCCATCCCCATCAGCCCGATCCCGCCGGCGGCGGCGAGGTTCAGCAGGATGGCGCGGCCGAGGAAGCCGTCGCGCACGAACATCCACAGGAAGCGCCAGGGGGAGGACGGCAGGGCAGACGGGGTGAGGGCAGACGGGGTGATGGTAGGCAAGGGGCGTCGGCGCTCCGTCGCGCGATGGGCCGGGCACCGCCGGCGGACGGAAACCTTATAGGCGCAAGGCGACAGCGGCGGAACGGATCCTTCGTGGGACTTGAGAAGGCCGCGGCTCGCAGGGGGGATGAGCCGCCGTCGGGCGTTCCGCGTCAGACAGGCCCCAGATCCCGGTTCGCCAGGAGACTGGTCACCGCCTGCTCCCTCAATGCGTGGCGGAGCGCCGGCCGGTCGTACAGCTCCGCCGGGGCGAGGGACCGGGCGCGGTCGTCGCTGACCACGTCCACCAGCAGGACGATGCGCTGCGCCTCCGGCGCATTCTCCACCTGATGGGGAAAGGTGAAGTCGCCGGCCCACGGCGTGCCGGCCGGATAGGCGGCGGGGCTGTCGCCGATCCAGGTCACCGCGGCGGACGGGACGAGGACCGGAACGATCAGCCGCGCTTCGGGCCAGTGCAGGGCGGCATTGTCGTAATGCCAGCGGAGCAGGCCGCCCGGCTCCTGCCGGTGGACGTAGCAGGACAGGATGCGGCAGCCCAACCCCTCCAGCAGGCCGCGGGCGCTCGGCATCAGGTCGAGTGCCGGGGTCGGCCGGCCGATGGCGCGCATGCCGTCGGAGCCGAGCCCCTCGTCGATCAGGGTGATCGACGACCAGCTGCCGTCGCCGGCCCTGAACTGGCGCCCCTCGTCCCCCGTCGCCGCGTCGAGGGCCGCGAACTCGCGCTGAAGCGTTGCCGCATCGGCGCGGACGGTCAGGGGGGCATGCAGCATCAGGCCGCTGCCGACGGTGACCTGCTGCCAGGGATGGAGGAGCTGCATGGCGGACGGGCCGTTCGGTTGTGGGTCTGACCGGTTGTTAAACTTTTTTGCGGAGACATGCCACCGGCCGTCAGAGGCGGGCATCGCCCCCCATCAGGGCGAAAGGTGCCCAGTAGAAGGGATGGGGGAAGCGCTGCCGGACCGCCGTCTGGCCGGCCTGCAAAGCCTCCTGCGCCGAGGCGCCGGATTTCAGGCGGCTGTAGAAGGTCTGCATCAGCAGCGCGGTCGATTCGTCGGCAACGTTCCAATAGGTGGCGACGACCCCACCCACCCCGGAGAACATGAAGCCGCGGACCAGCCCGATCAGGTCGTCGCCCGGCGATACGTCGCTGAGACCGGTCTGGCAGGCGCTGAGCACCGCCAGCGACGAGTCCAGCCGCATGCCGTAGAGGTCGCCGACCGTCAGATCGCCGGCGTTGTCGCCGGATGGGCTGAACAGCAGGCGCGACGCCAATGGATCGGCCGGCTGGAACAGGCCGTGTGCGGCGATGTGGACGAAGGCCTTGCCCTGCGCCGCGCTGCGGAACTGGTCAAGCGTGGCCTGACCGCGCAGGAACAGGTCCGATTTGGGATAGATATGCGCGATCGCCTGCGCCTCGGCCTCGGCTCCCGGCAGGTTGAGGCCGGCCTCGCGCCGGGCGGGGTTGCCGAAGATCGCGCCGCGGCGGTCGGCCGCGCCTGCCGTCATGCCCGGCCGGGACCGCGTTGCGACCAGCGCGCTGAGGCTGGGCGCCATCCGGATCGCGCGTTGGGCGACCAGCGGGCCGCCCGCGCCGTCAATGGCGGCGAACGGGACGTAATGGAGCGGACCGTGCGGGACGATCAGCAGCTTCTGTCCGGACGCGCCGGCCAGCACCGGCGTCAGCACCGCGTCGCCGAGCGCGCGCGCGGCGGCGGAATAGCCGGTGCTGGCCGGATCCGACAGCTGCTTGAGGAATTGCAGCACCAGCGTACGGACCGGCGGCGTCCCCAGATCGACCGTGCGCGCCGTTCCGGAAGACAGGACGAAAGCGTACCAGTGCTCTCCGACATTGTAATAGACGACGCCGGCCTCTCCCGGCTGGAGGACCGCCGTCAACTCGGCGAAGCGGAAGGGAACGGCGCTGACCAGAGGGGCCAGGCTGGGCGACCGGCTGCGGATGCGGCCGTTGGCGGCGCGGATCGCTGACAGGGCGGCATCCGTACCGCCGCCCGCAGCCCCGCCGTCGCCACGCAAGGCGATCGTCGAGAAAGAGGCCTGCGCCTCGTCGAGTTGGGCGAGCAGCTGGCGCGCCTCCCCGACCGGCAGGTCGTCCGGCGCGAAGTCGCGCCGGCTGGACAGCATGTCGACCAGGACGCGGCTCTTGGCGCGCTCCACCACCTCCAGCGCCTGTTCCTGCCGCCCCTGGCGGAGCAGCCCGTCGACCAGATCGCCATAGAGCTGCTGCTTGTCGAGAGCGAAGGCGATGCGGCCGTCTTCGCTGAGGATGGTCGCGCGCGACTGTTCCACCACCTCGGCGGCGGAGCGGAACAGCGACAGGGCGCCGTCCCGGTCGCCGGCCTGCTGGCGCAGACGGCCCAGCCGGTACATCGCCGCCCAGTGGACGTCGCGGTAGGCCGGCAGATCGGGGAAGGCCAGCAGCCGGTTCAGCCGGTCGACCGCCATGGCGGTCCGGCCGGTTTCGGCCATGCATTGCGCCGCCAGCATCTCCACATAGACATTGGCGGCCGGCGCGAAGGAGAAGTCGCCGAACCAGCCATAGCTGAAATCGTCGAAGACATCGAGGCGGAACGGGGCCTTGTTGGCGCTTGCGCCACCAGATGGGCTGGCGCTTGCGCCACCAGATGGGTTGGCGCTTGCGCCAGCGGAAAGGGCGGTCAGACCGTAATCGGCGAGCAGCCGCCGTTCCGGGTCCTCCAGCAGCCGCAGGGACTGCCCGCAGTCGCCGGCCGCGGCGTAGAGCGAGGCCGCGTAGAAGACGGGGCGGGGCTTGAACTGCCTGCCCAGCAACGCCGCGGCGTCGCGGGTCTCCGCGGTCTTGCCGAGCCGGGCTTGGGCGAGCGCGCGCACGTAACGGGCTCCCTCGCTCTGGTTGCCCTCCAGTTCGGCGACGGCGTCGCCATAGCGCTGCTGGGCCAGGGCGAACAGGGCGCGCCTGCCGCGCACCTTGCCGATCAGGGCGGCATCGCCGTTCCGTGCGGCGCGCACGGCCAAAGTCTCGTTGCAGAGCTGTGCCCTGCCGAAATCCTGCAGCTTCAGCCGCACGTCGCAAAGCAGCGACAGCTGTCCGTCGCTGAGCCGGTCGGCCGGCACATGGTCATAGCGCTCGCGCAGCGCCGTCAGGCGGCCGTCGCGCAGGTCCGCCAGATCGGTGTCCGACAGGTTGGCGGACGCCTTCAGCTCTGACTGGCTGGCGATGTAGTTCACCGCCATGACGCCACCGCCGCAGCCCGACAGCGCCGTCCCCAGCAGAAGGCCGAGCAGAGGACCCAGCAGCGCGAGCCGGCGGAAAGGCGGCGTCGCCCGCCCGGCGGGACCGGTGTGCTTGGAGGCGAAGAGGGTGAAAGGCGGCATGGCGGTGCTCCTGAAGCCGTTCCGGATGGGGCCAGGTCGAGGTTTCCCCGCGAGGCCGGACCGTGCCGGCCTCGCGGGAAACCCGGTTCCGCGTCAGAAGCGGTAGCCGAAATTGGCCTTCAGAGCGTTGTAGTTGTTGCCGTGCGTGTAGCTGACGCCGAGGCGGAAGGAGTCCCAGGACTGGCCGTCCATGGTCGGGCGGGTGCCGAACAGCAGGCCGACTTCGTCGTAATGCTGCACATACAGCTTGTCGCCGAACATGTGGGTGTCGGTGACGTAAGCCTGCCAGGAGGTCGGCCGGTCGAACATCGTGAAGCCCAGCGGCCCTTCGACGCTGACGCCGTTCTTCAGCGCGGTGTTCTGCAGGTCGTAGTCGATGCTGACGTCGCCGATATGGAGCTTCTGCGAGCGGTAATAGCCGACGCCGTTGCCGATCGTGACCTTCAGGTCGCCGGTGTAGATGTTGTAGACGCTGGTCAGATCGCCCGAATACAGAAGCGCCCCGGCGCCGAGGTCCAGCGAACCGGCCGCGCCGACGCGGGCGGAGGGGACCAGATACCAGTTCTCGGCAACCGGGAAGCGGAAGCCGAGGCCGAGCGAGGCCTGACCGGAATTGGCGCCTTCGGTGCGGACATAGGTGATCGGCAGGTCGACGGTGATGGCGTAGCGCGGATCGCTGAAATAGTACGAGTACTTGATCGGGATCGTGGCGATCTGGCTGGTGTAGCCGCCGGACCGCGCGACGCCGACGTCTCCGCCCACGGTGGCGAGGTTGGGCACGGCCACGAAGCCGCCCTTGCCGTCCGGCGTCCCGGTGGGATCGCCCAGAGTGCCGAAGCCGGTGGCGTTGCCGAAGGTCTGCTCGCTCATGCGGCTCTGAAGGCTGGCCGGGTTGCCGGCCACCGGATCGACCGGCGAGTTGGCGACGAGCGACTTCAGCATCTCGGTCAGGATGCCGGACCCCTTGCCCTTGAGGAAGTCCAGCAGCTGGTCCTGGCTCTGGTCGCGGGTGGCTCCCCGGAAGGTGATGTCGATGCCGGCCGACGGCACCTGGAAGCGCAGCGCGGTGGAGTTGAGCGCGTAGGACGCCGTCGCCGGAAGGCCGCGGACGTTCAGCGTCACGTTGGCGGCCGACACGCTGGTGTAGTTGCTGAACACGGAGCGCAGCCCGGCATTGTCGAGCTTGTTGGCCATGTCCTCGATGGCGTTGAACGTCACCGAGCCGCTCTGCGAGACGCCGTTGGTGCCGGTGACCGTGCCGCTCAGCCCGAACAGCTCGGCCGCCCCCGCCGGCATGCTGCCGCCGAGCATCGCCGCGGCAACCGCACCCCCCAGGCCGACGGCAGCCTTGAGGCGTTTCAACGGAAGAAATTCCATTTTCAATGCTCCCCCAACGCATTCAATGATAGAAACCTGTACTTAAGCAATATGCCCAATGGCAATGAAAATCCGTGTAGTCGTTGTTTGGATCACAGCCGGGAGGTTGCAGGAGGGTACAGGCCGGGGTGATTTCGCGGCATCTCAGCGACCCTTCATTTCTGCGGTTTTTCTGTACCGCCTTTTCCCATTCGCTTTTTCATGAAGAAGCCGTTCCTATCCGATCGCAGTCAGATTGCGGCCAGATCGGGAAACCCCATTCCCCATCGACAGCGCCGCCGGATGGTTGCAGGCTGTCGCCCCGCTTCTCCGTCTTCCGGGCATTGTTTTTCCATGCGGATCCTGTTCGTCCACCAGAACACCCCTGGCCAGTACAAGCATCTCGTCCGCCATTTCGCGGCCGACCCGGCCCATCAGGTCGCCTTCATCGGCAAGGTCCGGCGCGAGCTGCCGAAGGGCGTGCAGATGGCGCTCTACCGGCCGACGCGCGAGCCGGGGGAGGGCACCCACCCCTATATCCGCATGTTCGAGGGGCAGGTCCTGCACGGGCAGGGCGCGGTGCGGGCCGGGCTGGCCCTGCAGAAGGCGGGCTTCACCCCCGACGTGATCTGCGCCCATCCCGGCTGGGGCGAGGCGCTGTTCCTGAAGGACCTGTTCCCGGACGCCCGCCTGCTGCTCTATTGCGAGTTCTTCTATCGGGCCGACGGGTCGGACGTCGGCTTCGACCCGGAACGGCCGGTGACGCTGGAGACGCGCTGCCGCATCCGCACCAAGAACGCCTCGCTGCTGGCCGGGCTGGAGGCGATGGACTGGGGCGTCAGCCCGACCGAATGGCAGCGGCGCCAGCATCCCGACGTCTTCCGCCCGCGCATCTCGGTGATCCATGACGGGGTCGACACCGCGGCCTGCCGGCCGGATCCGGCCGCCACCGTCACCCTGCCCGACGGCCGGACCCTGTCGCGCGAGGACGAGGTGGTGACCTATGTCGCCCGCAACCTGGAGCCCTACCGCGGCTTTCCCACCTTCATGCGGGCGGCGGCGGAGCTGCTGCGGCGCCGGCCGAAGCTGCACATCCTGGTGGTGGGCGGCGACGAGGTCAGCTACGGCGCGCCACCGGAGGGGGGCGGCACCTGGCGCGAGACGATGTGGCGGGAGACGATGCTGGACGCCGCCGGCACTCCCAGGCCGGAAGCGTCGCGGCTGCATGTGCTGGGAAAGCTGCCCTATGAGGACTACCTGTCGGTCCTGCGCGTCTCACGCGCCCACATCTACCTGACCTTCCCCTTCGTCCTGTCCTGGTCGATGCTGGAGGCGATGGCCTGCGGCGCCGTCATCGTCGGGTCCGACACGCCGCCGGTCGCCGAGGTGATCGAGGACGGGGTGAACGGGCTGCTGACCGGCTTCTTCGATCCCATGGCGCTCGCCGACCGGGTGGAGACGGCGCTGGACGACCCGGATCTGCGCGCCGCCCTGTCGGCCGCCGCAAGGATGACGGCGGTGGAGCGCTTCGACCTCGCCACCGTCTGCCTGCCGGCGCAGATCCGCCTGCTGGAGGACGTGCAGGCGGGGAGGCTGCCCTCCTGTCCGCCTGCCAGGGGCCTTGCGCCGGGGGACGGAGTGAATTAACCCGATCGTCAGAAAGCACCGGCTACGGTCGGGGTTCATTTCGATCCCGACTTGGCGCCCGCCCCGGACCATCCGGAGCGCGGGAGGCCTCCAGGCGGTTTCGAGCGATGCGGACCTTCAACGGATGGAACCGGCGGTGACGACTCATTCCAGCAAGGCCAGCGGACCCGAGGCATGGACCCCGGACGGGGCGGACGGAGGTCTGGAGGCGGGGTTGCGCATGCTGGACGGCCGCTCGGTCCTGGTGACGGGGGGGACCGGCTCCTTCGGGCGCCGCTTCGTCGAGACGGTGATGCGCCACGCCAAACCGCGCCGGGTCATCATCTTCTCCCGCGACGAGTTCAAGCAGTACGAGATGCAGCAGCACATGCCGGCGGAGTGGGCGCCGACGCTGCGTTACTTCATCGGCGACGTGCGCGATTGCGAGCGGCTGAAGCTGGCGATGCGCGGCGTCGATTTCTGCGTCCATGCCGCGGCGCTGAAGCATGTGCCGGCCGCCGAATACAACCCGATGGAGTGCATCAACACCAACGTCTATGGGGCGGAGAATGTGGTGCGGGCAGCGCTGTCGGCGGGGGTGCGGCGTGTGGTCGCGCTGTCGACCGACAAGGCGGCCAACCCGATCAACCTCTATGGCGCCAGCAAGCTGGCGTCGGACAAGATCTTCATCGCCGCCAACAACCTGTCGGGCGCGCTCGACACCCGCTTCGCGGTGGTGCGCTACGGCAACGTGGTGGGGTCGCGCGGCAGCGTCGTCCCGCTGTTCCGCAAGATGATCGCCGAGGGGGCCGACCATCTGCCGGTCACCGACGAGCGGATGACCCGCTTCTGGATCACCCTGCAGCATGGCGTCGATTTCGTGCTGTCCTGCTTCGCCATGATGCAGGGCGGCGAGATCTTCGTGCCGAAGATCCCGAGCATGCGCATCGCCGACCTCGCCCGCGCCATGGCGCCGGATCTGCCGCAGCGGATCGTCGGCATCCGGCCGGGCGAGAAGCTGCACGAGGTGATGATCACCGAGGATGATTCCCGCCAGACCTACGAGTTGGAAGACCGCTACGTCATCGAGCCGGCCTTCACCTTCTGGCAACATGCGCCGTACGAGCGGCTGGACGCCCGCCCGGTGACCGACGGCTTCCGCTATGCCAGCGACGGCAACGACGACTGGCTGGACGGCGAGCGGCTGCGCCGCCTGCTGGCGGAAGCGCCCTGATGACGGAGCCCCTGCCGGCGGAGTTGCCTTTCCTCCCCTATGGCCGCCAGTCGGTGGAGGAGGAGGACATCGCCGCGGTGGCGGCGGTGCTGCGCGGCGACTGGCTGACCCAGGGGCCGGCGGTCGCCGGCTTCGAGCGGGCGTTGGCCGCGCGGGTCGGGGCGGCCGAGGCGGTGGCCTGCGCCAACGGCACCGCGGCGCTGCGGCTGGCCTATGCCGCGCTCGGCATCGGGCCGGGCGACGCGGTGGTGGTGCCGTCCAACACCTTCCTCGCCACCGCCTCGGCCGCCCGCCATGCCGGGGCAGAGGTCGCCTTCGCCGACGTCGAGCCCGACAGCGGCCTGATGGGGGTGGCCGAAGCCGAGGCCGCCATCGCCCGCGCCCGCAAAGCCGGCTGGCGCGTCCGCGCGCTTGCCCCCGTCCATTACGCCGGGCAGACCGCCCCGATGGATGAACTGGCGGCACTCGCGCAGGCCGAAGGGCTGGCGCTGGTCGAGGACGCCTGCCACGCCATCGGCACGGTTGATCTGTCCGGCGGCCGTGAGGTGCCGGTCGGCGCCGGCCGGCCGGAGGTGGCGGCGGGGTCGCTGACCGTCTTCTCCTTCCACCCGGTCAAGACCATCGCGGCGGGGGAGGGCGGGGCGGTCACCGGCAGCGATCCGGCGCTGATGGCGCGGGTCCGCCGCCTGTGCAACCACGGCATGATGCGCGAGCCCCATGCTGGGGAAGGCTTCGCCGATCCCGAGGCAGCACTCGACGCGGAGGGGAACGCCAACCCCTGGTACTATGAGATGGTGGAGCCCGGCTTCAACCATCGCCTGTCCGACATCCACGCGGCCCTGGTGCTGAGCCAGCTCGGCCGGCTCGACCGCTTCGTCGACCGGCGGGCGCGGCTGATGGCGCTCTATGCCGGGCGGCTGGCGCCGCTGGCCCCGCTGGTGCGGCCGCCGGCCCAGGTGCCCTGGTGCCGGCCGGCCTGGCACCTGTGCGCCGCCCGCATCGACTTCGATGCCGCGGGGCGGACCCGGTCCGCCGTGATGGCGGCCCTGCGCGCCCTGGGCGTCGGCACCCAGGTGCACTATATCCCGGTCCATCGCCAACCCTACTGGCGCCGCCGCTACGGCGACCCCGTCCTGCCCGGCGCCATGGCCCATTATGACCGCACGCTGTCGCTGCCGCTGTTCCCGGCCATGGCCGACGGCGACGTCGACCGGGTCGCCGCGGCGCTGGAGCGGGCTCTGTCCTGACGGGTGTCCTATCGGCCATCCGTCGGGACGTTCAGGATCCACACCGTTTCATCCAAGCGATTCCGTTAGCGTTTTGGACAGGATGGACGGATAACAATGGCGTCGTCAGGACGGCATAGGCCTAGGTCCAACGGCTGAAGAGCCGCATGGCCGGGGTCGGGTCATCCCGAACGCCGCTCCACAGTGTTTCGCGTACGGACCTTCGATTTTGCTTCGCAACACGCTCTGGAATCTGCTCGGCGAGGGGCTGCCCATGGCGGCGGCCCTGCTGTCGATTCCGTGGCTCATCTCCGCCGTCGGGATGGAGCGCTTCGGCGCGCTGACCCTGATCTGGGCGCTGCTCGGCTATCTGGGCGTGCTGGACCTCGGGCTGGGACGGTCGCTGGTCCAGGTCGTCGCCGACCGGATCGGGCATGGGGCGGAGCACGGCAACGGCTCTGCGAGCGCCGCCAGCAGCTCTGCGAATACTGCGGGCATCGCCGGGCCGGCCATCGCCCTGATGGGCGCCATCGGCCTGCTGACCGGCGGGGTGGTGGCGCTGGGCGCCGGGCTGCTGGCCGACCGCTTCCAGCTGGAGACCGGCACCTCGCCGGACGAGATCCGGCTCAGCCTGCTGGTGGCGGCGGCCATCGTGCCGATCGCGCTGATCTCCGCCGGCCTGCGCGGCGTGCTGGAGGCGCACCAGCGCTTCCGCCCGATCAGCCTGGTGCGGATGACGGTGGGGGTGCTGAATTACCTGAGCCCGCTCTGCGTCCTGCCCTTCAGCCAGAGCCTGGTGCCGGTGATCGCCGCCATCGCGGTGGGGCGCTTCGTCGGGCTGGTCGGCTACGGCATCCTGGCGGTGGGCCAAGTGCCGGACCTGCTGCGCCCCGGCCGCTGGGGCCGCCCGTCCCTGCGCGGGCTGTTCACCATGAGCGCCTGGATGATGCTGAACAATCTGGTCGGCCCGGCGATGCTCTATGCCGACCGCTTCATCCTGCTCAGCCTCGTTCCGGCGGCGATGGTCGCCTTCTACACCACCCCGTTCGAGCTGCTGTCGCGGCTGATGGTGATCCCCGGCGCGCTGTCGCTGGCGCTGTTCCCGCTGGCCTCCAGCCTGTTCCGGCGGGATCCGCCGGCGCTGGGCCGCATCCTGGACGCCGGCGGCCATCTGACGCTGGCGGTGTTCCTGGTCATGCAGGCCGCCACCATCGTCGGCGGCGAGACGGCGCTGGAACTGTGGCTGGGTCCGGCCTTCGCCGCCAACAGCGCGTCGGTGCTGTCGATCCTGATGCTGGGCGTCTTCTTCAACGCCACCGCCTATGTGCCCAACACCCTGATCCAGAGCGTCGGGCGGGTCGACGTGACCGCAAGGCTGCAGATGGCCGAACTGCCGGTCTATCTGGGCGTGCTGTGGCTGCTGGCCGAGCGCTATGGCGCGACCGGCGCCGCCGTGGCCTGGAGCCTGCGCACCGCGGTCGATTGCGGGCTTCTGCTGGTTCTGCTGCCGCGGCTGGCGCCGGGGACGGGGGCGGTGGCGCTGACCATCGGCCTGCGCGCGCTGCTGGCCGGTGCGGCCGGGCTGGCCGGGCTGCTGGTCGGCGGGCCGGTGGGGGCGGCGATCAGCCTGACCGGGCTGCTGGCGGTCGGGCTGGGGGTGGCCGGCCGGCTGCTGCGCACCCGGTCGTGGGAGAAGCTGGCCGCCCCGCTACGCAAGACGCGGCCGGCCGCCGCGCTGCCCGCGCCCATGCCCACAGCCATAATGAACGGGCGGGCCATCGACGGAGCGGCGACGGACCGTCCGTAACATCATCTCAAGGGTGTGGCCGGCGGGGACCGGCCGCACTCGACCGCTGCGGCGCGCAGGTGGTTCCTTTGCCGCCGGAAATGCGCTATGTGAGCGGAAACTCTGTGCAACGCTGGTTGGAGTTCGAAGGCCATGGCCGAGGGTACTGTGGACTATTACGCGATGGTCGAAGAGGCTTGGCAGCTCAGCGACACCGCGCGCGACTATGTGAAGAACGCCGGCCGCGAGGTGGACAACACCGAGCTGTGGGAGAAGGTGTTCGCCTCCTCGCCGCTGATCGACCTGGAGCGCACCCGCGCCGAAGGCGGCCAGCCGCTGCAGAAGATCTTCTTCAAGAACCCCTACGGCCTGCAGTACCGCGCCGACCACAAGGACTGGATCCCGTTCCGCCACGGCGCGCTCGACCCGGCCTATCTCCAGGTCATCTGACCTGGTTCATCCGGCCTGATCGGCCGGGCGGCGCCGCCTCGCGGCGCCAGGGGGGACGGCTAGGGGGCGTGCATGGCGCGGCTGGTGGCGGGGCAGGGCTTTGCCCTCGATATGGACGAGTCCCGGCTGGCGAACGGGTTCGTCGCCGACGCCTTCACCACCCTGCCGGATGCCGCTTCCATCGCCGCCGGGACCGGCAGCCAGACCGTCACCCGCACCGTCGCCGGGCGGGCGCATGCCGTCACGCTCGACTATGCCGCCGCCGGCAGCGGGGCGGCGGCGAGCGTCCGCTTCACCGGCCTGACCGACCGCGATGCGGCCGGCAACCTGCGCTACCGGATCGAGGGGCTGAATGTTCCGCTGACCGGCGGGACGCTCGACCGGCTCGGCGCCCGGACCTTCCAGCAGATCGACGGCTTCGTCGGGGCGGACGGCAACGACAGCGTCTATCTGGGCGTCCCCGGCGGGCGCAGCTTCGACGGCGGCGGCGGCACCGACCGCGCCATCTACACCGCGGATCCGCGCCGCTATGCCCTGCAGGGCGGCAGCTACCGGGCGGAGACGCCGGTGGTGGTGGCGCTCGACGGCAGCGGCCGGCGCTATGCCGTGGTGTCGAGCCGCAGCATCGATACCCTGACCGATGTCGAGCTGCTGACCATCGACGGCCGCACCGCCGCTCCGTCTGCCTTCGCCTTCGACGCGCGCAGCTACCTCGCGGCCAACCGCGACCTTGCCGTCGCCTTCGGCGACAACACCATCGCGGCGGCGGCCCATTACGCCTGGAACGGCCGGAACGAGGGACGCAGCCTCGGCGGTTTCGACGGGCTGAGCTATCTGGCCGTCAACCCGGACGTGCTGGCGGCGGTCGGCGTCGATGCCGAGGCCGCCCGGCAGCATTATCTGGTCTATGGCGCCCGCGAAGGGCGGACGACCGGCTTCGACGCGCTGGGCTACCTCGCCTCCTATCCCGACCTGATCGCCGCCTTCGGCACCGACAGCCGGGCCGCGACCCTCCATTACCTGAGCTTCGGGCGGAGCGAGGGGCGCGGCGTCACCTTCGATGCGGCGGCCTATCTGGCGGCCAACGCCGATGTGGCGGCGGCGACCGGCGGCGACACCACGGCGGCCGAACTCCATTACCTGGTCTTCGGGCGGAACGAGGGCCGGCCGCTGCGGGCGACGCCCCGCCTGTCCGGGGCGGCGGCTCCCGCCTGGGCGGCGGACCTGCTGTCCAGGCAGGAGGCGCCATTGGGGGGGCCATTGGGCGCACCGGTGCCGGTGACCGGCACGACCGGCAACGACACGCTGAGCGGCAGCGCCGCCTATGATGCGCTGGGCAACCCGATCACCGACGCGGTGGACGGGCTGGGCGGCATCGATACCTTCGTACTGACCGGCGCGCTCGCCTCCTATTCGCTGTCCATCGACAGCAACGGCAACCTGCTGGTCAGCGGGCCCGACGGCACCGACACGCTGACCGGCATCGAGCTGCTGCAGGCAACCGACGGGGTCTATCCGGTGGGGTCGCTGCTCAGCTTCTCCCAGCCCTCGCTGACCGGGCTGACCGTCTCGTCCTCGGCCTCCACCGGCAACGATTATCTGGTCGGCGGGATCATGGGCGACGCCATCGGCGGCGGCGGCGGCAACGACACCATCGCCGGGCTGACCGGCAACGACACGCTGTTCGGCAATGCCGGCAACGACGTCCTGCTGGGCGGCGACGGCGCCGACCAGCTGGAGGGCGGGGCGGGCAACGACCTGATGTTCGGCGGGGCGGGCGACGACCTGATGCGCGGCGACCTCATCGACGTCGTCGGCAACGACACCCTGCTGGGCGAGGAAGGCAACGACTGGCTCGACGCCGGGGCCGGCAACGACTGGCTGGACGGCGGCGGCGGCAACGACACGCTCTATGGCGGGCTGGGCAGCGACGTGCTGCGCGGCGGCAACGGCGACGACGTGATGTTCGGCGACGTCTATTCCGACCGCAACCACGAGATCTCCGTCAACGCCGCCGACACGACGACCACCTACGAGGACGTTCTGCTGGGCGGCAACGGCAGCGACACGCTGATCGGCGGCTATGGCGCCGACCTGATGGACGGCGGCGCCGGGGCGGACGTCTTCTCCATCCGCAACCTGACCGAATCCACCCTGGCCGCCCCCGACGTCATCCTCAACTTCAACGGCGCCGTCGTGGCGGCGGAGGCGCTGAAGGGGCTGGCGAGCTATGCCACCGTCGGCGCCGAGGGCGACCGCATCGACCTGTCGGAGATCGACGCCATCACCGGCACCACCGACAATGACGCCTTCACCTTCATCGGCACCGCCGGCTTCAGTGCGGCCGGCCAGCTGCGCTATCAGGCCTCCGGCGCGGTGACGCTGATCGAGGGCGACGTGAACGGCGATCGCACGGCCGATTTCCGCGTCCAGGTCAACATCGCCAACTACAGCTTCTCCGCCTTCGACTTCGTGCTGTAGGCGGGAGATGTTCACCCTCGTCAGGACCGAACGGTTCGAGCAGGAGATCAAGAAGAGCCGCTTCCTGGCCCAGGCCGCCCCGGCCGACAGCGAGGAGGAGGCGCGCCGCTTCATCGCCGAGTGCAGCATGCCCGACGCCGGCCACAATTGCTGGGCCTTGCGGGTCGGCGACGTCTATCGCTTCAGCGACGACGGCGAACCGGGCGGGACGGCCGGGCGGCCGATCCTGCAGGCCATCGAGGGGCAGGAGCTGGACCGGGTGGCGGTGGTGGTCAGCCGCTGGTTCGGCGGCATCCTGCTGGGGGCGGGCGGGCTGGTGCGCGCCTATGGCGGCACGGCGGCCAGCTGCCTGAAGGCGGCGGAGCGCGAGCCCATCGTCGATTACGCCACCCTGTCGGTCGCCTGCGCCTTCGCCGACGAGGCGCGCATCCGCTCGGCGCTTGGCGGCTTTCCCGGCACGCGGGTGGAGACGACGGGCTTCACCCCCGACGGGGTCCAGCTTCATGTCACGCTTCCCCGCGACCGGGCCGACGCGTTCATCCGGCTGGTCGCCGACATCTCCCGCGGGCAGGCGGTGGTGAACCCCGCCGGGGAGTGAGCGGCCGGAGCCGGAGCTTGGCCGTTTTTCCATAAGCGCCCTTATGTGTCGATTTGGTGTCATGAAATCATGATCTAAAATGTTGGTTTCTGACCTTGGAGTCTTGCCGCGGCCCGGCTCGGATCTACCGCTTTTTCGTGTGTGCAAAAGGATTTTTCCCGCAAAGCGGCAATTTTGGTCAAATACGGTGGAGCGCGGAGATCTGCTGAAGTCACCGTCTGAAATCGCACTCTCCTTCTTGCGATTTCCTGCAGGTGGTCACCCGTTCTTGCCGGCAATACCCCGACTTATCGAATTGTTGATGTGCGTCCATTCCTCACATTCGGGGGAGGAGGCCGTTCGGTCTGAGGGAATATTGCCGCTGCCGCCGGCGGCCATGAAGGAGGACCATCCTTGCGCGACGTACTGATTGCGGACGCCAGCCTCGACGATCTCGACCTGCTGCTCGACCGTTGCCGGCCCGGCGTCCGGATCATCCGGGTGATGGCAGACGAGGATGGCGGGGAGGCCCTGGCCAACGCTCTGAGTGACGCCCTCGCCGACCGGCCGGCGGCCATCCATCTGCTGGCCCATGGCGAACCGGGTGCGGTCCGGCTGGGTGCCGGCCGGCTGGATGTCGTGGCGCTGTCCGGCCGCAAGGCAGAGGGGCGCGATTGGCCGCAGGCGCCGGGGACCGAGATCCTGATCCATGCCTGCGACACCGGTGCGGACGGCGGCCGCTTCGCCGCAGCGCTCGCGCAGGCGACCGGCGCGCGCGTTGCCGCCGCCAGCCATCCGGTCGGCCATCCGTCGCTGGGCGCCTCCTGGGACCTCGACGTGACCACCGGGCCGATCGTCGCGTCCCTGCCCGTCTCCGACACCGGCGCCTGGGTCCACCGTCTGGCCTACAGCGGCACGGCCACCGACGGCGACGACACGCTGATCGGCGACGATGGCGGCAACACCATCAACGGCGGGGCCGGCAACGACAGCATCGTCGGCGGTACCGGCAACGACAGCCTGCTCGGCGGGGCGGGCGACGACACGCTGGTCGGCGGCGGCAACAGCGGCCAGTCGGCCGGCGACACGCTGAACGGCGGGCTGGGCGGCGACCATTATGTCGGCGGCAACGGCTTCACCATCGTCACCTACGAGAACGCCACCACCGGCATCACCCTGGACCTGACCAACGGCGCCAACAACACCGGCGAGGCGGCCGGCGACAGCTTCGTCGACATCCAGCGCTGGGTCGGCTCCGAATATGCCGACAGCCTGACCGCCGGCGACAGCGCGGTGTGGTTCTGGGGCCATGGCGGCAACGACGTCGAGTATGGCGGGGCCGGCAACGACACGCTGGAGGCCGGCGACGGCAACGACACCATCTTCGGCGGCGGCGGCACCGACCTGATGTACGGCCGCGCCGACAATGACGAGCTTCACGGCGGCATCGGCAACGACACGATGGCCGGCGGCGGCGGCGCCGACCTGCTTTATGGCGATGCCGGCAACGACCTGATGAAGGGCGACTGGGAACGCGACACCATCCATGGCGGCGACGGCGACGACACCATCCTGGCCGGCATCGTCAGTTCCGGGAGCTACGCCCAGACCCAGGCCGACACCCTCTATGGCGAGGGCGGCAACGACCGCTACATCGTGGTCAGCCAGTATGACGCCGGCACCGTCAGCTTCGACGGCGGCGACGGCACCGACACGCTGGAGGTCCGGTCCGACAACCTGACCAGCTACAACGGCTACGATCTGGAATACTACACCGACGTCGCCTCCCCCACGATCGACCTGACGGGGATGACGCTGACCGGGGTGGAGCGGCTGGAGCTGACCGGCAGCAAGGGGCATGACGTCACGCTGACGGGCACCCAGGCCGCCGGCTTCGACAGCATCGTCGGCGGCGCGGCGTCCGACACGTTGCGCATCGCCGGCAGCGCCGACCTGTCGGCGACGGCGTTGTCGGGCATCGAGGCGATCCAGCTCACCGGCAGCGGCACCACCCTGATGCTCGCCGCCTCGCAGCTGGCCGGGCTGGCGCTGACCGGCAACGGCAACGCGCTTGCGGTGACGGCGTCGGGGACCGGCGCTTCCGTGGACCTGTCCGGCGCCGCCGGCTTCGCCCGGGTCGCCCTGACCGGCACCGCCGGGGCCGACGACCTGACCGTCGGGGCCGGGGCGACCGTCACCGGCAACGGCGGCGACGACATCATCCGCATTGCCGCCGGCACCGCCGGGACCGTCACCATCGCCGATGCCGGCATCGGCGACCGGCTGGTGATGGAGGGCGCCGACCTGACGGCCATGCAGGTCGAGACGACCGCCGGCTCCACCACCCTGCGGGTCGGCAGCGATCTGGCGGTGACCTTGAACGGCAGCTTCGAGGCCAGCCAGTTCCAGGCCGGCAACGGCGGCGTCACCATCGTTCAGGCCGCCGTTTCGCCTCCCCCTCCCCCTCCCCCTCCTCCGCCGCCCGTCACGCAGCCGGATCCCACTCCGGATCCGACGCCGGTCCCCACCCCGGATCCCGTCCCCGATCCGACGCCAGTCCCTACCCCGGATCCGACTCCCCTCCCGCCCGCCGATCCCGCCTCGACGCCGGCCGCCGGCGGGCAGTCGGGCGGCTTCAACGCGCTCGCCTACATCGCCTCCTATCCCGACCTGATCGCCGCCTTCGGCACCAACACCGAGGCCGCGACCCAGCATTACCAGCAATATGGACAGGCGGAAGGGCGGACGGTCACCTTCGACCCGCTGGCCTACACCGCCTCCTACCCCGACCTGATCGCGGCCTTCGGCACCGACGCCGACGCCGCGGCCCGGCATTACATCCAGTTCGGCTACAGCGAGGGGCGGCACCCCAACTTCGACGGTCTGGCCTATATCGCCACCTATCCGGACCTGATCGCCGCCTTCGGCACCGACGCCAACGCCGGCACCCGCCACTTCATCGAGCATGGCGCTGCCGAGGGGCGCAGCGTCACCTTCGACGGCTACAACTATCTGGCCGCCAACCGGGACGTCGCCCTCGCCTATGGCCTCAGCCCGGACGCCGCGGCCACCCACTACATCCAGTTCGGCCGGTCGGAAGGCCGCCCGGCCCAGGGCTTCGACACGCTGCGCTACATCGCCAGCAACCCGGACCTGATCCAGGCCTTCGGTCCCGACGTCCAGGCGGCCGAAATCCACTATGTCCAGTTCGGCTACAGCGAGGGCCGGTCGCTGACCGCCTTCGATCCGGCGGCCTATCTGGCGAGCCATCCGGAGATCGCCACGGAGTTCGGCACCAGCGACGCCGCGGTCGAGCTGGCCTACATCAAGCGCAGCACCTCGTCCGAAACAGTGGCGATGCCCGCCTTCGCCGCCATGACGCCCATCGCCGTCACCATGCTGGCGGCCGGGATGACCGGATCGGAGACGCTGGGGATCGACGGCGGCTTCCAAGACTCTTCGTCGTCCGCCATGGCCTCCGGCCTGCTGGCGGCGGGCGACGGCGGGCTGGCCACCCGGCAGCGGACGGAGTTGCCGGCCTGAGATCTAGACTTGAGGATGAGGAAAGGGGCGACCTTGGGACCGCCCCTTTCCTTATTGGACCGGCCGGTCTCCGGCCGCGATCCGGGGCCGGCGCATGGACAGGGCGGTCAGGAAGCCGGCTGCGGCGGCCGTGCCGCCCAGCAGGAAGACGCTGCCGTAGCCGGCGCGGTCGGCGAGCAGCCCGGCCACCGGGCCGGTCAGGCCATAAGCCACATCCTGGAAGGCTGCGAAGGCGCCGAGCGCCGTCGCCCGCAGATGCGGCTCCACCAGATGCACCACCTCCCGGCCCATGGCGGGAAAGACCAGGGAGCAGCCGAGCCCGGTCAGGAAGGCGCCGGCCAGGGCCAGGGCGGGGTCGCCGGCGCTCCAGACCAGCAGCTGGCCGACCGCCTCGACCGCCAGCGATCCCATCGCCACCGGCAAGCCGCCGATGCGGTCGGGAAGATGGCCGAAGGCGAAGCGCACCAGGACGAAGCCGACCCCGAAGGCGGTCAGGCCAAGCCCGGCGAAGGGCCAGGATTCATGGACGAAGTGCAGCGAGAAGAAGGCGCCGATGGCGGCGAAGCCGATGCCCTGCAGGCTGACGACGGTGCCGTGCAGCCAGATCCGGCCGAGCACGGCACGGAAGGGCGGGCGCCTGGCGCCGGGATGCGCCGCGATCCCCGTTATCGGGCGGATCGCCAGCAGCCCCAGCGCCGGCAGCAGGGCGCCGACCGCCATGGTGCCGGCGAAGCCGATGGCGTCGAGCAGCAAAAGCCCCAGCGGACCGCCCGCCGCGAAGGCGCCGTAGAGCGCCGCGCCGACCAGGGCCAGCACCTTGCCCGACCGCTGCGGGCCGACGATGCCGATCCCCCAGGCGATCACGCCGACCCCGACGAGGCTTTCGCCCAGCCCGATCAGCAGACGCCCCAGAACAAGGACGCAGAAGGCCGCCCAGGGCAGCTGCGGCAGCAGCCCGGCGGCAAGCGAGACCAGCCCGCCGGCGATGTAGAGCGCCAGTCCGCGCGCCACCGCCGGCTTGGCCCCGCCGCCGTCCACGAAATTGCCGGCGAAGCTGCGGGTGAGGATGGTGGCGAGAAAGGCGCTGCCGACGCCCAACCCCGCCCAGAAATTGCCCAATCCCAGGGTTCCGGCCACGAACAGCGGCGTGACGGGAAGGGAGATGGCGACGCAGAGATAGGAGACGAAAAGGATGGCGGCCAGGATGAACAGGCGGCCCTGAGATTGCTCGCTCGCCGGATCGCGTGTCGGCTGGGGACTCATGGGTGTGCTCCACACTGGTCCGCGGTCGACAGGCGTCCGAACATCAGAACGCACTCCGACCGCGAGGATCGTTGAGTGCGTTGATTGACGTTGAACGCTTACGGCCAGTGCGACTGACAACGCTCAGACAGCTAACCGATCCGGGGGCCCGAGACAACCATGAAGACAATCGGGGAAATCGCTGCGGCGGGAGGCCGTCAGTGGGCCTTTCCTCAGCGGCCCTTGCGCTCGGCCTTCGCCATGGAAGGCAGCGCCACGTCGATCAGCAGCCGGTGGCCGCGGTCCTTGTCGGGGGCCAGGGTGGAGACGGCGAGCAGCCGGACGGCATCCCCCTTGGCGTCGCCATCCTCGTCGCTGAACAGCAGGCGGGTACCGGTGCCGCTCCGCTCCGCCCGGTAGGCGAGCGTCGTCGCCGGCAGGCGTCCGGACGGGGCGGCCTGCCACAGCGTGCCGGGAAGCATCACCTCCAGCCGGCCGTCGGAGCGGCGCACCGGCGTCTCGAAGCGCGGGTCCTGGTCGAGGTCGAGCACGACGCGCAGCCCGTCGCCGCCGTTGGCGGTGCGGATACGCTCCACATGGCGTGGCGTCGCCGTGCTCGCCACGGTCTGGATTCCGGATGCGCGCGTGGGCGCGTCGGGGGCCGGCTTGACGCCGGGACGCAGGATCTCCACCGCCGGCTCCGTCCGCAGGGCGGGGGCGTCGTCCTGCGGCTCGGGCTTTGCCGTCGGGATCGGGGGGGCCGGGATCGGGGGGGCCGGAATGGAGGTTGCGGCTGGCTGTGCCGCCGGCTGGGGCTCGACAGGCTGGACTTGAGCCGGTTGGGCTTGTGACGGTTTTTCGGGGGCGGGTTGCGCGGGAGTCGGCTTGGCCGTTTCCCCGACCTGTTCCGCGAAGCCGCCGCGGCGGCCCTCGGCGCGGCCCTGCCGGACATAGTGGGCATAGCCGCTGGAGAGTTGTCCGTTGCGGACGGCGGCGGCGACGTCGGGGTTGGCGGCCAGATAGGCCCGCTCCCGCCAGCCCTTCGGCGGCGCCAGGGTGGTGTCGACTTCGGCGGAACGGCGCCAGTTGGACAGCAGCGACGGCATCGATCCCTGCAGCCCCAGCCCCTCCACCGCCAGCGACAGCCACAGGGGCGTCAGCAGCAGGAGCAGAAGGCGCAGGAGCTGGGGGATCGGCGACAAGGCGGGTCGTGTCCGGCGAAGGGGGAAACGGCACCGGTTTCGGCAGTCCGGCTGTGCTGCATGCCTACTCCCAAGCACCTCGCCGGGTCCAGGAAAAGCGGTTGGAGAGAAAGCGCGCCAAGCCGTTCGGCCAACCCCGTTTGAACACCAACGATGCGGGGTACCCCATCGTTCGGGTGGCCGCGCAGGCACGCGATGCTCACCTTCGGTTGGCCGCAGCCGTTCGGCGCCACCCCTTAGAGTTTCGGAACCGGGAAGCCTTCATGGAACAGATGCGAGACGGATCGCCGGCCGATCCGGCGCGGGACGCCTCCTCCCCTCCTCCCCCTGGCGCCCAAACCGGCCCCAATCCCGGCTCCAACCCCGGCTCCAATCCAGGGCCCCGTCTCGATCCCGGCATCGCCGGGCTGGTGTCGGCGCTGCGCATGCTGGGCATCCCGGCCGATTACGACGGCGTGCGCCATGCCTGCGGCGGCGAATCCCCCGACCTGACCGGGCTGGTCCGCCAGGCCCACCGGCTGGGCGCCAAGGCCCGCGTGGTGAAGTCCAAGTGGGAGCGGCTGGAGCGCACGCCGCTGCCGGCGCTGGTCCCCGGCCCCGACGGCGGCTTTCTGGTGCTGGCCAAGGCCGGCAACGACCGCGTGCTGGTGCATGACGCGGCGACCAACCAGACCCGCATCCTCGACCGCGAGGGCTTCGAACCCTTGTGGAGCGGCCGGCTGATCTGTCTCGGCCGCAAGGGCACGCTGGGCATGGGGCAGCCGCGCTTCGACGCCCGCTGGTTCGGCGCGGTCGCCTGGAAATACCGCGGCATCCTGGGCGAGGTTCTGCTCGCCTCCTTCTTCATCCAGCTGTTCGCGCTGGTGACGCCGCTGTTCTTCCAGGTGGTGGTCGACAAGGTGGTGGTGCACCGCAGCCTGGGCACGCTGGACGTGCTGATGGCCGGCATGCTGGCGGTCATCCTGTTCGAGGCGGTGCTGGGGGGCTTGCGGACCTACACCTTCGCCCACACCGCCAACCGGCTGGACGTGGAGCTGGGGGCCAAGCTGTACCAGCGGCTGCTGTCGCTCCCCATGGGCTATTTCGCGGCGCGCCGGGTCGGCGACAGCGTCGCCCGCGTGCGCGAGCTGGAGACGATCCGCAACTTCATGACCAGCTCCACCATCACGCTGGTGCTGGACCTGCTGTTCACCGTCGTCTTCCTGGGCGTGATGCTGCTGTACAGCCCGATGCTGACGGCGATCGTCGCGGCCTCCTTCCCCGTCTACATCGTCATCAGCCTGCTGGCGACGCCGATCCTGCGCCGGCGGCTGGACGAGAAATTCGCCCGCGGCGCCGAGAACCACAGCTTCCTGGTCGAGACGGTGTCGAGCATCGAGACGGTCAAGGCCATGGCGGTCGAGCCGCGCATGCAGCGCCGTTGGGAGGACCAGCTGTCCGGCTATGTCCGCGCCGGCTTCCGCGCCGGCAACCTGAACAACGTCGCCAGCCAGTCGGTGCAGTTCGTCTCCAAGATCTCGACCATGCTGGTGCTGTGGCTGGGGGCGAAGCTGGTGATCGAGGGCAGCCTGACGGTGGGCGAGCTGGTCGCCTTCAACATGTTCGCCGGCCGCGTCGTCCAGCCGGTGCTGCGCATCGCCCAGCTCTGGCAGGATTTCCAGCAGGTGCGGCTGTCGATGCACCGCATCGGCGACATCCTGAACACCGCGCCCGAACCGCTGCAGAGCCCCGGCCGCGCCGCCATGCCGGCGATCAGGGGTGACCTGACCTTCGACCACGTCACCTTCCGCTACCGCCATGACGGGCCGGAGACGCTGAGCGACGTGTCGCTGCATGTCCCGGCGGGACAGGTGGTCGGCATCGTCGGCACGTCGGGCTCGGGCAAGAGCACGCTGGCCAAGCTGCTCCAGCGCTTCCATGTGCCGGAGCGCGGGCGGGTGATGGTCGACGGCACCGATCTCTCCACCGCCGACGCGGTGTGGCTGCGCCGGCAGATCGGCGTGGTGCTGCAGGACAACGTCCTGTTCTCGGGATCCATCCGCGAGAACATCGCGCTGACCGACCCGACCATGGACATGGCACGCGTCGTCGCCGCGGCGAAGCTGGCCGGCGCCCACGACTTCGTCGTCGAGCTGCCCGACGGCTACGACACCGTGGTGGGCGAGCGCGGCGCCAGCCTGTCGGGCGGGCAGCGGCAGCGCATCGCCATCGCCCGCGCGCTGGTCACCAACCCGCGCATCCTGATCTTCGACGAGGCGACCAGCGCGCTCGACCATGAATCGGAGCGGATCATCCAGGCCAACATGCGCCGCATCTGCGCCGGCCGCACCGTGCTGATCATCGCCCACCGCCTGTCCACCGTCGCCATCGCCGACCGCATCGTCACGGTGGAGCGCGGCCGCATCGTCGAGGACGGCGCGCCCGACGAGCTTCTGCGCCGTGGCGGTCGCTATGCGACGCTGTTCCGCGGGCAGATGGGGCAGTTGCCGGGCGGGAACCCGCCGCCGACGGACGGGCTGATCGAACAGCGGGCCGCGGGCTGAGAGGGATGAACGCCATGAGCAAGACGACCGCCGCGGTGAAGGCCACCCCCGCCGATCACACGCCCGTCCCCGCCGCCTCCACTCCGGGTGTCAAACCGCCGGCCAACGCGCCCGGCACGCCCGGCGGCCCGCGCCCACCGACCAAACTCCAGGGCCGGCCCCAGAAGCGCCGCCGCGACGAGATGGACTTCCTGCCCGACGCGCTGGAGATCCTGGAACGGCCGCCCTCCCCCACCGCGCGCATCTTCACCGGGGTCATCATGCTGGCCTTCACCGCGGCCTGCGCCTGGGCATGGTTCGGCCATGTCGACGTGGTGGCGGTGGCGCAGGGCCGGGTGGTGCCGAGCGGCCGGACCAAGACCATCCAGCCGATGCAGACCGGCGTCGTCCGCGCCATCGAGGTGGAGGACGGCCAGCTGGTCAAGGCCGGCCAGACCCTGATCGAGCTGGACCCGACCGAGGCCGCCGCCGACCGCGACCGCATCCGCTCCGACCTGTCGGCCGCGCAGGCCGAGGCGGCACGGCTGCGGGCGGCGCTGGAGGTGGTGAACGGCAAGCCCGACGCCACATTCGCCGCCCCGGCCGGCCTGTCGCCCGATCTGGCGCGGATGCAGAGCCAGCTTCTCGCCAGTCAGATCGCCGAGCAGCGCGCCAAGCTGGCCGCGCTCGACCGCGAACAGGCCCGGCGCGAGGCCGACCGCGCCACCGTGGTGCAGACCATCGCCAAGCTGAACGCCACCCTGCCGCTGATCCGCGAACGGGCGGAGGCGCTGTTCGACCTGTCGAAGCGCGGCACCTCGTCCCGCTTCCAGTATCTGCAGCTCCAGCAGGATCTGGTCGGGCAGGAGCAGGAGCTTCTGGTCCAGAAGATCAAGCTGACGGAGGCCGACGCCTCCATCGCCGCCACCGCCGAGCAGCGCCGCCAGACCGAGGCGGAGTTCCGCCGCCAGCTCTACACCAACCTCGCCGAGGCCGAGCGCAAGGCCGCCTCTCTGGGGCAGGAGCTGGCCAAGGCGGAGCAGCAGGTCGATCTGTTGCGGCTGACCGCGCCGGTGGACGGCTATGTCCAGCAGCTGGCCGTGCACACGGTGGGCGGCGTGGTGACCACCGCCCAGCCGCTGATGGTCATCGTGCCGGAGGACAGCCATCTGGAGGTCGAGGCCTTCATCCCCAACAAGGACATCGGCTTCGTCCAGACCGGACAGGTGGCGGAGGTGAAGGTGGAGGCCTTCTCCTTCACCAAATACGGCCTGATCCCCGGCCGCGTCGCCTCGCTGTCCGGCGACGCCGTGCAACAGCAGCAGCAGGCCGACAAGGGGACGGACAAGGGGGCGGGGAAGGCGCCGGAGGCGGGATCGGTCTATGCCGCCCGCATCGCGCTGGACCGCGACACGTTGGATGTCGACGGCAAGCAGACGCGGCTGCAGCCGGGCATGACGGTCAGTGCCGAGATCAGGACCGGTCGCCGCCGCATCGCCGACTATCTGCTCTCCCCCCTCTCGCGCAGCGCCCAGGAAGCGATGCACGAGCGGTAATCTCCCCCTCTCCCGGGGATCCCCCCTCTCCCCCCCGGGGAGAGGGTCGGGGTGAGGGGGATGCATGGGGTGGATTCCGTAGGGAGCGGAGAGTGCGCGACTCTTGAACATCCTCGCCGCGCGACCCCCCCACCCTAACCCTCTCCCCGGGGGGGAGAGGGGATCTCTGGGTTACGCCGCCACTCCGTGCGCCAGATCATGCGCGTCGTACCAGGCGTGCAGGCCGTGGGCGGCGTCCTCGAACGCCGGCAGGGTTTCCGGCATCCAGGCCGTCGTGACCTCGGCCGTCCCGTGCGACGCCGCGTTGGCCGACACCGCGTGGCCCAGCAGGTCGCTTGCCTGAAGCTCGGCCACCTGCGCCTGGGCCGTGGGGTGCGCACCGAACAGGCTCTTGTCGGCGGCGACCACCAGCGTGCCGCTCCACCACATGCCGCTCTGGCCCTTGACCACGTCGCGCCCGTCGAGAGCGCCCTTGTCGTACGTCACCGCGGCGTCGGTGGCGGCATAGCTGTGGCCGTTGACGCTGACGCTGTTGACCAACAGGTTGCGGTCCTGGCCGCCGGCGAAGCCGTCATTGTCGTACTGGACCTGCACCTTGTGGGCGCTGTCCGCCGACACGGTGGCGGTGAAGGCGTAGTTCTTGGCCGCGGTGCCGACGGTGGCGCCGCCGACCGCATGACCGTCGACCAGCAGGGTGAAATGGGCATTCACCCCGGCCGCCGCCGTGCCCTTGGCGTTGACCAGGATGGCGGCGCTGGTGGTGGCGGGGGCGCCGGTTCCGGGAGCCGTCGTGCCGTAGAGCTGGCCGATCTTCGTCAGCAGCGCCTGGGTGTTCAGGTCGGTGTAGCCGGTGCCGGCGATCGGCGTCCCGGTCTGGTGGGCCAGCGACAGGAACTCGTCCTGGGTCAGGGCGCTGCCGCGCAGCGCGACCGCCTCCTGCTGGGCGAGCGCCACGGCGGCGGTCACCGCCGGCGCGGCGAAGGAGGAGCCGTTGCCCATCAGCGTCCGCCCGGCCAGATCGGTCAGCCGGATGTCGGTGCCGTCGGCGCAGAGGTCGGTGATGCCCGGATTGCGCTGGGCCCAGCCCGGCATGGTGCCGTCGCCGCCCGACGCGCTGACGCAGATGGTGTTGTGGTCGGCGGCGAAATAGGACACGTCGGTCGCTGTCCCGTTCTGCCCGGCATTGCCGGCGGCGGCCGACACCAGCACCCGCTTGGCGGCGAGGCCGGCCAGCTCGTCCGACAGGATGGTCGTGATCTCCGACGTGGCGGAGCCGCCGGCCAGCGACAGGTTGACGCCGACGATGTTGTAGTCCGACGCATGGGCCACGACCCATTGCAGCGCCTGCTCGATCGCCGACCCCGACGCGGTGGTGGTGCTGTCCGGCATCACCTTCAGCGCGATGATGCCGAGGTCCGGCGCCTGCGACAGGATGGTGGAGGTCACCAGGGCGCCGTGGGTGTCGGCGTTGGGGTTGCGCGCGTCGGCGTCGTTGTCGGCGTAGTCGTGCTGATAGACCACGTGCGACGCGGTCTCCCAGGTCGGCGACCAGCCGCTGTCGATGACGACGACCGTCTCGCCCCTGCCGGTATAGGTGCTGTTCGCCATGCTGTCGGTCCCCGTCCTGCTGCCGTCGATAATAAGATGCGGGGCGGAGTATGGCGGCTGGCGGTGTGGCCTTCGGATGATAAGGACGGGGCGGATTTGAGCCTGATTGACTTTGTCGGACGATTGTCCTAGAAGTTATTAGGTCAATTGACCTAGGGATTGGCACCGCCTTCATGTCCGCCTTTCGGCTTGAAACGGTGGGGCAGGGGAACACAGGCATTGGGAGAAGACGATGGGCGCAGCAAGCACACGCCAGCAGATCGTGGAGGCTGCCGACCGGCTCTTCTATGAGCAGGGATTCGAAGCCACGTCATTCGCCGACATCGCTGCGGCCGTGCGGCTCTCCCGCGGCAATTTCTATTATCACTTCAAGACGAAGGACGAGATTCTGGATGCGGTGATCGCCCTGCGTCTCGCCAATACCGGCAGGATGCTGGAAGCCTGGGAGACCGGGACCTGCGACCCGGCGGAACGCATCCGCAGCTTCATCGATATTCTCGTCATGAACCGGGCGAAGATCATGCTCTACGGCTGCCCGGTCGGCACGCTCTGCAACGAACTCGCCAAGCTCGATCACGTCGCTAAAGAGGATGCGGCCAAGCTCTTCACCCTGTTCCGGGAGTGGCTGGCCCGCCAGTTCGCTGCGCTTGGACATGAGGCCGATGCCGATGCGCTCGCCATGCATGTTCTGATGCGAAGCCAGGGCGTTGCCACCCTCGCCACGGCCTTCCACGACGAAGCCTTCATCCAGCGCGAGGTCGAGGACATGGGCGCCTGGCTGGAGGCGCAGCGTCCCGGCGCACACCGCCTTTCCTCCCCCCAACCCTGACCTCGTTTCCGAAGGAGTCGCTCCGCATGTTCATCGTCACGCTCAGATTTTCCGCGAACAAGGCGGAGGCCGCCAGACATATGGACGGGCACAACGCCTGGATCCGGCGCGGGTTCGGGGACGGCGTCTTCCTGCTGACCGGCAGCCTTCCCGGCGGTGCCGGTGGCGCCGTTCTCGCGCACAACATCTCGCGCGACGATCTGGACGCGCGTCTGCGGGAGGACCCCTTCGTAGCGGAGAAGATCGTCGACGCCGACATCCTCGAAATCACGCCGGGCCGTGTCGACGACCGTCTGGCGTTCCTGCAGGGGTGAGCGATGAGCGCGACGATCCCCGGGCCGGATGGAAGACCGCGTTGCCGCTGGTGTGCGGCGGCGCCCGAATTCTTCGCCTATCACGATTCGGAATGGGGGTTTCCGGTCGGCGATGACCGCCGCCTGTTCGAGAAGCTGTGCCTGGAAGGCTTTCAGTCGGGCTTGAGTTGGCGCACCATCCTTGCCAAGCGGGAGAATTTCCGCGCCGCGTTCGAAGGGTTCGATTTCGAGCGGGTCGCCGCCTTCACCCAGGCCGACGTCGAACGTCTGATGACGAACGACGGCATCGTCCGTCACCGCGGCAAGATCGAGGCGGTCGTCAACAACGCCCGGCGCGCGCGGGAACTTGTGGAGCGGGAAGGATCGCTGGCGGCCTATGTCTGGCGTTTCGAGCCGTCGCCTGATGAATGTGCGCCGCCGCAGACCGCCTCCACCTCCCGGGCGTCAATCGCCATGTCGAAGGATCTGAAAAAGCGTGGCTGGTCCTTCGTCGGCCCGACGACGGTCTATTCCTTCATGCAGGCGATGGGGCTGATCAACGATCACGTCGAAGGCTGTGCGATGCATGGCGAGGTGGAGCGGGCAAGAGCTGAATTCCTGCGGCCGGGCCAGGAGGCCGGCGAGGTCTGACTCTCCCCACTTATGCGCCGTCGCATAAGTGGGGCATGTGGAATGAGGTGGGGCTGGCCCCCTCCGCTTGGCGCCCCACCTGTAGAGGGACGGTCGGGCAAGACGGAGCAGTGCTGTGCGTGGGGTTTGGATGAGGGTGCCGGTCCATTATCGCTGGGGGTTCGCCGCCCTGGTGTTCCTGCCGTCCGCCGGAGCCGCCCAATCTCCCGCCGCCCCTCCCCGCGGGGCGCCGGTGCTGGAGTTGCCGGTGCGCTGCCGGATCGGGGCGGACTGCTTCGTCCAGAACTATGTCGATGCCGATCCGGGGCCGGGGATGCAGGACTTCGCCTGCGGGCGGCTGACCTATGACGGGCATGGCGGGACCGATTTTCGGCTGACCGACCTGGAGGCGATGCGGCGCGGGGTGGCGGTGGTGGCCGCAGCACCCGGCACGGTCGCCCGCGTGCGCGACGGCATGGAGGATGTCAGCATCCGGCAGAACGGCGGCGCGCCGGCCGGTTACGATGCCGGCAACGCGGTGGTGGTCGATCACGGCAATGGCTGGGAAACCCAGTACAGCCACCTGAAACGCGGCAGCATCGCGGTCAGGCCGGGCGACCGGGTGGAGGCGGGCACGCCGCTGGCCGAGGTCGGGCTGTCCGGCAACACCGAATTCCCCCATGTCGATTTCGGCATCCGCCACGATGGCCATACCCTCGACCCCTATACCGGCAAGGAGGCGGGAACCGGCGAGGCGCCGTCCTGCGCCGTCGATCCGAGCGAGGCGCCCATGCCGTCCGGCACGCTGTGGAGCGACGCGGCGCGCCGGACACTCGCCTACCGGCCGAGCGCCCTGCTCGGCGCCGGGCTGGCGCCCGAGGCGCCGAAGGCGGAAGTGGCGCGGGACGGCGGCTATGGGGGCAAGCCCCTGCCGGCGGACGCGCCGACTCTGGGGGTGTGGGCGGAGCTGATGGGCGGGCGGAAGGGCGACCGGGTGACGCTGGAGGTGACCGGCCCCGACGGCCGCCGCCTGTCCCGCAACGAGGGCGCGGTGCCGCGTCCGCTGGCCGTGCTGTTCTTCGGCACCGAGGTGAAGAAGCCCGTTCCCGGTTCCTGGCCCCCCGGCCCCTACCGGGTGACGGTGACGCTGCGCCATGGCGACGAGACGGTGTTCCGGGAGGAACGGCGGGTCGAACTGCGCTGATCGGGTTGAGCGGAGGGTATCCAAGACAACGCGGGGGATTGGGCAAGTGACAACTGCCACGGCCTTGGCATTTGTCACGAAATGAACACGGACGCGCGTCACGAAAGTATACATCCGAAAGGATGAAACTACCTCTTTATTAAGTATTCCTGCCGTGTGATTGCCCGGTATCGGCAAGGCAATCCGGCAATGACAGACACGCAGCAGGCTTTCTTCGTCGCGACCAACGGCAATGATTCCTGGTCGGGGCGTTTGGCGGCACCCAATGCCGACGGCACCGATGGTCCCTTCGCCACGCTGGAACGCGCGCAGAGCGCGATGCGGGCGACCGGCATCCGCGACACCTATGTGCGCGGCGGCACCTATGCCATGGCGCGCACGGTCACGCTGACCGGGGCCGACAACGGCGTGCGCATCATGGCCTATCCGGGCGAGACGCCGGTCTTCAGCGGCGGCGAGCGGGTCGGCGGCTTCACCGCCATCGGCGGCGGGCTCTATGCCGCGCCGACGTCCACGACGGGGCTGGACCTCTTCATCGGCGGGGTCCGGCAGAAGGTGGCGCAGACCGGCGACTGGAACGCCGGCGACGCCAAATCCGGCTGGTCGGTGCTGGAGGCGGCGGCCGGCGGCGCCAGCAAGACCAGCCTGCGCGTCGGGGCCGGCGACGGGGCGATGGCGGCGGTGCTGGCCGCCGGGGTCCAGCCCGGCATGATGGTCCAGACCTTCGACACCGAACGGCTGTCCGACAACATCGTCGGCGTCGCCTCCGCCGATGCCGGCAGCCGGACCGTCAACTTTACCCAGAGCGTGAAATACGCCCTGCGCAGCGGCGGCACCTATCGCCTGCTGAATGACGACGCCTTCATCCGCGACGCCGGCGAGTTCGCCTGGCAGGCCGAGACCGGCCGGCTGGTGGTGAAGCCGCAGGACCCCGGCACCTTGCTGAGCCAGGGTGCGGTGGTGCCGCGGCTGGGCACGCTTTTGTCGCTGAACGGGGCGAGCCGCGTCACCCTGCAGGGGTTGACCTTCGCCGACACGACCTGGGACGGATCGGCCCTGACGCTGACCAACGCATCGGGCAACAGCATTGCCGGCAACCGCTTCGTCGATGCCGGCACGGCGATGACGCTGACCGGATCGTCCGGCAACGTGATCGAGGCCAACCGGCTGGAGCATCTGGGGGCCGGCGGCATCAAGGTCGCCTACGGCAGCAACGGCAACCGGATCAGCGCCAACAGCATCGACGGCATCGGCGAGGTGCTGAAGGACGTCGCCGGCATCCAGCTCTACGGCACCAGCGGCACGCTGGTCTCCGGCAACGACATCCGCAACAGCCCGCGCTACGGCATCTCGATCAAGAACTGGGACGGCGCCACCGTCAACACCGACACGGTGGTGGAATACAACCGCATCTACAACACGATGACCGAAACCGCCGACGGCGGCGCCATCGAGATGCTGGGCCGCTCCAACGTCGACACCCGCACGACCATCCGCGGCAACGACATCCGCAACGTCGGCGGGCTGGCGACCGACGGGTCGGGCTGGCTCGACCGCTACAAGAGCTTCGGCATCTATCTGGACGACATGGCCAACGGCGTCGCCGTCCGGGACAACTTCATCCAGAACACCGGCTGGGCCAGCGTCTTCATCCATGGCGGCGATTCCAACAGCGTCACCAACAACTTCGCCACCCTGTCCAACCCGCGCGAACGCTTCATCCGGCTGGAATGGGTGCCGAGCGCCGGGAACATCGGGCTGCTCGCGAACAACAGCGTCACCGGCAACGTCATCTCCTCCGCCACGGGCGTGGATTACTGGGAGTTCTGGACCCCCGGTTCCTACACCGTCACCAACAACCTGCTGCAGGGCGTGCGCGGGCTGACCGGCGGCGACACGGTGTCGTCGGGGCTGTTCGCCAACCCGGCGGCCGGCGATTTCCGGCTCGGCAGCGGGGCCGCGGCAGGATTGGGAATCCATGACCTGGACTGGGCGCGGATGGGGTCCGCCCCGCTGACGGTGCCGGGAATCCCCAGCCCCGGCGCGGGTGGAGGCGGATCGGGAAGCGGGACCACCCCGGCGACCGGCACGTCTGCGGCCTCGTCCGGGCAGGCCTTTTCGCCGCTGGCCTACATCGCCTCCTACAGCGACCTGTCGGCGGCCTTCGGCGCCAATGCCGCCGCCGGCGCGGCGCATTACGCCGCCATGGGCCGGGCCGAGGGGCGGACGGTGACCTTCGACCCGCTGGCCTACGTCGCCTCCTACGGCGATCTCGCCAACGCCTTCGGCACCAACGGCGATGCCGGTGCGGCGCATTACATCACCATGGGCCGGGCGGAGGGCCGGGCGGTGAGCTTCGATCCGCTGGCCTACGTCGCCTCCTACGGCGACCTCGCCGCCGCCTTCGGCACCGACCGGACGAGCGCCGAGATTCATTACATCACCATGGGCCGGGCGGAAGGGCGGAGGGTGAGCTTCGACCCGCTGGCCTATCTCGCCTCCTACGGCGATCTCGCCGCCGCCTTCGGCACCGACCGGACGAGCGCCGAGATCCACTACATCACCAACGGCCGGGCGGAGGGGCGGACGGTCACCTTCAATCCCACGGCCTATCTGGCCGCCAACAGCGACCTTGCCGCCGCCTTCGGCACCGACACCACCCGGGCCGAGTTGCATTACCTGACCCACGGCCGGACCGAAGGGCGGACGACCGGCTTCAACGCGTCGGCCTATCTGGCGGCGAACGCCGACGTGGCGGCGGCGACCGGCGGCGACCTGACGGCGGCGATGCGGCACTACATCGTCTTCGGCAGGCAGGAGGGCCGGGCGCTGAGCCCCGCCGGCTCCGCACCCCGTGCGGCGATGCTTCCCGACAGCGGCATGCTGGCCGCCGCCGGGATGGGGTGAGGCGCCGGCTCTCCCCCCCTGCCCTCTTCCGCCTGCTCTTCTCCCGCCTGATCGGATGACAAGCCAAGCGTGAGCCGTTACAACGGCCCGTTCGGCGCCGCTGTCCCGCGGCACCCGGATTTCCATGCGGGGATGATGGCCCAGGCTCTTCTCGACACCCCCTTCGTCCAATCGGCGAAGCCCGGTTCCGTCTCCGGCCCCGGTCCGGACAAGGCCGGTCCGGGGAAGCCGTCCGGACGGCGGTGGCCGCTGCTGGTCAAGCTGGCGGTGACGGTCGTGGTGCTGGGCGCGCTCGCCGCCGGGGCCGACTGGGCCGGCATCGCCGCGCGCCTGTCGGCCGCCGATCCGTGGCTGTTCGCCGCCGGCTTCGCCGTGAAGGCGCTGACCCTGCCCTTCGCCTCGCAGCGGTGGCGGGCGGTGGGGCGGGCCGCCGGCTTCTCCCTGACCCGCTGGACCGCCTTCCGCCTGCAGATGGCCAGCGGATTCGTCGGCCAGATCCTGCCGGGATCGGTCGGGGCCGACCTGCTGCGCGGCTGGTTCACCTGGCGGCTCGGCCATCCGGCCGGACCGGTGATGCTGGCCCTGCTGGTCGACCGGCTGATGGCGCTGCTGGGGGTGGTGCTGATCGGGCTGGTCGGGCTGCCGCATCTGGCGGCGGTGGCGCCGCCCGCCGTCGCCGGCACCGTGCTGGCCGGGGCGCTGGTCCTGGCCGTCGCCATGGGCCTGCTGCTGCTGGCCGGGCGCATCCCGCGCGACCGGCTGCCGATTCCGAAGCGGCTGCGCGACGGCGCCCTGGGGCGGACCGTCTGGGGGGCGGTGGCGCAGTTGCGCGCCATGGCCGGCAACCCGGCCGCCTGGGCGGCGCTGGGCCACAGCATCGGCGTCCACCTCGCCACCATCACCGCCACCATCCTGTTCGCCCGCTCGGTCGGCCTGCCGCTCGGCTGGCTGGACGGGCTGGCCATCGTGCCGGCCGCCATCGTCGCCGCAGCATTGCCCGTCTCGCTCGGCGGCTGGGGCGTGCGCGAAGGGGCGATGGTCGCCGGTTTCGCGCTGCTCGGCTTCGATGCCGACGCCGCCCTTCTGGTCTCGCTGCTGATCGGGCTGTCGATCGCCGTCCTGTCGCTGCCCGGCGGCCTGTTCTGGCTGTTGCTGCGCAGCGAGACCGCCGCCCGGACGGCTGTCCCGACGTCTGCTGTCCCGACGTCTCATGGCGGACCCGACGCCTTTCCCACGGATTTCTCCCGATGACCGACCAGCCGACTTCGACGCTTTCCCGGAGCGCTTCCATGGATGCCGCCACGCCGGACACCGCCGCCGTGACCACTGCCGCCGCGACCACCGCAGCCGCCGGGACGCGCGGTCTCTCCCCGCGCCAGCAGCGCATCCGTTCGCTGTTCGACGCCATGGCCCCCCTGCGCGACCGCTGGGCCGAGCGCAACCGCGCCTTCCATGACGCCGACCGCGCCTATCTGCGCTTCCTGATTCCGGAAGGGGCGACGGTGCTGGAGATCGGCTGCGGCGTCGGCGACACGCTGGCGGATCTCAAGCCGTCGCGCGGCGTCGGCATCGACCTCAGCCCGGCGACCATCGACGTGGCGAAGGCGCGCCATCCGCAGCTGGAACTGATCGCCGCCGACGCCGAGGATCCGGCGACCATCGACGCCATAGCGGCCATCGAGGGGCCGTTCAGCCACATCCTGCTGTCGGGCACCATCGGCTTCCTCGACGACATCGAGGAGACGCTGCGCCTGCTGCGCCGGGTGGCGACGCCCAAGACCCGCATCATCGTCAGCTATCACTCCCGCGCCTGGGAACCGATCCTGTGGGCGGCGGAGAATCTCGGGATGCGCATGCCGCAGGGCCAGCAGAACTGGCTGTCGACCAGCGACATCGTCAACCTGCTGGATCTGGCCGGATGGGAGCCGGTGCGCCGCGAATGGCGCCAGCTGATCCCGAAGCGGCTGTTCGGGCTGGGCACGCTGGTCAACCGCTACGTCGCGCCCCTGCCGGGCATCCGCCGGCTGTGCGTGCGCAACTATGTCGTCGCCCGGCCGCAGCCCACCGTCGAGGCGGTGACGGTAGACGGCAAGCCGGCCTCGGTCACCGTCCTGATCCCCTGCCGCAACGAGCGCGGCAACATCGAGAACGCCATCCGCCGCCTGCCCCGCTTCGCCCCCGACATCGAGGTGATCTATGTCGAGGGCAACAGCCAGGACAACACCTTCGATGAATGCCTGCGCGTCCGCGACGCCTATCCCGACTGGGACATCAAGGTGATGAAGCAGCCCGGCAAGGGCAAGGGCGACGCGGTGCGCGCCGGATTCGCCGTGGCGCGCGGCGACATCCTGATCATCCTCGACGCCGACCTGACGGTGCCGCCGGAGACGATGGGGAAATTCTATCAGGCCATGGTGTCGGGGCGCGGCGAGTTCGTGAACGGCACCCGGCTGGTCTACCCGATGGCGCCGGAGGCGATGCGCTTCCTGAACTTCCTGGCCAACCGGGCCTTTGCGCGCATCTTCTCCTTCCTGCTGAACCAGCGCTTCACCGACACGCTGTGCGGCACCAAGGTGCTGTGGCGCCAGGATTACGAGACCATCGTCGCCAACCGCCATTACTTCGGCGATTTCGACCCCTTCGGCGATTTCGACCTGATCTTCGGCGCCGCCAAGCAGAACCTGAAGATCGTCGAGGTGCCGGTGCGCTACGCCGACCGCAGCTATGGCGAGACCCAGATCTCCCGCTTCACCCACGGCTGGCTGCTGGCCCGCATGGTGGTGTTCGCCTGGAAGAAGCTGAAGGCGTTCTGAGATTTCAGAATTTGCGAGTTTATAGGGACGTTGCCGAGAGAAGTTCGGAGTTCGGATATTGGCGTGTCGGAACCCGCGAGATCCGTCTCTCGGCCGTCATTCCCGCGAAGGCGGGAATCCAGATAATTCAATCACTTATGTGCGGAGTTTCCTGGATCCCCGCCTTCGCGGGGATGACTGCGGAAAAGTAGCGCCTGAGAACTGGCGGTCTCTCAGCGCACCGTCGACAGGGCGATCTCGAAGGCGCGCCGGTTGATCGCCCAGGCCTCGAAGGCGGTGTCCTCGTCGGGGGAGAGCAGGATCAGGCAGACCGGCAGCGCTTGCCCGGTCCCATTCCCATCTCGGCCCCCAGCTTCGGCGAGCGCGATGCGGGCCGACAGCACGGTCATCGGGGTGCTCCCCTGCGGGCCGCTTCGCCGGGCTTTGCGGCGGTGGAGGAGGAGGCTGCGTTCCGCTGTCCGTTCCTTGGCGAGGAGGTCGGCTTCGGCCGACAGGGCGAAGCCCTGGTTGGCCAGCTTGGCCAGCGTGGTCCGCTCGATCTCCGCGGCGGCGGCGAGGGCGGCTTCGGCGGTTGCCTCCGCGGCGCCGAGCACCGCGATCAGGCTGCCGCGGCCGGTGGAGCCGTCCGGTCCGACATGGTCCAGCACCAGCGAGGCGCCGTCCGGCGGGGCGTCGCCGCCCGGCGTCTCCCGCCACAGGCCGGAAGCGAGGAAGCGGACGGCGTGCGTCCCCTTCAGCTCCGTCCACTCGAACCCCTCGGCGAAGGTCTGGCCGGTCGGCTCGGCCAGCCGGAAGCGCATGGCGGCGAGCAGGACGATCTCCTGCATGACCCGGTGGTCGGTGGTTCCGCCTTGGGCCATTCCGCCCTGGATCATGCGCCCGTCGATCAGGAACAGCAGGTCGCCGTCCTTCACCGTCAGCAGCCGGTGCAGGCGCAAGGCCCCGTTGTGACGGCCGGCGGCGAGCGCGTCGCCCATCATGCCGGTCGGCGAGGGAGCCTGGCGGAAATCCAGCTCGCGGTAGCCCTGCGAGCGCATCCAGGCGCGCAGCCAGTCCGCCCCGTGCATCTCGCGCGGCAGGAAGGCGGCCCAGACCGCCAGCTCCACCCCCTCCGCCGCTCCCGTCGCGCCGGGCTCGCCCGGATGGAAGCGGGCCAGCGGGACGATGGGTGCCTGCGGACCGGGGGCGGCGGAGGCCGTCCGTTCGACCGCCCAGCCCCGCGGCAGGGCGATGGAGAATCCGGTCCCCGCCGGCAGCCCGTCGCGGACCAGGACGTCCAGATAGGTGGCTTCGATCACCGGGCGCGGCGACACAGGCGCCGTCAGCAGGGTCGGCAGTCTGGGGTCCATGGTCTACTCTCCCGTCACGAGGCGCGCCGGGCTCATGGCCCGGCGCTCCGTTCCCGGCCGGTGTAGCGGGGGCCGATGCTGAGGTCCACATCGGCCTTCAACCCCAGCAAGGCCGCGGCCTCTCCTCCCGCCCCCATATGGTAGCGGCCGGTTTCCAGATCCTTGAAGGCGTAGGCGGCGGCCCCCGCCCCGACCGAGCCGGCGGACGCGCCGCCCTTGCCGCGCAGGCTGAGAGTGTAGTCGGTGAAGGGAATCGGGATGTTGATCTCGCCCTTCAGGTCGCCCGACGCCGCCGCCGCGCCGGCCTTGGCGCCCAGCGCGATGCCGGCCCGCCGCCCGTCGGAGCCGATCAGCCCGTCGGCCTTGGCCTCGGCCTGCATCAGTGAATATTCGCCGCCGGCCTCGGCCCAGGGGTTGTTCTGGTCGGTGCCGGCGAACAGCGTGGCCTCTTCCGAGACCATCACCGCCTTGGCCGAGGCGGTGCCGCCGGCGCCATGGACGATGCCGCCGGCGGCCTTCGCCTCGGCGGTCAGTACCTCCATCTTGTGGGAGCCGCCGACATAGGGATTCCCGAGATGGCCGGCATGCTCCATCTTCACCATGCCGGCGCCGACCTCGCCCTTGGCCTGCCCCAGCAGGCCCTGGCGCTTCGCCTCGCCGTCGGCCATGGCGTAGAGGACGCTGACATTGTCGTCGCCGCCCGCCCGCTTCAGGAAGGCCGGCTTCTTCGGGCAGGGGGCGACCGGCGCGCCGGGCGGTGCCGGGGCCGCCGTCTGCGCCGCCGCCTGCCCGGCGCGCGCCGCGGCGGGGGCCGCCGGCGGTGCCGGGGGCGGCGCCACGACCAGCCGCTGGCCCGATGCGATCATGTTGGGGTTGGAGATGCCGTTCAGCCGCTGCAGCTCGGCCACGGTGGTGCCGTTGCGCCGGGCGATGGCGGACAGCGTCTCGCCACGCTGGACGGTATGCACGGTCATCGCGCTTCCCTTGGCGAGCGGGGTGCCGTCAGCGCGGCGGTGATCCGGTCGAGCCGCGCGTCGGCGTCGCCCGGTCCTTCCAGCAGGGCGCCGATCCAGGCGAACTCCTCCCGCCGGGCATGGTCCAGGGGGAAGGCTGCCAGGATGTGGACGTAGCGCGTGATCTGCCGCTCGGTCTCCATGCCGTGAGCGGGAGCGGCGGCGAGCGCCGCGTCGATCCGGGCGGCGACCTCGCCGGCCGGAACGTCGGGTGCCTCCCGGGCCATCATCGCCGTCACCGCGGCGCGCAGGCGGGCGTGGAAAGCGGTGGCGCGCGCGGTGTGGAGCTGGTCCTGCTGCCGGTCGGAAATGCGCAGCATGGGCTCAGCGCTCGCCCGGCCAGAGCTGGCCGGTCCAGACCAGCACCGCCGCGACGATGCCGGCGATGGCGAACAGCGCCATCAGCACGAAGCCGGCGGTCTGCGCCTGATCCAGCGCGCGGTCGCGCAGGATGGTGTCGGCGATGGCGCCCTTGGCCTCGATCCGGGTGAAGAGGGTGCGCAGGCGGCCTATGAAGCCGGTGACCAGCGCCGGGGTCGCGAGGCTGAGCATGCCGCCGCCCAGTCCGACGAACAGCGTCTTGTAGACCCGTCCGGCAAGGTCGCGGTTGCCGCCGAACAACGGCAGGGTGCGCTCTCCCAGAACGGAAAGGCCGATCAGGGTCAGGAGGACGACGAACGCCGCGAGAAGCAGGCGTCCTTCTGTGGAGGACGGAAGCGGTTCCATAACCCTTTGGCCGGTCGGAGTGAGAACGGGCAAGCGGGAGCTTCACAAAAGCAATCGCGCCTGTCCACTCCGTTCACCGTCCATACCATTCACCACCACAGCGTGCCGGCGATGCCTAATCCGCCGTCAGGCCCCAGCCTCAGGCGGCGACGATGGCCGGCATGGCGAGGGCCTGGTAGCTGTCGCGCTGTTCGGTGAGGCTCAGCAGCAGGTCGTTCAGGCTGTCGCGGGCGAAGGTGTCGGTGGTCGACGCCATCCGGCGGCGGACGACGGCGATGAATTCCTCCAGCACCTCCAGATGCAGGGTGGCGGAGGCGAGGACGTCCTTGGCGATGGGGGCGGCGATCGGGGCGGTCATGATGGCGGTCTTTCGGAAGAAAGGGGGCGGCAGAGGAGGCGGGCGGATCAGGCGGCGAGCGCGTTGACGGTCGGGGCGGCGGCCAGCACGGTGCGGTAGGTCTCGCGCTGTTCGGTCAGGCCCGCCAGCAGGTCGGCCAGGCTGTCGCGGGTGAAATCGCTGGTGGCGCCGTTCAGCTTCGACTGGGTGATGGCGATGAATTCGTCAACCACATCCAGGTGCAGGGAGGCAGAGACGAAGATGTTAACGGCGCAATCGGTCTTGGACATGGCGGCGATCCCTGTATTCGTGGTGGAGGCTTCTGCCCGTTCTGATGAACTTATTTAGCCATCCGGCCAGTTAACGAGGTGTTAAGATCACCGATTGGTCCTAGGTCGATTGGTGATTACCACTTCCAAGAAAAACGCCGCTATGCGATTTGGCGGTAGTATTACTTCTTTTGATCAAGCATGAAAAAACGCGGCCGGTTGCCCGGCCGCGTTCTTCTCTATCCGCCCAGCCCCCGTCGGGCCCCATCGGGGACCCTGTCGGGCTGACGTCCTCAAACCGCCTGCGGCAGCCCGTGGATGTAGCCGACGCCGCCGCTGCGGCGGTTGCGGTAGGCGTCGTCGATCAGCGAGGCGAGGCTGTCCTTCACCTTGTCGTGCAGCCCCTTCTCCCAGTCGCCGGGGTGCTGGAAGTTGCTCATGACGTAGGAGAAGCCGTTGACGTCGTCGACCGCCTGCAGGCCGGTCGATTCCGCACCGGCCGGGCAGGACAGGATGCGGGCCAGCGTCTTGGTCTCGACGTTGTAGGCCCAGAGGAAGTTGTTGACGTGGTTGCCGCTGTCCTCGCCGATGAACAGGGTGCGCAGCTTCTCGGAGAATTTCAGGTTGTCGGGGTTGGCGATCAGGTCGGCGTCGGCGGTGTTGCCCAGCGCGTCCGGCGTGGCCAGGTCGCGGCCGACCAGGGCGGGGACGGCGCTGAAATGCACCGGCACCCAGTCGCTGGCGATGGCGGATCCTGCCATGTCGGTCTGGCCGCCCTTCATCGGCAGCTGATAGACCGCACCGGCGTTGATCTTGTCGACCTTGATGCCGCTCTTGCCGTCGCTCATCGTCTTGTAGATGTAGGACACGGCCATGTAGGCGGTCTTGTCCTTGGCGTTGACGGTGACGCCTTCCAGCTTGGTCAGGGCCAGGGTGGCGCCGACGGTGGGGGCGTAGCGGTGGGTCTCCAGGAAGGCGGCGGCCTTCTCCATGCCCGGCTTGAACTTGACCCACTGGGTCTTGCCGTTGAAGGGGATGGCGGTGAAGGACGGGTCCTTCGGATCCTCCTTCTTCACCTCGACGATGTCGGCGGCCTTCAGGCTGTCGGCCAGCTTCTCGATCTCGGCGCTGGTGGCGTGGCCCAGCTTGACCCACTTCAGGGCGAAGGCGCCGCCCTTGTCGATGTCCTTGCCGGCCTCCTGCTCCATCTTCGCGGCATAGAGGGTGCCGGCGGACAGGTCCTTGGGCTGATCGGCGATGAACATGAACAGGCCGCCGTTGGTGGCGTCGTCACCCATCAGCACGGTGCGGTCGTCCGGCATCACCTGCACCAGCTCGTGCGAGATGCGGCCCAGGCAATAGTGCTTCCTGATGGTGCCGGTGCCGTCGGCGTTCACCGTCACTTCCGGCAGGTGGCCGTAGTGGTAGGGGTTGGCCTTGGTCTCGTCGCCGAACAGGTTCTTGCTGTAGGCGCGGAACTGGTCGTCGAGGGCTGCCGCGTCCGGCTCGTACTCCTCGCTCGACAGGTGGGTGTTCCAGGGCGACAGGCTGGCGCCGCAGGTGATCCACAGGCCGTGCGCCGGGCTGGTGTCGACGTTGTGGTACTGCACCAGCTTCAGCGCGCCGGTTTCCTTGTTCTGGTCCAGCGTCAGGACGGCGATCGGCGACGGCAGCTTGCCGTACATCGAGGCGTCCTTCGAATCGCGGGTGGCGTATTCGAACTGGACGACGGCGAACAGGGTGTTGCCGGTGACGCCGGCCACCTTGGCGCCGGGGATCGGGGCCAGCAGGTTGCAGCCGTCCGGGCAGTCGGAGAAGAACGGCGCCGGGGTCGCCATCGACTGATCGAGGATCGGCTTGCCGTTGATGTCGGTATAGCCGCCGGCCAGGATCGTGCCGCCCTTGCCGTCCGGTACCATGTCGCCGGTGATGAACAGCGGCTGGTAGCCGAGAGCGAAGCTCTGCTTGGAGCCGTCGGCCCAGGTCACGACCATGCTGGACTCGACCGTGGTCTTCGCCTGCGCGGCGGCGGTGGTGGGAGCGGCCATGCCGACGAACTCGACGGCCACCGGCGCGCCCTTGGCGGATGCTGCCTCGGCGCTCGAGGCGAACAGCAGTTCCCCGGCGCCGATGCCGGCGACCGGCAGCAGCGGCAGGCCGGCAAGGGCGCGGAGCACCGAACGGCGCGACGTTTCAGGCAGCTGAACTTCAGGCAGCTGGACGGGCAAGTTGGTCATGGCTGGTGTCTCCCGAACCCTCATCAGGGCAAGCGGCTGGCATGAGCGGCACCGTCGGGCCATTGGAGCCCGTTGGGCGCCGCCTTGATCTTGGCGAGCGTCGGGAAGCTACAGCGGGGATGTTACAGTTTGACGGTCGGTTCCCTGTTCGATGGCGGGGGAACCGCCGCCGGTCAGCGCGCGCTGAGCATGCAGGTGCGGTCGGAGGGCATGGGCAGGACCACCGGCTTGCCGTCGGTCCCGGTACCGCGCACCTCACGTCCGCCGGGCTTTCCACCGGATGCCGGCAGATCGACGATTTCCGGGTCGGTCACCTGCCCGGCGACGGTCCATTGCCGGGTCTGCGGGTCCTGGCAGCGCAGCTCGTACCGGCCCTTCATCGGCTCGGCGGCGGCCGGGAGGGCGGCCAGTGTCAGGAAGGCCATCAGGGCCATTGGGGCGAAGCGGGTCATCGGCCTTTTCCTCAACCGGCTGTGTCTGGGGAGTGGGGGCGGGACAGCACCCGTGCGATGTCGGCCTGCCAGACCATGCTGACCAGCGCGATCTGGGTCAACAGATGCATCTCGCCGCGGCCGATGGCCTCCAGCAGTTCCGCCCTTGTCAGCTGCAGGATCTCGGTGTCCTCCAGATCGTCGGCGATCGGGTCGGCGACCCGGCGGCAGCCGGTGGCGTGGAACATGTGCGACCAGGCCCCGCCCTGGTTGGCGTTGACGATGTAGGCGCCGAGGTCGGTCCAGTTCTCCGCCGCCATCCCGGTCTCCTCCATCAGCTCGCGTTTCGCCGCGGCCAGCGGTTCCTCGCCGGGCGACAGATGGCCGCCGGGAAAGACCAGACCGACCTTGCGCGGGCCGTGGCGGTACTGGCGGTAGGTGACGATCCGCCCGTCCGCCGTCTCGGCGAAGATGCAGGCGAAGGAGGGCTGGTCGAACTGGTAGTAGTCGTCGATCCGCCGTCCGTCCGGCAGTTCCACCGTCTCCACCCGCACCTTCAGGAAGGGATCGGCGTCGAGCAGCTCGCGGCTGCCCAGCACGGTCCAGGGGCGATGCAGGCGGTAGGGGCGGTGTCCGGGCATGGCGGGGCTGTTCTCTGAGGGCTGCGGCAGGGGGCGGAAGACATCCCGGTGACGGCCTACCAGCCGCCGCATGCCCCCGTCCAGTCATCCACAAGGGGGGGAAGACCGCCTTCCCAATGTGAGGGGTGCGTCGGGCGCACAACGCCTGGGGGATAAAGCGCGGAAATATTTGGTTGAAATGCCGTGACGGCGAGTGGGTGTATTGTACTGTGAGCTGTGCGGCCTTATCGCCAAAATACTTATCAAATAAGTATTTCCACATTTGCGTGTGTCAAATGAAACGGAGTGTGACAGATTTTTCCCAAGCATCCATTTCTATTGAGCTGGCTTGGCAATAATGCTTATCGGTTCAAGCACAATTGCGGCCAAAGTCCATGCGTACCGACACCTGTTCCCCGATCCCGCGCCTGATCCACCAGACCTGGAAGACACGCGACGTTCCGCCGGAATTCCAGGCGCTGCAGCGCAGCTGGATCGACCGCAATCCCGGCTTCGAGTACCGGTTCTGGACCGACGAGGACATCGGGCGCTTCATCGCGGAGGAGCATCCGGCGCTGCTGCCGGTCTTCCACGGCTATGCCGATCCCATCGCGCGGATCGATCTGGCGCGCTACCTGATCCTGCGCCGTTTCGGCGGGGTCTATGCCGACCTCGATTTCGAATGCCTGCGCCCGATCGACGGGCTGCTGGAGGGCCGGAGCTTCGTCGTCGGGCTGGAACCGGAGGAGCATGGCAGGCTGGCGAAGGCGGTGGAGCGCGGGCTGCCCCGCATCCTGTGCCCGTCCTTCCTGGCGTCGGTGCCCGGCCATCCCTTCTGGGACCATCTGCTGGACCGGCTGGTCGAGGCGCGGTCCAGCGCCGACGTGCTGGACGCCACCGGCCCCTTCCTGCTGACCCGCGCCCATGCCGCATATGAAGGGGCCCGGCATGGGGATGGCGCCGCCGCGGTGACGGTGCTGCCGCCGGAACTGCTCTATCCCGTCACCAAGGAGGATTGCTGGAGCGGCCGCCTGTTCGATCCCGTGTTCTGGGAGCGGGCGACGCGCCGGGCCTATGGCGTCCATTACTGGGAGGGCACCTGGTTCCGCGATGCCGCCGGGCGCGGCGCCGGCCCCGAGGCCACATTGCCGCGGCAGATCGCGGCGGTGGTGACCGACGGGCGGCCGGAGGGTGCCCGCTCCCCGCTGGCAACGGCGGAAGGGGCGAAGGCGGAGGGGCTGCCGCTGATCTCCTGCCTGATGGTCACCAGAGGGCGGAGGGCGCTGCTGGAGTTCGCCATCGACGGCTTCGCTCGCCAGACCTATCCAAACCGCGAACTGGTCATCGTCTGCGACAGCCCGGCACTGCCGCAGGACGACCCGCTGGAGCGCGCCGTTCGTGCCGCCGGCTGCCGGAACGTTCGTCTGATCCGGGTGAATGCGGCCGGCCGGGACGGCGGCCTGACGCTGGGCGAGCTGCGCAACATCGCCGTCGACCATGCGGCCGGCCGTTATGTCTGCCAGTGGGACGACGACGACCTCTACGATCCCTGCCGGCTGCAGATGCAGCAGCGGGTTCTGGCCGCGGCCGGCGCCCAGGCCTGCCTGCTCGGCCGCTGGATGATCTGGTGGCCGGCCGAGGATCGGCTGGCGGTGTCCTGCGAACGGGACTGGGAAGGCTCGCTTCTGTGCGAGAAGGCGGTGATGCCCCGCTATCCGGCACTTCGCCGCGGCGAGGACACGCCGGTGGTCGAGCAACTGCGCCGCAGCGCCCGCGTCGTGCGGATGGACCTGCCGCGGCTCTACACCTATGTCGTCCATGGCGGGAACACCTTCACCGCCGCGCATTTCGAAGAACACTGGAAGGCGACCGCCGCCCGATTCAGCGGCGACCGCTGCCGGGCCATGCTGGAGGAGATGGGCAAGCGCCTGCCGGTGGAGGCCTATCGGCGTGAAGTCATGCCTGTCCCGGCGATGGTTGCGGCGCGGCGGGAAACGACGCTGCATGAAACGACGCGGCGGGAAAAGGTGCTGGTGCTGACCCCGGTGAAGGATGCCGTCGCCCATCTGCCGCGCTATCTGGAGTTGCTCGGCCGGCTCGACCATGATCCGTCCCGCCTGTCGCTGGGCTTTCTGGAGGGGGACAGCGGCGACGGCACGCATGGCTGGCTGGCCGACCGGCTGCCGGAGCTGCGGCAACGCTACCGCCGGGTGGCTCTGCTGCGTCACGATTACGGGTTCCGGCCCGAGGGGCCGCGCTGGGCGCCGGACGTCCAGCGGCGGCGGCGGGAACTGCTGGCGCGCTCGCGCAACCGGCTGCTGTCCGGTGCCTTGGGGGACGAGGACTGGGTGCTGTGGCTCGACGCCGATCTGGTCGACTATCCGCCGGACCTGCTGGCCCGGCTGCTTGCCACCGGGCGCGACATCGTCGTTCCCCACTGCGTCCTGCCCGACGGACGGACCTTCGACCTCAACAGCTTCCGGCTGTCGGGAGAGGAAGACCCGCGCCATCTGGCCGACGGCATTTTCCAGCCGCCGCGCGGCGTCGGTCGGCTCTATCTGGACGCTTTCGCCGGCAAGGGCATCGTGCCGCTGGACGGGGTTGGCGGCACGGCGCTGCTGGTGCGCGCGGACCTTCACCGCGAGGGGCTGTGTTTTCCTCCCTACAGCCATCGCGGCTACATCGAGACGGAGGGGCTGGCGGCGATGGCCAAGGATATGGGCGTGGCCTCCTGGGGCCTGCCGGATCTGCGCATCGTCCATGCCAATCACTGACAGCGACCACCGACGGGCGAACCACCATGCCGACCATCCAATGCACCAGTTCCGGAAGCCCGGAGGTCGCCGCCAGCATCGTCATCTGCACCCATCGGCGTCCGGAACTGCTTGACGCCTGCCTGGAAAGCCTGGCCGGGCAGCGGGTGGGCGACGCCCCTCCAGGCGCTGCCTGTCGCATGGTCCATGAAATCCTCGTGATCGACAATTCCGCCCTGGCGGAAGGGCGCCCGGTCGTCGAGCGCCGGCAGGCCGCCTTTGCCCTGCAAGGCGTTCCGCTGCGCTACATCCTGGAGGAGCGTCCGGGCGTCAGCTTCGCCCGCAACCGCGGCGTGGCCGAGGCGGCGGGAGCGCTGATCGCCTTCATCGACGACGACGAGCGGGCCTGCGACGGGTGGCTGGAGCGGTTGCTGGAGCCCTTCCACCGGTTGGGCGACGCCGTCGACATCGTCGCGGGCGAGGTCGAACCGGATTTCGGAGACATGCCCAGGCCGGGCTGGCTGGCCGACGACATGCTGCATTTCTTCTCATGCCGCTGGGGCTGGGACAGCGAATCCCGCTTCCTGCGTGAGACCGAATGGTTCGGCGAAGGGAACTGCGCCTTCCGCAAGCGGCTGATGGCCGGCCGTGCCTTTCCGACCGACCTGGGTCGCAGGGGGGACGGCCTTCTGGCGAACGAGGGCGTCATCTTCGTGGAGATGCGCCGTGCGGGAGCCGCCACCTACTATGTGCCGGCCGCCACGGTGTCCCATTTCATCCACCCCGACCGGCTGAACCGCCGCTGGCTGATGCGGCGGATGTTCTATCAGGGGGTCTCCAACCGCCTGATGCAACGGCGGAACGGGCAGGCGGAACAGGGCTGCAACTTCAACGTCAATCTGGCCGATCTGGCCGCCATCGACATCGACAGCCTTGAGGGCGAGAGCCTGTGGGCGATGATCCGGCTCTATTACGAGATCGGCTATGCCTCGGCTCTCGCCATGGGGTGAAGCCGCCCGACTGCCGGAGCCATCCCTCCCTTACGGCGCCACGTAGATCTGGTTTACGAAAGGATCCAGCCCGTCCGGCACATCGGCGCAGCGGCGGTCGAGCGTCGGCACGGTCGGTCCGTGGGGCGTACGGTTGACGTTGTACTGGGCCGTCAGCAGCAGGCGCCGGCCGCGCCGCGGCAGGGCGCCCTTGTGGACGCCGTAGGTGTCGCCCAGGAAGCGGCTGCCGGCCGGACCGGTCATCGTCACCGTGCCGGCGGTGCCGAAGGCGGCCTCCACCTGCGCGTCGGTCAGGGCGCGGCCGGTGGAGAGCAGGCGGCTGCGGTGGCTGCCCTTGACGTAGATGTGCGGGCCGCCGTCCTCGTCCACGTCGGTCAGGTAGAAGAAGAGCTTGAAGCCGCGCAGGCTGTCCAGGTCGCGGTGGTGGCGCTGGGTGCCCTTGGCCGCCTCCCGCCCGCCGAAACTCTCCCCGCCCCAGGACCACCAGCAGCCGATGTTGTCGAGGATCGGCTTGCAGCCGAGATACAGCTCCGCCGTCTCCAGCACCTGCGGGTCGTTGAAGAGAGCCAGCACATGGGGCGCGCGCAGGATCTGGTCGACGCCGTGATAGCCCATGTTGGACTCCGGGCTGGGCGGACTGTCGGGCCGGAACCAGCCCAGATGCGGGCGGAAGGGATCCTGGCAAGGGGTGTTTTCGAAATAGCTGCGCAAGCTCGCGGCGATGGCGGGGTCGATCGGCGGCAGCAGCGGGGTGATGCCGTCCGTCTCCAGCGTCCGGCACCAGTCCCGCGCCTCCAGCGACGGGTAGAAGCCCGGCGTGCGCGGCCGCCGGGCCGCGATCAGCGCCGCCAGCCGGTCGCGCAGGACCGGATCGGTGACGATGGGCAGGATGTCGTAGATGGCGTAGCGCGGGTCGGCCTTCGCCTTGCGCCAATAGGCCCCCGGCGAGGCGATGCGCGTGCGCACATTGTCCAGAAAGCTGCCGACAGGGGCGGAGGCGGGGACGAAGGAGGACGCCATGGGATGCGACACCGCGTGGAAGGAGAATCGTCTGCGGGGAAGACTCTCCATAAGGGCGGCGGTCTTTCAAGGCGCATCCGCATCGCCGCACCGCACTGCTGCTGAGGCACGAGGTCGCGGGTTATAAAACTGAAGGCATTTTGAGGACCGAAGGAGGCAGAGGAACCCGATGGCCATGACCGGTGCCGAGCATCGCGTGCTGTACCGCGACCCGCGGTTCTATGCGTCCTTCCCGTCGCTCACCCCGGTGGGAGACGGATCGGTGCTGCTGGCCTTCCGGCGCGCGCGCGACCATCGCTGGCTGCGTGGGGCGGAATATCGGACGGGGGAGACCGGGTTCAACCATGTCGACCATCTCGATTCCCGCTCGCAGACCGTGCTGCTGCGGCTCGGCCCCGATGCGGAGCCGCTGGGCGAGGAGATCCCCCTGCCCCCCGACCCGCAGGCGGCCGACCAGGACGCCAGCCTGCTCAGCTTGCGTGACGGCCGCATCCTGCTGACCGGCTTCCGCTGGTATCCGGTGCCGTCGTCGCAAGGGGAGGCGCTGCGCGCGCTGGGGATCGGGCTGACCGGCAATCCGCAGAAGACCGGTGACCTCTACATCTTCTGGGGCGGATACAGCCGGCACAGCGACGATGGCGGCCGGAGCTGGACCCCGCACCACGACCTGCCCCCCCTGCCCGGCCATCCCGACATCGTGCCCGGCCAGCGGCCCTTCCATGGCGGGGCGGTGCGCGGCCGGGCGGTGGAGGCGCCGGACGGCACCATCCTGCAGACCGGCTACACCCACCACCCCTCCACCGGCACCTATGCGAGCCATCTCTTCGCCTCCACCGACCGGGGGGAGAGCTGGGTCCATCGGGCGATCATCGCCATCGACCCCGAGGCCAAGGCCGGCTTCTGCGAGACGGCGCTGCATCTGGACGCCGATGGCGTGCTGCACGCCTTCCACCGCACCACCGGGCTGGACGACCGTCTGGCGACCTCGCGCTCCACCGATCTCGGCCACAGCTGGGAGCCGTGGCGGCGCCATGCGGTGGTCGGCCATCCCTATGACGCCTGCCCGCTGCCGGACGGCCGGCTGCTGCTGGTCGGCGGCTATCGCCATGCGCCCTACGGCGTGCGCGCCCGCCTCTACGACCCGCGCCACCAGCAGCCGGACGAGGCGCCGGAACTGGTGCTGCGCGACGACGGGCCGGCACCGGACCTGGGATATCCCTGGGCGGCGGTGCTGCCGGACGGGCGCGCCATGGTCGCCTATTACATCTGCGACGCCACGGGGCTGCGCGGCATCGAGGCGACACTGTTCCGGCCGTGAGTGGGGAGGGGCGCCTGCGACCCACCACCTGCGACCCGCTGCCCCCTGGACCGGCCGGCGCGGCGCGGGCTACCCTTCGGCCCCATGGAAAGCGCCCTCCCCTTCGTCGCCGCCAAGGCCGTTCCCGGCATCGATCCCGCCGCCTACCACGACCCGGAGATCTTCCGGGCGGAGGAGGAGCGGGTCTTCCGCCATGCCTGGATCTTTGCCGGCTTCACCGACGAGCTTGCCCGGCCCAACGACTATCTGACCCGGCGGGTCGGCGGGCTGGACGTGCTGGTGCAGAATTTCGACGGGGAATTGCGGGGCTTCCGCAACGTCTGCACCCACCGCTTCGCCATGATCCACCGGGCGCCGCGCGGCAACGGCATGCTGCGCTGCGGCTATCACGGCTGGACCTTCGACCGCGACGGCGTGCCCTACGGCATCCCCGGCAACGAGGCGAATTTCGGCCTCGACCGCGAAGGCCGCTGCGGCCGTGCCCTGACCCCGGTGGCGGTCGGGGTGTGCGGCCGCTTCGTCTTCCTGCGGGTGGCGGCGGAGGGGCCGGACCTCGGCGACTGGCTGGGCGTCTATGCCGACGTGCTGCGCCATGCCTCGGAAATCTTCGTCCGCCCCTTCGACGAGCGGTCGATGGAATGGGCCGCCAACTGGAAGATGGGGGTGGAGAGCGTGCTGGAGGTCTACCACGCCGACCTCACCCACCCCACGACCTTCCGCAAGCTGGTGAAGGGCGACTGGCGCTGCGACTATGACGGCGCCCATTCCCGCGGCGTGACCGGCGTGTCGGACAAGAGCGCCCGCTGGTGGGACGGCGTGTCGGAGCGGCTGGGCTTCCGCCCCAGCCCGATTCTGCGGGACTACGACCACCTGCACATCTTCCCCAACCTGGAGATCGGCTTCACCCGCGGCGCGGTGATGAGCGTCCAGACCTACGACCCGCTCGGCCCCGACCGCTGCGCGCTGAACCTCCGCCTGTTCCTGGCCGATCCGGACGGCGATTCCGGCAAGGGCGGCCCCGCCGCGCGCCGCCTGATCGAGGAGGGTGCGCGCGACCTCAACGTCGCCCTGCTGCGCGAGGACCAGGAGGCGTCGGAACTGGCCTTCCGGGGTTGCAGGCAGACCGGGCGCCCCGCCCTGCTCGGCCAGAACGAGGAGCGCATCCAGCAGTTCCACGCGGTGTGGCGGGGGATGATGGAGGTGTAAGGGGCGATTACGGCTGTCTTGCCGCCGGCGGGACGGTCTTGAACAGCCGCGGGTCGAAGGGAACGTTCTGGACGCCGGCGATCCGCAGTTTTCCCGCATCCGGGTGCAGCGGGTTGAGCAGCACATTGTGGACGTCGGGCATGATGGCGCTCGGCACCCGCAGCAGGGCCGACCGGCCGCTCGCCAGCCACGCATCGCCGATGGCGCGCGTCACCTCCGTCCGCTCCGGCCAGTCGGGGGGAAGCGGCGGCGCATCCAGGGGAACCAGCCCGTCCTCCACCGCGACGGTCAGCAGGCGGTAGCGGTCCGGCAGGGCGGCGGGAGAGGCGATCTCCTGATGGACCAGGATCTCGATCAGGGCGCCCGGCGGCGATTCGGCGAGATAGACGATGGGCCGGCCCCGATTGTGCCAGCGGGCGCCGGCGCGCAGACCCCCGACGCCTTGCAGATCGGCATGATTGCTGATCCGCCAGAGCTTCACGCGAAATAGCCCTCGTCGATCTGGATCAGCGCCTCTTCCACCAGCCGGGCGCCGATGTCGGTGTCGATCAGGGCGATGGCCGCCTCGCCGTCGAAACGGCTGCGGGGGGCATGGAGCCAGGACAGCGCCTTGTCCCGGTTGCCGAACACCGCCTGCGCCAGGGCGACGATGCTGGCGGCGCGGTAGGCGCGCTCGCTCTCTTCCAGCGACAGCGCCTCCCCCTTCTGCCGGCGGTGTTCCAGCGTGCGGCGGGGAATGATCCGGCCCAGGGTGCGGGCGTCGAGCCCGGCCGCCTGCAAGGCTCCGACGGCCTGGGGAGACAGCCGACCCCGCACCATCCGCAGGACGTCGAGATCGTCGGCAGGCGGGTGGTCCAGTCCGAGAAGATCGGCGGCAAGCACCCGCTGGCGGTCGGCCAAGGCCGCTGGCGAAGCGGGATTCTGCATGTCAACCTCCTTTGCGCAAACTGCCACCGTCAATCTGGCATCTTGCGCAAGGGCTATCAAGCTCTCCTCACCGCCATTCCCGCCCGTCCATGTCCTGGTAGATGCGGAACCGCTCGCGCACCGCCAGCCAGTCTTCGGCCAGCATCTCGAAGATGTGCAGGTCGATCTCCTGCCCGTCCTTCACCACCTGGCGCTTCAGAACGCCGACCGGGCGGTAGCCGATCATCGGCTGGCCCTTCAGCAGGCGGGGGCTGTTGGTGCCCAGGATGTGGTTCACCACCTTGCGCAGCCCCATGGTGAAGAAGACGTGGTTCAGCATGTAGGCGAAGTTCAGCGGCGCCGCCCCCATCCGCCCCGCCCGCTCGCCCATCAGCACGCCGATGGTGGCGATCCGCCACTCCGGCTCGGTCACGGTGATGGAGACATGGCCGGCCGGCTCCCCGTCGACGCAGAGGATGCGGTGGACATAGTCGTCCCGTTCCGCACAGCGGCGCAGCCACGCCTTCTGCCGCTCCACGTCGTAGGGGACGACGCTCAGCATCTGGCCGGCGATGTCGGGACGGGTGCGCCAGTCGAGCAGAAGCTGGGCATGGTCCTCCGTCGGCTCGATGAAGGTCAGGGTGCCGCTCATGCGGCCTCTCCCAGTTGCCGCAGCATCGCCTGATGGAAGTCGAGGATGCGGCGTTCGCGCCGGCCGTAGATGCCGGTGACGCCGGGAAGATCGGCGATGCCGGGCCGGCCCTGCTGCACCGCCTCGCAGACCGGGCGGTCCTCGGCGATCACGGTGCCGGCGGACCCGATCAGGTAGGCGGCGGTGGAGCGGTGGAAGGCCTGCTCGCGCGCCGTCTCCAGCCGGGTGGTGGGCAGGAACAGCTGCCACCGCAGGACCGAGGCGTCGGGGGCGACGGGATCGACCCGGTGCGGGATCACCGTCGCGCCGTAGAAGGTCGCCAGATAGAAGTTCGGGAAGATGAAGGTGTGGCGGTAGACGGGCTCATCGGCGAAGCGGCGCATGCGCAGCTTGGCGTCCAGCTTCGCCCACCAGCCGGCGGTGCCGTCGGCCAGCAGCCAGCGGGAGTCGCTGTTGGCGCCGTGGCGTTCGGTGACGAGGTGGCTCTGCCAGTCGGGATGCACCGCGGGGTGGATGGTGTCGGGATGGACGGTGGAGCCGTGGAAATCGTCCATCGTGTTCTCGACCAGCGCCTTCCAGTTGGCCTGGAACGCGATGCCGACGGGGGGCTGCGGGTTCAGGCAGTTGGCCGACATCATCGCCAGCCGCTCGCCGTAGGGCGCCAGATGGTCGGCCAGCGTCGGACCGCCCTCTTGCGCCACGCGGGCGAAGACCAGGGCGCCGCAGCGGTCGATCTGCAGGGACCGCACCCGCTCGCCATCGCGGCAGATGCCCTCCATCATCTCGCCGCGGCGGTGCAACTCGAAGCGCAGCCCGGCCATCTCGGCGGTCAGGACATTCGTGTCGTCGAACACGCCCATGTAGAGCCAGCAGCGGCCGAAGACCTGCTCACGCTCCTGGGCGAAGGCCTCTCCGGTCCAGAAATGGCTGTGGGGCAGGAAAGCGCCGGCCTCGGGGATGACGCTCTGGACGGGATGCGCGCTCATGCCGGCAGCTCCGCATCAGTCGTAATGGGGGTGGTGGCGGGATGGAAGGTGACGGTGCGGGAGAAGCGCCGGTCGGCGCCGGGCGGGGCGGCGCTGTGCAGTAGCAGCGCGCCGTTCGGCGCCAGATGCAGGCGCAGGTTGGCGGCCTCGATCGTCTCCCAATCGTCCTCCGGCTCCACCGCGTCGCCGCGCCGGGGGAAGGCGTCGGACAGGGCGGCCAGCCGGGCGAAGAGGCCGCTTCCCAGTTCCTCCTCCAGCGATGGGCCGTCGCTGGCCACCCGGACGAAGACCAGCCGGCCGCAGCGGGCCAGCGAGGCCGGGTGCAGGGCCAGCCGGCGGCGCCCCTCGGCCTCCAGCTGAAAGTCCGTCGGGTTGAAGGGCAGCCCCACCGGCACGCCGTCGGCGTCGAAGCTCCAGCCGTGATAGGGGCAGCGCAGCGGGCCGCAGCCCGACGGCTCGCCATGGATCACGGCGAAGCGGTGGGTGCAGACGTTGCGGAAGGCGACCACCCGCCCCTTGATGTTCTGCGCCACCAGCGGCACCGCCCCCACCCGCGTGGTGACGAAGGCGTTGGGGCTGGCAAGATCCTCCGCCATGCAGAGGTGGAACCAGCGATTTTCGGGAGAGCCGTTGGTCATGACGGGGCTCAGGCGGTGCGGCCGCCGTCCACCGTGACGATGGACCCGGTCATCCAACGGCTGGTGTCGGCGAGCAGATAGGCGATCATGTGGGCGATGTCGTCGGGATGGCCGAAGCCCAGCGGCTGCAGCGTGCGCAGATGCTCGTACTGTTCGGCGGTCAGCTTCTGCTTGCCGCGCTCGATCAGCTCGGTCTCGACGATCGAGGGAACGACGCAGTTGACGCGGATGCCGTCGCTCAGCAGCTCCACCGCCAGCCCCTTGGCGGCGGCGATGATGCCGCCCTTGCTGGCGGCATAGACGACGTTGCCGGGCGAGGCCGCCGTCGCCGCCGTGGAGGAGATCAGCGCCATCGCCGCCCGGTCTGCGTGGCAGCCCTTCTGCCGCAGCCCGCGGGCGAGCGCCAACGCGCTGCCCAGGTTGGCCCGCATCACCTCGTCGAAGAAGGCGGCGGAGAAGATGCGGATCGGCCGCAGCGTCTGGATGCCGGCGCAATGCGCGATGCCGTCGAAGGGCGCATCGTCGGCGCACAGCCCCTTCACCCAGCCCGGCACGGCTTCGAGGTCCGACAGGTCGAAGGGGGCGATGGCGTGGTCATCTCCCTCCAGCTGGTCGGCGGTCTCGGCCAGCCGTTCCTCGTCGCGGCCGTTCAGCACCAGCCGCGCCCCCAGCCGCGACAGCATCACCGCCGTCGCCCGGCCGATCCCGGCCGACGCACCGGTCACCAGGATGCGGCGGCCGGTCAGGTCCATGGGGTTGTAGGCGGCTGTCATGGCGGTGAGATCCGGATTTGTGGCGTATCGGATGCGGACCATAGCACGATGGCCGCCCGACATCAGCGCGTCCGGGGCTGCGGCCTTTTGGTGCGGCGCACCACCCCCTTTTCCCAATCGGCAGCAACGGGCCGCCAATACGGCTAATTAATAAACACACCATTATAATGGTATCTTATTGTAGTTAGCCTGTATATATGCTCCATTGAAATGGAATGTTTCAGTAAGGCAAGCGGCCATGGGCGACGGTGCGAGCCTGACCGTTCAAATCCATCATCACGGTGCCTGGCACGATGCCGTCGATTTGGCGGTCGCCGATGTCCGGGCTGGCATCCGCTCGCCCACCCGGCTGGAGTACGACCCTTTCTATTTCATCGCCTTCGGCAATGCGGAGCTTGCCGCCGGACGGCCGGTGACCGATTGGCGGGCGGTGTCGGTGCGCGACCGGGTCGATATGGCGGCGCATCGCCGGAACCATTGGCCGCCCTTCCTGCTCGACCTGCTGCCCCAGGGTCATGCCCGCCGCCGTCTGGCGGCCGAGATGGGGTTCAATCCCGATGACGAGGGCTTCGCCTTCCCGCTTCTGCTGCGCGGAGCGGGCAGCCCCGTCGGCAATGTCCGCGTCAAACAGGCTTATGAGGCCGAGCAGGAGCGCCTGAGCGGTGAAACGGTGGCCGGCGTGACGCTGGACGAGGTCTTCGACCGCTCCCCCGCTTTCCAGGACATGGCCGGCCGCTTCGCCTTGATCGCTTCGGGGTCGAGCGGCGTCCAGGGCGAATGGCCGAAGCTGCTGCTGACGCGCAAGGATGACGGGCTGTGGTATCCCGACTCCCTGGTCGGGGATGACGAGGCCCGCGACCACGTCATCGTCAAGATGTCGCGGGCGAAGGGACCGGAGGACCGCCTGATCCTGGCCTGCGAGGCGCCTTACCTGGAGATCGCCCGTGGTTTCGGCCTGCGGGTCGGCCGGCCGCTGACCCACCGTGGCGACACGCTGGCGATTCCCCGCTTCGACCGCGCCGTGTCGGCGAACGGTGTGTCGGCAAAAGGCGTGACGCGGCTGGGCCAGGAAAGCCTGGTGTCCGCCGCCGGTGTCGCCGCCTTCGGCCATCAGACGACGCATGAAGCCTACATCGCCGTGCTCCATGCCGTCTGCACCGAGCCGGCCGGGGAGATCGTCGAGTATGTGCTGCGCGACCTGTTGAACCGGGCGATGGGCGACACCGACAACCATGGCCGCAACACCGCCCTGCAAAAGCGCCCCGACGGCTGGATCGGCCTTACCCCGCGCTTCGACTTCGCACCGATGGTGCTGGATCCGGGGGTGATCGCGCCGTCGACCCGCTGGGAATGCCTGCGCGGCGGCGGCTTCCCCATCCGGTTCGAGCGGATTTGCGAGGCCGTCGCCGCCGTCATCGGGGACGATGGGCTGGGCAGGCGGCTGGCCGGGGCGCTGTCGGCGAAGGCCGATGCGGTCGCCGCCCTGCCGGAGACGGCACGTGCCCACGGGGTGCCGGAGCCGGTGATCGCCCGCGCCTTCGCCGCCTGTGGCGAGCTTGCCGCCGCTCTCGCGGCGCTGCCGTCGAGTGATACCGGCTCCGAGGACGGCGATGCCGCGGCGTAAGCCTCCCAGCCGCGAGGCGCTGCTGGAAGCGCGCCATGCCCTTCTGCGGTTGGCGGAGGGGGGCGAACTGGCCTGGGCCGAAGGGGTGCGGGCTATGCGCCGCTGCTTCGGCATGACCCAGGCGGAGTTCGGGCGGACCTTCGGCCTCACCACCCGGCAGGTCTCGCAGCTCGAGACCGGGGCCGCCAACCCGACGGTGGCGACGCTGGAACGGCTGGCCCGGCCCTTTGGGCTGACCGTCGGCCTTATCCCGGAGCCTCCCGCGAAGAATCCGGAGCGATGACGGCGGGGCCATGTGCCGCAATCAATCTTCCGGAAACCAATCCGGCGTCACTGTGCGCTATGGTGCGGGCCATGGTGCCGGACACCAACTCAGACAAACGCCCGCCCCGGGCCGCGAACACGCGAAGGACAGGACAGCCATGAAAGCCATCATCGACGGCATCCGGATCGCCGGCCTGCGCGCGGTGGTGCCGCCCCAGCGCCATTCCTTCGTCGAGGATCCGGGCATGTTCACGGTGGAGGAGGCGAAGAAGCTGGCCGCCACCATCGGCGTCCAGGAGCGCCGCGTGCTGCCGCCGCCCTATTGCGCATCCGACCTCTGCGTCGCCGCGGCGGAGGGGCTGATGCAGCAGCTGGACTGGGACCCGGCGACGGTGGAGGTGCTGGTCTTCGTCTCGCAGGACGCCGATTACGTGCTGCCGGCCACCGCCTGCATCATGCAGCACCGGCTGGGGCTGCCGACCAGCGCGGCGGCCTTCGACGTGCCGCTGGGCTGCTCGGGCTATGTCTACGGCCTGTGGATCGCGGCGAAGCTGCTGGGCGGATCGACGGCCAAGCGCGCGCTGGTGCTGTGCGGCGACAACCCGACCCGCCACCTGCACCCTGAAGACCGCGCCACCCTGCCCCTGTTCGGCGATGCCGGGTCGGCAACCGCGCTGGAGGTCGACGCGATGGCCCCGCCTATCCCGGTGGTGATCGGCACCGACGGCGCCGGCGCGCCGCACATCTTCGTCAAGGCCGGCGGCAAGCGCCATTGCCTGATCCCGCCGGTCGGCACCGCCGGCAGGATCGCCGACGAGGAGGCCGCCGCCCAGCTGGAGCGCGATTCGCGCCTGACGCTGAACGGGGCGGAGGTGTTCTCCTTCACGCTGCGCGCCGTGCCGCCGCTGCTGCGCGAGGCGATGGAGCATGCCGGCACCGACGTCGAGGGCATCGACCGCTTCGTCCTGCACCAGGCCAACGCCTTCATGCTGGAGCATCTGCGCAAGCGCGTGAAGGCGCCGGCGGAGAAGTTCATCATCGACATGCAGGGCTTCGGCAACACCAGCTCGGCCTCCATCCCGCTGGCGATCTGCCACAGCATGGGCGCCCAACTGGCGGCCGGGCCGGTCAAGACGCTGATGGCCGGCTTCGGGGTGGGCTGGTCCTGGGGCGCGATGGTGGCGGAACTGGGACCGATGCCGGAGCCGCAGGTGGTGGATTTGCCGGACGGCTATCCGGTGCTGGCGGTGTGAAAGGACAACTCGCCGGTTCCGATACGGTCGGATGGACAAGCGATATTTACCAGGTTTTAATAAAACGAAGGGCGGTATTCTCAACTGGTAAAGACGTGCTTTGGTCGCTTTCTCCATGGAGGCGCGCTTTGCAAAAAGGGGCTTTGGCAGAGTGGGTCTGCGACAGAAATTATCGTGGAATCAGACGGCGCAAGCCGCTAATGATTGATTCCTTTTTATGTGGTAGGAACGCAAGTCTATTCGCCTAGCCGCGGCTGTTGGTCAAATGGGGTGATCCCCTATCCAGGTTATATGTACAAGAAGAGGATAAATACTTGGGTAGAGACTTAGACATCGTAACCGGAGGCGCAGGCTTCATCGGCAGTCATCTTGTCGACCTTCTGATTTCGCAGAGACGACATGTTCTTGCCATAGATAATCTGGCGGTTGGACGTCAAAGCAATCTTGCCCAGCATACTGGGAATCCGAACTTCCGGTTCGAGCAGGCGGACGTCAGGGACCGTGCTGCGATGAAGGCGCTGCTCGCCGGGGCTGACCGGGTTTTCCATTTGGCGGCTCTTGCCGACATTGTGCCTTCGGTCCAGAATCCGGAAGCTTATTTCGACACCAACGTCAATGGCAGCTATGCCGTGGCGGAGGCGGCCCGGGCAGCGGGTGTGCGCCGTCTGGTCTATGCGGCTTCCAGTTCTTGTTACGGCATTCCCGACTGCTATCCCACGCCTGAAGATGCCGCCATTCAGCCGCAATATCCCTATGCTTTGACCAAATATCTGGGCGAGCAGGTGCTTCTGCATTGGGCGAAGGTCTATGACCTTCCCATCGTATCCTTGCGCTTTTTCAATGTTTATGGCCCTCGTGCCCGGACCAGCGGTACTTATGGTGCCGTCTTCGGGGTTTTCCTGGCCCAGAAACTGTCCGGTAAGCCGTTGACGGTCGTCGGCGATGGAAAGCAGACGCGGGACTTCACCTATGTCGCCGATGTGGCCGACGCGATTCTGGCCGCCGCCGAGCGGGGGCGGACGGGTGAGATCTACAACGTTGGCAGCGGCAATACCGTCAGCGTGAATCGCCTGGTCGAACTGATAGGCACCGAACGTGTCGAGCATCTGCCCAAACGGCCGGGCGAGCCCGACTGCACCTTCGCCGACATCACGAAGATCACCCGGGACCTGGGGTGGCAGCCTCGTGTCGCCATCGAAGAGGGGGTGGCGAGGATGATGCAGCACCTCGACCACTGGCGCGACGCTCCAGTCTGGACGCCGGACAGCATCGCCGAGGCTACCAAGGACTGGTTCAAGTATCTCGGGAAATGATCATGACCCGGAACACCGCTAAGGGGAGGCGATCGAAGTGACGGAACCAATGGCGCGCCGCCTTACCCGTACCAAAGTGAAGACTTTGGAAGAAGCTGCGCAGCAGGCGGAACTCGCCCGGCATAACGGGCGTACCGTCGTCCTGGCCCACGGCTGCTTCGACCTTTTGCATCTGGGTCATGTTCGTCATCTGGAGGAAGCCGCCGGTCATGGAGACATGCTGGTGGTCACCCTGACGGCCGATCCTTTCGTGAACAAGGGGCCCGGCCGCCCAGTCTTTTCCGAACTCCTGCGTGCCCAGATGATCGCAGGGCTGGAGCACGTGGATCTGGTCGCGATCAACCATGCGCCGACCGCCGTGAACGTTCTGCATGCAGTAAAGCCGGATGTCTATGTCAAAGGGTCCGACTATGCCGATGCCAAGGACGATGTCACGGGAGGGATCGTGGCCGAGCGGGCCGCGGTTGAGTCCTATGGTGGCCGCATCGTGTTCACCGATGACGTCACCTTCTCCTCGTCTGCTCTCATCAACCGGTTTCTCGGCGTATACGATGCCGAACTCCACACCTATCTGGAAGACGCCCGCGAGCGCAACCTGTTGCCCCGCCTCTTGGAGGCGTTGGAGCGGATCCGTGACTTCAAGGTTCTGATCGTCGGCGACGCTATCATAGACGAATACCGATATGTGCTTCCTATGGCCAAGTCGCCGAAGGAGAACATGATCGCGACGGTCTATCGTGACCACGAGACCTTCGCGGGAGGCGTGATCGCGGCGGCCAACCATACCGCCGGCTTCTGCCGTCAGGTCGATGTCATCACGGCCATCGGCGATCGCAACGACTACGAAGATCTAATCCGCGCATCTCTCAAGCCGAACGTCTCGCTCGAACTCATCCGACGGGCCGGCAAGCCGACGACCTGCAAGACACGCTTCGTCGAGACCGGATACATGCGCAAGCTGTTCGAGGTCTATGACATCGACGACACGCCGTTGGAAGGGGCCGAGGATGCCCGTCTCGCCCAACTGGTGGCGGAGCGGGCCGGCGACTATGATCTGGTGATTGCCACCGACTTCGGGCACGGGCTGATCACGCCGCGCGGGGTGGAGGCGCTGACCCGCCACTCCCGCTTCCTGGCGGTCAACACCCAGACCAACAGCGCCAATATGGGCTACAACCTGATCACCCGCTATCCGAAGGCAGGCTTCGTCTGTATCGATGCCCCCGAGGCGCGGCTGGCCGTCGGCGACAAGTTCAGCGACATCGCGGTGATCGGTTCGGAGAAGCTCCCCGCCCGGATGGCCTGTGACCGCCTGATCATCACCCAAGGTAAGCTGGGATGCTTCACCTTCGACCGCACCGTCGGGACCCACCGAATCCCCGCCTTTACCAATCAGGTCGTGGACACCGTCGGAGCCGGTGACGCCTTCCTGGCCGTGACCTCCCCGCTGGTCGCGGCGGGCGTGCCGATCGACCTGGTGGGCTTCATCGGCAATGCGGCCGGCGCCATCAAGGTGGGCATCGTCGGCCATCGCAACTCCGTCCAGAAGGCGCCGCTGATCAAGTTCCTGACGGCGATCCTCAAATGAAGCGGCCGATGCGCGAGCGAATTGACGCTTATTACGCCACCCTGGCCGAACTGCCGCTGCGCACCCAGGCGACCGATGCCACTTCCCGCCCTTTGCCTCTCGACGCGGCACTGGGCGGAGCCATGGAACAGATGCATGCGGTCCATTCGGCCGGCAACAAGCTGATGTTCATCGGCAATGGAGGCAGCGCCGGCATCGCCAGCCACATGGCGATCGACTACTCCAAGAACGGAAACCTGCGATCCCTGGCCTTTAACGATGGGGCGGCCCTGACCTGCCTGGGGAACGATCTGGGCTATCCTCAGGTGTTCGCCCGCCAGATTGCACTGCACGCGCGTCAGGGCGACGTTCTGGTGGCAATCAGCAGTTCGGGTCGTTCGGAGAATATTCTTGCCGCTGTAGATGCTGCCCGCTCAGCCGGATGCTGGATCCTGACCCTGTCGGGCTTCGGCGCCGACAATCCATTGCGCCGGCTGGGAGATCTCAATCTTTACGCTCCCAATAGCGAATATGGGTTTGTGGAGATCACCCATCTCGCCCTTCTGCATGCCATTCTCGACCTTCATCTCGGCTGGGCTCCCCCCGAGACCGTCATTCTGGAGATCCCATGAGCGAGCGCACCTGGAACATTCTCGTCACCGGCGGTGCCGGCTATGTCGGTTCGGCCTTGATTCCGAAGCTGCTCGCCGCCGGACACCGGGTGACGGTGCTGGACCTCTACATCTACGGCGACGTCCATGCTCCGCTGCGTCCCAATCCGAAGCTGATCGAGGTGAAGGGCGACCTCCGCGACCCCGCGGCGGTCGCACGCGCCCTGGAAGGCTGCGATGCGGTCATCCACCTTGCCTGCATCTCCAACGATCCCAGCTTCGACCTTGATCCGGCTCTGGGCCGGTCGATCAACTTCGACTGTTTCCGACCGTTGGTGCAAGCCGCCAAGCAGGCCGGGGTCGAGCGGTTCATCTATGCATCCTCCTCGTCCGTCTACGGCATCAAGGAGGAAGAGAACGTCACCGAGGATCTGCAGCTGGATCCGCTGACCGACTATTCCCGCTTCAAGGCCCTGTGCGAGCAGGTCCTGGAGGAGGAGCGGGTGCCGGGCTTCACCACCCTGACCATCCGCCCTGCCACCGTCTGCGGCTATGCGCCGCGGCTGCGCCTCGATCTGTCGGTCAACATCCTCACCAACCACGCCATCAACAACGGCCGCATCAAGGTGTTCGGCGGCTCGCAGAAGCGGCCGAACATCCATATCGACGATATGGCCGATCTGTATGTGCAGGCCCTGCAATGGGACAGCGAGGCCATCGACGGCCGCGTCTACAATGCCGGCTATGAAAATCACACGATCATGGACATCGCCGGGATGGTCCGCAGCGTGGTCGGCACCGATGTCGAGATCGAGGTCACCCCGACGGATGATCTGCGCTCCTACCACATCTCCTCCGACAAGATCGCCCGTGAACTCGGCTTCCGGCCCAAGCGCACCATTGCCGACGCGGTGCAAGGGCTGAAGGCGGCCTTCGAAGCCGGAAAGGTTCCGGACAGCATGGACGAACCGCGCTGGTTCAACATCAAGATGATGCAGCGCATCGGCCTGCGGTAACGGGACTGCTGCGATGGCATTTTCCGCCCCGATCCGGCTGGGACTCGACTTCGACAACACGATCGTTCTTTACGACGAGGTGTTCCGATGCTTGGGCGAGGAGAGCGGGCTTCTGCCGCCGGGATTGTCCGGAGGAAAGCGTGCGGTGCGCGACCATATCCGAAGCCTGGAGGATGGAGAGGCCAAATGGACGGCGCTCCAGGCCCGGGTCTATGGACCCGGGCTTGTGCGGGCCGTGCCGTCGGATGGGCTGATGCCGTTCCTGGGACGCTGCCGGGCCGCCGGCGTGGAACTGTTCATCGTCAGCCACAAGACCGAATTCGCCGCCGCCGATCCGGGGGGGACGAACCTGCGTGCCGCAGCGTGGCGCTGGATTTTGGAACAGGGGCTTGCGGACCCGATGCGCGGTGGCATCCCGTCCGGACATATCTTCTTCGAATCGACCCGTGCGGAAAAGATCGCCCGCATCGCCGCCCTGGGCTGTACCCATTTCGTGGACGACCTCGACGAGGTGTTCCGCGATGCGAATTTCCCCCCGCATATCCGCACTTACCTGTTCGCCCCCGCTGGGGGGGCGCCGCCGGACGGCCCCTGGCGTGCCGCGCAGGGGTGGACGGAGGTTGCCGATGACCTATTCGCCCCTCTCGCGGCTTGACGACGGCGGGGTCGCCGTCGCTCTCCAGGCTTTGCTGGAAGCGCCGGTGCAGCGGATCCAGCGGTGGCCGGGAGGCGGCAACAACCGCCTTTATCAGGTGACGACGGCCGACCGGCGGCTGGCCTTGAAAAGCTATGGACCGGCAGGCGATCCCGGAAGCGATCGCCTGCTGCGGGAGACCGCGGCACTGTCGTTCCTAGAGCGGCACGGGGTGACCGTCGTGCCCACGGTCGTGGCCGTGGACCGGACGGCCCGGCTGGCGCTGTATGGCTGGATCGACGGCACCCCGGTTTCCAGGGAGCCGTCGGGGCGGCAGGGCGGCGACCTTCCGGACATGGTCCGCTTCATCCTGGCTCTGCGCGATCTGGGACGGCAGCCGGATGCCGGCGGCCTCGCCCAGGCGGCGGAGGCCTGCTTGGACGCCAAGACCCTGGTCGATCAGATCCGCGCCCGCGTCTCGACGCTGATGGCGGTTCCGGATGAACCGGCGTTGAGCGGGTTCCTGTCCGATGGCCTGCGTCCTGCATTGGCGGCGGCGGAGCATCGGTTGCAGGCCCTGTACAGGATCGGCGGGCTGGCTGTGGATGATCCCCTGCCGCGGGAACGGTGCGTCCTGTCACCCTCCGATTTCGGCTTTCACAATGCGTTGCGCCGGCCGGACGGGCGGCTGGCTTTCCTGGATTTCGAATATTTCGGCTGGGACGACCCGGTAAAGCTGCTGGCCGACACGCTCTGGCACCCGGCCTACAGGCTGTCCACGGACGAACAGCGGTTCTGGGTGGATGGGCTGGCCGGCGCGCTGGGATCATCGGACCCCGCGCTTTCCTTGCGGCTGAATGCTCTTTTTCCGCTGTACGGCCTGCGCTGGTGCGCCATCCTGCTGAACGAATTCCTTCCCGCCCGCTGGCACCGCCGGCTGCATGCCACTGCCCAGGCCGGTACCCGGCCCGGTGCGTCAGCCACGTCCGAAGCCGATTCCGCCGCTTTGGCCGCCGACTGGATGGCCGCCAAGGCCATTCAGCTCGCCAAGGCGGAGGGCTGGCTGGCCGAGGTGCGGCGTTTGTCGAGCCGTCCCTTCGAAGAAGGGATGGCCGGTGCTTTGCCCCTCCGTCTTCCCCCTCTCAGCTCCGGTGTGTGATCCATGGACGACCGTTCCCGTTACCTGCGCAGCTTGGTGATCGATGCCCTGGAGGGGGGCGGCCGCGGCCATATCGGCTCGTCCATGTCCCTGGTCGAGATCCTGCGGATCCTCTATGACGACGTGCTGCGAGTCCGCCCCGACCAGCCGGATTGGCCGGAGCGCGACCGCTGCATCCTTTCCAAGGGACATGGCTGTCTGACCTGGTACGCCGTGCTGGCCGACAAGGGGTTCTTCCCGAAGGCGGAATTGCGGCAGCAATGCCGTCCCGGAGCCATGCTGGGCGGCCATCCGGAACGCGGCCACCAGCCTGGCGTGGAGGCTTCGACCGGTTCGCTGGGCCATGGCCTGTCGATCGGTATCGGCATGGCGCTGGGCCTTCGCATCAAGGGGCTGCCCGGGCGGACCTTCGTCATTACCGGAGACGGTGAACTGGGGGAAGGATCGGTCTGGGAAGCCGCCTTGCATGCCGCCAAGCACCGGCTGGACAGCCTCACCGTGCTGGTCGACTACAACAAGCTGCAGAGCTACGGCCCCGTCTCGGAGGTGGCGGACCTGGAGCCGCTGGCCGACAAATGGCGCGCCTTCGGCTGGGCAGTGCGGGAGGTGGACGGGCATGATGTCGAGGCTCTGCGCGGCACCCTGGGCACGCTGCCTCTGTCGCCCGGGCAGCCCGCCGTGGTGATCTGCCACACCGTCAAGGGCAAAGGGCTGGACTTTGCCGAACACAAGGCCGAATGGCACCACAAGGCCAAGGTGACGGCCGCCGACGTCGCCGCGATGCGCGATGCCCTGGCCCGGGCCTGAGGAAAGGACGGACGAACATGCGCCAACACGCCATCAACATGGTCGATACCCTGGCCCGCCGCGACGACCGGGTGGTCTTCATCGGATCGGACCTGGGGCCCGGCGTCCTGGCCGGCATGAAGCGGGACATGCCTGCACGCTTCTTCATGGAAGGGGTTTCGGAGCAGCACATCATCGGCATGGCTGCGGGCCTGGCGATGGAGGGCTTCGTGCCCTACGTGAACACCATCGCGACGTTCCTGACCCGGCGCTGCTTCGACCAGCTCGCCATCGACGTCTGCCTGGAAAACCTTCCGGTTCGCCTGATCGCCACCGGCGGGGGCACCGTCTATGCTCCGCTGGGTCCCACGCACCTGGCATTCGAAGACATCGCCATCCTGCGCGCCCTGCCCAACATGGCCATCGTCGCGCCGGTGGACGAGCTGGAGATGGTGCGTTGCCTGGAGGCGAGCCTCGACTGGCCCGGCCCGCTCTACATCCGGGTCGGCAAAGGCAACGAACCCATCGTCACCACTCCCGACACGCCGTTCGCCATCGGTGAAGCGCTGGAAATGCGGCCAGCGGGCGAGGTCGCCTTCATCTCCACCGGCATCGTGACCGCCAAGGCATTGGCGGCTTCCGATCTTCTGGCGGAGCATGGCGTCGCCGCCGGTGTCGTTCATATGCACACGGTCAAGCCGCTGGACGCCGCCGCCGTGCGGCGTCTGGCCGCCGGGGCCGGCCTGGTGGTGACCGTGGAGGAGCACACCCGGATCGGCGGCCTGGGCAGCGCGGTGGCCGAGATCATCGCCGAGGAGGGGCTGCCGGCCCGGTTGCTGCGGCTGGGGCTGGAGGATGCCTTTCCCACCGGCTACGGCAGCAACGATCATCTGATGGAGTTGGCCGGCCTGCAGCCCCGGCAGATCGCGGCCCGTACCCTGGAGGGGCTGGGGCGGCACCCGAAGTGAGGACCGGAATAAATGCGGAAGCTGTGGCGGGGCAATGATGCGCATCAATGCGCCCGCTTCCGTGGTGGGAGACAGGAAGAGCGTGAAACACCCGGCAACACCCGAGGGGACGATGCCCTACACCGATTTCCTACCCGCTGAAGAGCGCGCCTTGGGCGAAGCCTTCCTCAAGGACGGCTATATCCTTGCGCCGGCAGAGGATCGCGATGCTCTCGATGCCATCCGGGATCTGGTCGTCACCGAGGCGTGCCGCTGGCTGGAGTGTCCGGTCCCGGCCGATCCCGGCCTCTTCCTGAACGGCATCGCCGACCGGGTGCCGGTCGATCGCCTGAATGCGTTCCGCCTGCATGTGATCGGCGCGATGAACGCCGCTCCCTGGCTGCGGCCGGCTTATTACGCGATCGCCCGGCGCACGTTGGAACGGGTGGTGAGCAACGAATTGTGCATGCAGCGCCGGATCAACCTGTCGATCCAGATGCCCGACGACGACAGTTCGCTTCTGCCCATCCATGCTGACACATGGTCGGGAGACAGCCCCTTCGAGGTGGTGCTGTGGATCCCCCTGGTCGACTGTTACCGCACCAAGAGCATGTATCTGCTGCCTCCCGCCGCCACCGCCCGGCTGGAGACCGACATGCACCGCTTCGCCAGCCGCAGCGCCGACGACCTGTGCCGCGAGTATGATCGGGATCTGGTCTGGATCGACATCCCCTATGGCAGCTTCCTGCTGTTCAACCAGAATCTGCCGCATGGCAACCGGGTCAACCGGGAGCCCCACACCCGCTGGAGCATGAACTGCCGTTTCAAAGGCGTGTTCACCCCCTATGCCGACAAGAGGCTGGGGGAGTTCTTCGAACCCATCACCCTGCGCCCGGCCAGCCGCGTCGGACTGGATTACGACTATCCCGAAGGATTTGGGGCATGAGCAATCCGGACGGCATTCCACAGCCACGCCACGGCTTGCGCGGCTACATCACGGCTCGCCCGATCCTTGGCAATCGCGTTCCCCAGCATGTCCAGAATCTTGTCATCCGGGACTATGCGCAACGCCATGGCCTGACATTCAAGCTGTCGGCCACGGAATATGCGATGCCGCACTGCTTCATGATCCTGGAGGGCGTGTTGCAGGAGCTGCCGGGTCTGGAGGGCATCATCGCCTACAGCCTGTTCATGCTGCCGCCGCGTGCCCGGGAGCGCCGGGCGCTTTACCGGCGTATCCTCGATGGCGGCGGGGTGCTCCATTGCGCGGTCGAGGGGCTGGTTCTGCGTGGTGAGGCGGACATCGGGCGGTTCGAGGATATCTGGCTGGTCCAGCAGGCCATCGACCGCAGTTCCGCCGGTCCGGCGGTACGGGACTGGCACCGGAACGCGGCGCCTGCCGGCCCGCAACTCTGAGGGACGGGGCCATGGCGAGAATCGATTTCATCCAATCGCTGCACGCAAGCAGCCGGCGCAACTACATCCAGCGCGTCGTGGAGCATGACAAGGCGGCCTGCGCCACCGTGGCCCGGCAGTTCGGGGCCGACTATTGGGACGGCGAACGGTGCTACGGCTATGGCGGCTACCGTTATGACGGACGCTGGCGTCCGGTCGCGGAACGGCTGGCCGCCCATTACGGGCTGCGGCCGGGGCATCGCGTTCTCGACATCGGCTGCGGCAAGGGATACCTGCTCTACGAGCTGACCCAGGCGGTCCCTGGGATCGAAGTGGCGGGCATCGACATTTCCAGCTATGGCATCGACCATGCCAAGGAAGAGATCCGCCCCTTCCTTCAGGTCGGCGACTGCCGGACCCTGCCTTACCCCGATGCCAGCTTCGACTTCGTCGTCAGCCTGGGAACATTTCACAACCTGCCGCTGGAAGGCGTGTGGCAGGCTCTTCGGGAAATGCAGCGGGTGGGGCGGGGACCCGGCAAATATTTCATGGTGGAGAGTTTCAGAACGGAGGAGGAGAAGGTCAACCTGCTGTATTGGCAGCTGACCTGCCTGTCCTTCCATTCCCCGGAAAGCTGGGCCTGGATCGCCGAACAGGCCGGCTATGACGGGGATTGCGGGTTCATCTTTTTCGAATGACGTCCTTGGATGCGGAGAGGCCGGGAGCGCCGCGCCGATTCCCCGGCCATCTCCGCCGCCGAACCTACCCGGATGGCTGCTGCGTGCGGCGGAAGACGGCGTTGTAGGCGCCGGGGACGTTGGCGACATCCTGCCGGAGGCCTTCGGCGAATCCCAATTCCCGCAGGCAATCGACCGCCCAACGGGAATCCTCATCGTCGGAACACTCCATATAGACCTCTTCAGCCTTCATGAGCGTGTCGCGGGCGCCGCCCAGAACGATGCGTTCGTTGCCGTCGACATCGATCTTGATCTTGTTCGGCTGCTGAAGCCCGAACTCGCCGATCACCGCGTCGATCGGCAGGACCAGCTGCCGCGCGGTGTAGCTCTTGCCTTTGCGCGTGTCGAAAGGGGACTCCCGCCCCACGCTCTGCAGCGCATCTCCCTTGGAGAAGTCGCGGTAGTAGATGCGCTCTACGCTTTTTTCCGCACCGCAGGGAAAAGGGAAGATGATCACGGTGTCGAGCACCCCGTTCAGGAACAGGTTTTCCTGGAGAATGCTGACGTTCATGGGATCGAGTTCGCAGGCATAGACGGTGCCGGCCAGGAAAGCGGCAGGAACGGTATAGGTTCCGACGTTGGCACCGATATCCAGGAATATGTCCGACCGCGTGAAGCCGCCGATCCACTCGAGCATCAGCGGCTCTTCCGTCAGGAAAGTCTTCGCCCGCCACAGAAGGCGCCCGTGTCCGGTGCGGAAGCACAGCGGGATTTCCCGATTTCCCGTCCGCCAGACGAAACGGTATTGCGGATCGAGCTGCTGGATGAACTCGTTGGAGAAAGGCGTTGCACCGTCAAGCTTGAGCAGGCGCGACATCCAGCGGCAAGCCGTCCGGGTGATTGCAACGGCAGTGCCTGGTTTGTAGCCGAATGTATGCCCCGACATGCAATCCCCTTGTTCCATACGGTTCAGGCACGGCAGACTATCCGAACGGCCGCGCATGGGGATAGGCATCTGCCGCATCCTGTGACAATAGGGAACAGTTTTATGGATGGCGGCAAGGCTGTATACTGACGGGGAACAGCAGGACCGATGCTCTGCCTCTGCGTGCAAGTCCATCCGCCTCTCGTCCGCATCCCGGGTTTCCGTTTCCCATGCCGCATCCCCGCCCGCTCCGGCCTGCCTCTTCCCAGCAGATCGCTGTGGGTCTGGAACGGGGGCTGAAGGCTTTCGTCGAAGACCGCGGCATCCCCGTCGATACCAGACAGGCGGCCGCCTTCCTGTCCCGACCGCCATGGCAGGGGCGAATCGCCGTCACTCCCGCCGGCTGGCTGACCAGCCAACTGGCTGGCGGTCTGGCCGCCGCGGACGGAGTGCGGCTGGCCGGCATCGTCGACCGCAACCCGGCGCTGGTGGCGGACGGGCTGCCGGCCCAACTCGGCCTGCCGGTGGTGGCCCCTGGCGACTGGAAAGCCTTGGACTGTGACGGAATCGCCGTGCTTCACGCCCGGCGCCTGACGGAAATCACCGAAGCGCTGCGGGCGGCCGGGGTCCCGGACGAGCGGATCCTCCGTCCGCTTGCCGACCCGGCTTATCGGCTTGCGGTTTCGAACGGGCTGGAGCGGCCCCTTGCCGACAGAGTGGCCGTGCTGGGCGGCCGGCGTCCGGTTATCGTCCTTCAGAGTTCAACCCGGCGCATCGTGCCGGACAGCGTTCTTGCAACGCTGTCCGGGTCCGGAGATATGGTCGCGGTGGCCCTGATGGAGGAGGCGCTGGAGCCGGACGCGCCTTATCCCACCCTGTGCGCCTTCGGGGCGATCGATCTCCTGGAACGGATCGTCACACGCCTGCTGCCGCGAACGGTCTATCTGCGTACCGGCCTGGATTCCCATCTGCTCTTCCCTCTTCTCCGCCGCTGGGTGCCGGATTGCCGGATCGTCGCCGAACCGTACGATTTCTGGTCGCTGCTGGGGGGAAGCGAAGAGGATTTCGCCCGGGCCACCGTTGCCAGCCCCGACGAGCTTGCCGGCCACCGGCTTGCGGAGCAGCAGATCCTGGCCGATGCCGATCTCGTGGTCGGCAAAAGGACCGGGCCGGGGTGGGCTGCCTTCATCGCACCCTTCGGACGCCCTTCCGTATCCTACCACGCCGGCATCTCCGAGACCGTATTGCCTGGAGAGCCGGACGGGCCGTCCCTTCCGCCTGCCGCCGGCACGCGCATCCGCATCGCCGACACCACGGTGCTCGAACCTCCCAGCATCCAGACCGCGAATGCGGCGACTGGCGACGGCTACGACAATCTTGGGGAATTCCGCCGGCTGTCCGGCCGCTATCCAGTGGAATTCGGCGTCTTCAACCTGCTCCACCGCGGTCCGCAGGACGATGTGGTCTTCCGGCGCTATCTGGCCGACTATTCCGCGGCACCGATCACCTATCACCGCCGCGTGCCATTGGAGGAGCTGCCCCTTGCCCTCGCCTCCTACGATTATGGCTGGCTCAACTTCGGCCGGCAGATCGAGGCCCCCGATCTGGACATGGTCCTTCCCAACCGCTTCTGCGGCTATATCGGGGCCGGGCTTCCGGTGATCGTCTCCGACCGTCTGGGCCGGGTGGCCGCACTGGTGGAGGAGTATGGAGCCGGTCTGGTCGTGCCTGCGGGCATGGGGGAAGATCTTCCGGTCTCCGGCCTGGATCCGCAGCGCCATCGCCGCGGCGCACTGGCGTTGCGGCAGGTTCTTCTGGCGGCCAATCGCCGGGCACTGTCGGAGATCGCCGTCCTGTTCGCCGTTCCGGCCGGCGCGGCAAAGGAGAACGGGAATGGCTGACACGGCACTGCGGGCCATCGCTTACGGCGACCACCCTCGCCTGCTCCTGGACGTGCATCGCCCCGAAGGCGCGGGAAAGGCTCCGGTCGTCGTATTCTTCCACGGCGGCGGCTGGCGCAGCTGCGCCCGCGACGATGTCTTCCATGGCCCGATCGGCCCCACCCTGGCCCGCGCCGGCCTGCTGGTCGTCCTTCCCGATTACCGTCTGTATCCCGATGCCTGCTTCCCGGCCTTCATCGACGATGCGGCCCGTGCCGTCGCCTGGGCCAGGGCCAACGCCGAAACCTTCGGCGGCGACCCCCGCCGCCTGGTTCTCGCCGGATATTCCGCCGGCGCCCACATCGCGACCCTGCTCGCCTACGCACCTTGCCATCTGGAAAGCTGCGGCCTTGCCCGTGGAGTTGTTTCGGGCGTGGCCGGCCTGTCCGGCTATTACGACTTCACGGCCGACGACGATCCATTCGTCTCGCGCGTTTTCCCGCCGGATCTGCTGGCGCATGCGGCGCAACCGGCCCGCCACGCCGATGCCGGGGCGCCGCCCAGCCTGCTGGTGCACGGGTTGAAGGACGGCATCGTCCGGCCGGAACAGACGGACCGGCTGGAGGCTGCGCTTCTTGCGGCCGGTGCGCCGGTACGGACGATGCGCTTACCCGACGACGATCATCACAGCTATCTGCAAAGCATGCACACCGCGCCCGAGCGAACGGGCGTTCTGGCTGCCTTGGCCGAACTGGCCAGGACCGGCGCCCTGCCGTCGTCCGTTCCGGACCTTTCCAAAGGAACCTGTCAATGATCGATCCGGATGCTTACCGCGTTGCCGAAGCCAACGCGGTACGGACCTTGTCCAACCGCGTGGTCCAGGTCTATGCCCCGGTCGTGTTCCGTAACACCGGTTATCCCACCGGCATCGAACGGCCGGCCGAACTGGTCAAATTCGTCGATGTGATGCAGGAGACCCGCTTCACCTATACGGTGGATTACATGCTGTTCGGCGGCCTCACCGACGCCGAACTGGACCTGGCCAAGGAGATCTGCCGCATCACCGCGGCCACCCTGCGCCGTCTCGGCGCCACGCCGATCATCCCGTGGAACGCTCTCGTCCGGGCATTGCTCAATTACCGTCACCTGACCTTCGTCGTTCCGGCCGGTGCCCGCGTGCTCGAACTGGGTCCGGGAAGCGGATACCTCGGGCTGATGCTGGCGCTCAACGGAATGAAGTATGCCTCGGTCGACGTGACCGAAGGCTTCTACCTGTGGCAGCAGGCCCTGCATCGGGAGGCCTTGGGCGACCGCTTTGTCGATCTGGCCCTCGATGGAGCGCCTGCTCTCTCCAATACTTTGTGGAACGACTGCGATTCGATCCACCTGCCCTGGTGGAAGTATCATACCGATTTCCCGGATCGGGATGCGCTTCGCTTCGATGCGGTCACCTGCAACCACATGCTGGCGGAGATGAATCCCGCCTCCCTGCATTACATATTCGAATATGCGAAGCCGTCGCGCCGCGAAAATCCGGAGGCCCCTGTCTTCGCTTTCGAAAGCTTCGGATATGACCTGGTGAACGTGCCGCAGTGGTACGTGAACAGCCGATTTTATCAGTACGGCTATGGCCTGTGCCATCACGACTCCCTGGTGACGGTGTATGCTCCGCAGGATGCCGCATCGGGAGCGAACGCCTCCGCCTATCCCGTGGTCGACCTGAACAACCGGCTCGACGTGCCGCAGATCAGGGAGATGGCCAAGCAGGGATTGGCCGAAATGTGGGCGCCCCGCAGCACGCGCAGCCCGGAAAATCCGCTGTCCCGTCAGGTCGTGGAACGGCGCGAACAGCATAAGGCGCTGCTGCGCCATGATCGTGCCGCGATCGTGCAAGCCCTGTCCGCACTGCTGCCCGATGCCGCCCCACCGGGCGAGGCACCGGACGAACGGGCATTGCGTGTCTTCGGTCTCGGTTCGGTGTGAGCGGCCTTGGCACGGATCGCCGTCACCGGGGCTGCCGGCTTCATCGGCCGTCATCTGTGCGTCGCTCTGTCGGAGGCCGGACACGAGGTGACCGGCTTCGTCCGCCGGCCCGGCGACGGTGACGGCGGGACCGGCGACATTCCTCTGGCTGTGCTCGATCCTGATCCGCAGACGCTTGCGCGGCATTTGGCCGGCGTGACGCTGGTGATCCACGCCGCTGCGGTCTCGCCCGGCCCTGGGCGGCGGGTGGAGGATTTTGCACGGAACAACATCCTGGCCACGGCCGGGCTTGTCCATGCCGCCCGGCTGGCGGCGGTGCCGCGGGTGATCCAGCTTTCCGCCATCAGCGTCTATGGCCGCCCCACCGTTCCCATGCTGGAGGAAACCACGGTCCCGGTCGATCCGGATGGCTACGGCCTCAGCAAGCGTATGGCGGAACTGGTTCTGGCCCAGGCCGTGGACCAGGGCGAACTCGATGGCGCCCTGGTCCTGAGACTGCCCGGTGTCGTCGGTCCAGGCATGAACCGGCCATGGCTGGGAGAACTGGCTCGAGGTCTGAAAGCCGGTCGCGAGGTCACCATCTACAACCCGGGCGCCCTCTTCAACAACGCGCTGCACATCGTCGGCCTGTGCGGCTTCGTGACCGAACTGGCTGGCGGCGGGTGGCCGGCCGGGTTCGACTGCGTCAATCTGGCGGCCGGGCGACCACTGCCCGTGGCGGGGGTCGTGGAGGTGCTGCGAACCCGACTGTCATCGACTTCGCCGGTAAAAATCTTATCGCCTTGTATGCCATCGTGGATAATTTCGACCAGACGCGCCGAGGAGCTTTACAGATTCAAACCGGAAGACATGATGAAATTGCTTCATAAGCTTGGCAATGATATCCTGGCTTCCACCGAATAGTTGCAAAACACTATGGTTAATTAAAGATGGCCAATGAGTAATCCGGTTCTGAACGAGGCAATGCGGCTGTTGCCGCTGCCGGAACCCTCGGCCGGCATAGACGCCTATGTGGCCGAGCGGGAGCGTGCCCTGACGCTCGACCCGCGCAAGCGGGCCAATTACGAGCGCTATCTCCGGTCGAGCCGGCGGGATCCGAACCCCGATTATCTGCCGGTCAAGCTGGACATCGAGAATGTCAGCCGCTGCAATTTCCGCTGCACCATGTGCGTTGTCAGCGACTGGCCGAAGGGGCGGCGGGCGGGTGATCTTTCGCTGGCCGATTTCCAGGCGCTGATCGACGAGCAGTACGGGCTCGTGGAGATCAAGCTCCAGGGAATCGGCGAACCGTCGATGCAGGGCGATCCCTATTTCGCCATGATCCGGTACGCGCGCGCGCGGCACATCTGGGTGCGGACCACCACCAACGCTTCCCTGCTGCATCTGAACGACAACCACCGGAAGTTGATCGACAGCGACGCCAATGAAATCCAGATCTCCATCGACGGCGCCACGGCCGAGACCTTCGAGGCGATCCGGCGGGGATCCTCTTTCCGCCACGTGACGGCCAACTGCCGCGCCCTGCATGACTATGCCGCCGAGAAGGGCGTCTGCCGGACCAAGATGTGGACCGTCGTGCAGGAGGGAAACCTGCACGAGCTTGAGGCTCTGGTGCGGCTGGGCGCCGATCTGGGATTCCGCCACCAGTGTTTTTCGCTGGAGTTGGGCGGATGGGGCAATGAGCTTTGGGAGGAGCGCAACCGCCGGGTCGACGTCGCCGACCGCGTGACGGTCGAGCGGTTGCATGGGCTGATCGATCTGGGCCGTGAAAACGGGATCGATGTCCGTTTCTGGCACGTGGTGGAAAAATACTCGACCGAAAGCCCGAAAAGCCTGTGCCCCTGGCCATTCGAACGTGCCGTGGTCAGTTCGGATCGCCAGGTGGTTCCCTGCTGCACCATCGGAGATCCAGGCGTTTCCCGCATCGACGGGCTTGAGGCCCGGAGCCTGACGGATGTCTGGTTCGGGACCGCTTACCAGGACTTCCGGCGCGCTCATCTGGAGCGGCGCATTCCGCAGGAGTGCCGTTCCTGTTACCGAGCCGCCGACATGACCCCGGAGACAGAGGCATGACCTCTCCCATCGTGACCGGCCAACCGGCGACAGCCGAGGCCGACCGGCCATATCTCGGCTATTACACCGCCCATGGGATCTCTCCTGTGCGGCAGGACATCGCCCACGACATGGCGTCCCATTTCCGCCGGCGACGGGCGCTCTACCACAGCCTCGGCGTACCGCCCGGCCTTCTGGCGGGCAAAGCCGTCATAGAGTTCGGCCCCGGTTCGGGGCACAACGCCCTCTACACGGCCAGCCTGTCGCCGGGACGCTACACGCTCGTCGATGGCAACCCGACCGGCATTGCGGAAACCCAGGACCGTCTGAAAACCCGGTTCGGCGACCAGCCGGCGGTGGAAATCGTTCACTCCCTGATCGAGAGTTTCGACACCAGCCGCCGCTATGATCTTGTCTTGTGCGAAGGGGTCATTCCCTTCCAGCGGGACCCGGCCGCCTTCACCCGGCACATCGCCGGCTTCGCCGGACCGGATGGGATCGTCGTCGTGACCTGCATCGATTCCATCTCGGGCCTGGGAGAGTTCAGCCGGCGGCTGGTCGCCGACCGGATCGTCCCATTCGCCAGGCCCGCTGCGGAGCGGATGGCGGCATTGCTTCCCGTCTTCACGCCGCATCTTGAAAGCCTGGCCGGGCGGACCCGCCCCGTGGAGGACTGGATCCACGACAACATCCTGATCCCCTACCATGGCCGCCTGTTCTCCATAGCCGACGCGATCGGCTGCCTGGCGGACGGGTTCGACCTGTATGGCAGTTCACCGCGCTTCATCACGGACTGGCGCTGGTACAAGACCTGCGACGATATGGACCCCGGACACAATGCTGCCGGACTTCGGTCTTACCACTCCAACGTGGTAGCGTTTTCGGATTATTGCTTGGCTGCTCCCGCCCATGACGAAGAAACCGGACGTCTGCTTCTCCACCATGCCGACCGGGTTTTCAACTTGATGGTCGACCATGAAACCGGAGGCCGACAGAAGGCGCTGCCGGAAGCGGCGGAGGCGTTGCAGATGGTCGCCAGCCTGCTGCGTCCGCACGCGACTGCGGCAGCTGATGCCCTTGATGCCGCCGCCGCCTTCGTTTTGGCTCCTGGACAGCATGATCTCGATCGTCTGGCACCGCTGATCGGATATTTCGGTCGCGGCCAGCAATATCTCAGCTTCATCCGGCGATCCCTGACATCAGCCTAGGTGACGACACGCAAATGGAACACACGATGCCAGACTATGATAGCTTGCTTTCCTTGGATGCCCAGGGCCAGCCCTGGTCGATACTGGTCAGGCGGGTGTTCCATCGCCTTCGCGTTTACGGGTGCGTCGTTCTGCGCAATGCGCTTCCCCGCGGGCTGCTGGAGACCGTGCGTGCGGCCGGCGTTCCCGAGGCGCGCCGGCTGTCGAGCCTGACCCGGCAGACCGAGCATCTGGAAAACGCGCGGGCCGATTGGGTCGGCGACCTGCGTTTCAAATCGATGGTGACACCCCAGGGATCACCGGATCTGCGCCACTACGTGATCTATCAAATCTTCATGCCCAGCCTGATGCCGGTCATCGCAGGGGCCTATTTCAAGCAGTTCCGCGTCAGTGCGCTGACCCTGCCCCATGTCACCTGCCACATGCGCTATCAATCGCCGCAGGTGGGCTCGATGGTTACAGGCATGCATCAGGACGGCAACTTCACCGGAAGCATGGACATCGGGCGATCCGTCCAGTTCTGGGTGCCGCTCGATCCATGCGGCGAGGATGCGCCGGGCATGGAGTTCGTCCCGGTCGGCCTCAGCGGCATCCTCCCCCATGGCGACACCATCAATGTCAGCCCATCGGTCCTTTCGATGTTCAGCCCCGAGGCCCGCTTCCGCCCCGTCTTCTCCCCCGGCGACGTTATGGTCTTCAATTCGGAGACCCTGCACGGGACCTGGAGCCGGCCGGAAATGACCAAGGAGCGGTTCAACCTCGAATTTCGTGTGTTCGGCGCCGGAAATGTCGACGCCCCCCTTTTGAACGAAGGGGAGACGCGATTTTTCGCCCCTCAGATTCCGGCTCCCACCGAGCCCGTCATCCGGAACTACATCCTTGACGAGCCTCTTGAGCCCGTGTGAAAGCAGCACGCCACCCGGTCCGCTCCAGGCCGGGTAGCAGCTTGGCGGAGACGGAAGGGTGACGATGCGCCGTGATAGCGGTTCAGTGCGTGGCGACGATACCTTCCTTCCTCCTCCGGATCTGGATGCGACGGTGGACCGCGTGCTCGACGGCCATGCCGTTCCCAAAAGCTTGCGGTTCGCCATCGATTTCCTGCGGCAGGCACCCCTGAAGGGTGGTCTCTGGGTCTATCCCGGGGGAACGCACACACGCGATCTGCTGCCGGCTTTGCTGGCGAGGACGGACATCCGGTTCCGCGGACTGGTGGATCGGGACGGCGCCGATGCCTGCGCCAGCTTCGGATTGCCGGTGACGTCACCGGAACGGATTGCAGCCCGGCTTGGGGATGACGATCAGGTCCTGATTTCCCACCTCCACTACGAGGCGGATCTGATCGGCGTGTTGCAAAGTGCCGGCGTTCCGGCAGAGCGCATTCTCCCCTTGTACACCGGTGCCGATTACAGCGCTTATTGCCGCGACCGGGTCCGTCCGGAGGTGCTGCTTGCGCAAGCGCTCCCAACGGGAAATCTCCGGCAGGTCCGGCATGTCATCCTGCGCAGTTCGACCACGCAGGTTCTGTCGGACCAGGTTCTTGCCGGTGTCTTTCCGCCGGACCGGACACTGCTCATCGGTTCGGCCTTGCAAGGGACGCCGATACGCAGCGACATCTTCCCGACACTTGATCTGCAGGGCCAGCTGACCGTCATCCCCGAGATCCTGGCGGCGGTGCGTCCGAAAACCCTTTATGTACAGTCGACCTTCGATGGCTTCTTCCAATATATCCTGATCCGGCGTGCCGGCTTGCCGCTGGACCTGATTTTCGAGTTCTGGGACAGCTGGCTGATCGGGCTGGATTACCTGTCCCTTTCCGAGCTGATCGAATATTTCGGCATGTCCGAAGAGTTCATCCGTCTTGGGCACAGCGCCGAATCCCTGTTGCTTCAGCAGGCCGCGCTGATCGTCAGCAAGCGTGGGGGCGCATGGCCTGAGGTGCTGCGGCAGCCCCATGCACCGGTGATGGAGTATTTCGTCGGGATCGAGGAGAGCGCTCCGCCAGCCGGGGTGGAGATGGCCGCTGCAGGCCCCGGAATGCCCAAGCGGGTCGCCTTCGCTTCATCCATGGTGGTGCCGGGACGGCTGGACCGTTTCCCCGGTTTGCGGATCAATCACGAACATCTGCCGCTGCTTGCCGCCCTGTCGCGTTCAGGAGCCGCCCGGATCACGCTGTTCAACGGCAGCGATACAGGGCAGCCGGGTTCACCTTTTTCCGGCTTCGCCGCCGACGTGGAGGCGGCGGGAATCGCCTATCATCCACGCTGCCCTCTGGAGGCGTTGCGCCGGACCCTGGCCGGCTTCGACTATGGGTGGGTTCGCGCTGCCGGAAACATCCGTACCCGCGACCACGACGTGGTCATTCCAGCCACCTTCAGCAGCTACGCATCAGCGGGGCTTCCAGTCGTCATCCATGACTGCCTGATCCATGCGGCCGAGTTGGTTCGGCGCTTCGATGCCGGCATCGTGGTGTCCGGCTCCCCATCACCCGATGAGATCGCCGCCCTGCTCCGCTCCGCCGATGCGCGCCGCCATCGCGAAGGGGCGGGGCGGATGCTGGACTGGATGCGGGCCCACAACCATGCCACGGCAGATGTCCTACGTATCCGCTTCGGTCAGGATACCGGCAACAGCTTTGGGCAACAAGAATAGCAAAGTGAAGGATTGAACCATGGCGATAAGTGCCTTGATGCTCCATTGGTTTGCCCGATTGAAACGCAAGGGTGTTTGGCCAGCCGGCGGATCAATGCTTGAGCTTGGACCTCAGGACATCCTCACCACGGAACCGGTCCTTCAATCCGTCCTGAACGATTTGTTCGGGGATGAGAAAGGACGGGAGGCCAAGGAAAGCATTATCCAAGACGGAACTTTCCTACCAAATGCGCAAGTCGCCCTCTATAAATCTTTGGGCGCATCCAGCTATGTAAGCCTGGATTTCCTCGATTCCCGCAGCCGTTACCGAATGAATTTGAATGATCCTGTGGATATTGCCGAACGCTTTGATATCTTGACGAATTTCGGCACTTCTGAACACATATTCAATATTGGGATGTCGTTCCGAAATGCTGATTTCCTGACAAAACAGAACGGCATTATTCTTTTTATTCTGCCAACTTTCGGCCATATCAATCATGGATTTTACAACATACATCCGACACTATATTTTGATTTTGCCAAAATGAATGAATACAGTATCGAGGATATTCTTTATATTGACAACTTCGGTGTGCGCTGCCGTCTGGCCGAGCGGGAACCGTCACAGCCCATCGATTTCGATCACTTGCCGATCAAATTGTCTGCAAGCGTGGCTGCACCGATGCTGGAGCGCCAAGTGGCGGAGCGGTACATTCATAACGCCACGGCACCGGAAACACGCGCTTATTCGGACGAGTTTCCCATGTTGTGCTTCGACTATGTCTTTGCGGCCTTGCGACGCGATCGTGCCGAAGGAATCCCCTTCGCTCCCCCTATCCAGGGGCTCTACCGGGGCTGATCCTTTTCAGGAACACTCCATGCAAGAAAGGGGGCGGACGCCGACGGGGCGTCCGCCCTGCTTCCTACAGACGGATCACGCCGATGTTGGGAACGATCGGCGAGCGTTCGATGGTCAGGCCGGAAACTCCGATCGCATCGAGCACGGCAGCGGTTTCCCCCGGCCAATCTTCGTAACACAGCTCGTCGATGCAGATGACCGAACCCTTCGGCATCCGCGGAAGGCAGGCCTTGATGCACGCGAGGGTAGGCTCGTACAAGTCAAGGTCAAGATAGAGCATGGAAATCAGGATGCTGCGATCGGCAGCCAGCACCTCCGGCACGGTCTTGGTGACGTCGCCCTTGACCAGTCGCATGCGCGGAAGCTGCGGGATCTTCCTCGTCCGGTCCAGCAGGGGAAATAGTTCGAAAATATGCTTTTCCGCCTCGGCGGCACTGTAGGTTCCGGCTTGGTAAAGCTCCGGATAGCGCGGGTCCGCCGGCCGATCCTGGTCGGTTACCGCCGGAAAGCCTGAGAAAGTATCGAATCCATAAACCCGGCGACCGTAGTTCACCGGTTCATAGATCTCGCCCAAATGCAGCCAGGTCGCCAAGCTTCCGCCATACAGCACGCCACATTCGAAAATGACGCCCGGTATTTTCAAGATGGACTGGTAAATCTCGGCCTTATAAAGAAACCGGGCAAGATCCCTGTGGCGAACCCAGTTGGGAAAATTCTCCAGCTTGGCCCGTGTGTTCAGCGGAAAGCTGTCGAAATTGCGGGCGATGCCCTCCAGGGCTTCGACCTCGTCGTTGCGCAGGCGTACCGGCTGGAACAGTTCATTGACCGGGCTATCGGCGGCCTGATCGTCAGGCAGTGACATTCGTTTCTCCGCGCGGCAGAGGGGCCAGCGTTCTGGCCTCTTCGGGATTGAGGATCGGAAGGGTGCGGATGTGATCCAAACCGTTCAGAAAGTCGCGCAACGCAGCCGGTATGTCCTTTTGGCCCGGCTCCAGATGGAAGCGCTCGCCTTCCAAAGCGAAGATCAGCTCACAACCAGAAAGTGCCGTCAAAAGCTCCGCACGGGCTTGCGGCTCGATCGGCAGCTGGTACCCGGTTGCAAAGATGACGTTGACCGCTTCGGCTCCGGAATTGGCGGTAACTGCCTGGACCAGTTGCGGATACTGACGGGTCACGACGAATTCGCTGACGATCATGTCGATGATCAGGCCGTTCTGCCCGGCCCAACTTTGAATCAAGGCTGTCTGGGCCCGTTGCGGCAGGCGCCACGGCCCCAGATCGACGCTGCTGACGACACCGATGGTGCTCATGACCGGACCAATCCGTAAAGTTCGGCCCCCTTCTCGAACAGCGGGGCCTTGGCAGCCTGGACACGGGTATCCAGGCTCAGGCGAGGCAGCGAACCGCTGCAGGGAAGGGCTCCGTGAATCAGGTAGCAGGAGAAGAAGATCGCCTCGCCGAAGCGCAGGCGCAACGGCGCCGGGGCCGGGCGGTCGAGTGCCGCGCGCAACGGCTTGTCGAAGCCGTAGTCGGCCAGGATATCCTCGCTCTCGGCACGATCGAAGACGAACAGCCCATCGTCATTGTCCACATCGTGCAGGGGGATCCACATCGTGTAGGCATAAGGCGAATGGCCGTAGAACACGTCTGAATGGGGTTCCGTAGCGGTGTGCGCCAGTCCCGGAACATTGGCCCGCAGGTAGGGACGGCGCTGGTACAGCACCTGGTCCCCGCACAGGCTGCGGATCATTCCCCGGAACGGCTCCAGCAACGAAAGCCCGTCCTCGGCAAGCGCGTTGTTGACTTCGCGGAGCAGGCGATTCAGTTCGCTGGGCGAAAATCCGCTGACCATGCCGCGGAGATCGTCACCCGCCCGGGAGCCGGCGATCCCGGCGGCAATGCGCTTCACATCGTCGGCCACGCGAGCCAGCAGGTCCGGCGCATCGCAAGGGACGATCGCCCATCCCCGCTCCTCCAGCTCCGTCAGCGCCGTGGCGATGGCGTCAGGCCGTGGCATCGAGGTCAACCTTGTAGCGCTCGGTGGCATAGCATGTGGGTACAGGGCCATCCTGCCCTCCTTCCTGAACCATTCTGGCCAGATTCAAGGCCTGCTCCAGACAGTCGTCGATATCGACGGCATAGAGGTAGCTCCCAGCCCTGCCCATGGAGAATACCCCTTCCGGCATCATGGAGAAATAGCGTTTGGCTTTGGCCGCCTCGCTTTTGAATGGAAGCGGATAATACCGTCCGTTTGCTGAAGGAATCTCCATACCGATCAGAGTCGAGGATGATTGGTAACGTGTCAGCTTCTTGTATTCGACCAAGCGCGTGAAGCGCTCATCATTGGCATAGTAAACAAAGTAAGTATTTTCTGGAAAACAATGCTCAATTGGAAGGACAATCTTATGAAAATCTCTCCCGATATAACCCAAAGCTCCATGAGCCTCGTCAAGAACAAGGTCCGGAGATATGGTATTGACGATCAGATCATACTGCTGCCACTCCCCACCCAACATCACGCGGCGGTTGGGAAGATCGAAGCGTTCGATACGGGTATTGAGAAGAACCTTCGCTTCGGCAGTGGCGATATCGAAATAGGCGTTGTAACCATCGAGGGCGATCGGATAAGCCGACAATGCTGTTCCCCAGGCCGCCTTCGGTCCGTCGGCGAGCGTCGCTCCCTTGGGTGACCAGGAGAAATAATCGATCGACCGGTTGTCGTCGACCATCCACATCTTCTCGCTGTATGTCTTGATGAATTTTTCATACAGCGTGCGGCCCACTGACGAGACCCAGTATTCCTCAAAATTGCGGGCATGCTCCACGCCAGTCAGGCGGGTCATTTCCGTTTCGATGCTGTCCCGGTCGGGCATCAGGGCGATATCGGCCCGATGGATCGGGTAGCTGTAGAAGGCGGCGTCACGCTCGACATAGGTGACGAACTCATGCTCCTGGCAGCGTCGCAGGGGAACGATGGAATCCAGGTAGGCGTAGACCTCTTCATTCTGGGTCAGGAAATGCCGGGGGCCGAACGTGTAGGGATGCCCCCCGTAAAAATGGGTGCGGACTCCGGCACCCAGGCGGTCGCTGTGCTCCACTAGGGTGACGTCCCATCCCCCCAGGCGAGCGAACTGATGGGCGGCCGCACATCCGGCAAACCCGCCGCCGATGATCAGGGTCTTTTTCATAGGCTCAATTCTGTCTGTTCGAGGTGAAGCCCGATGGTGATCGGGCGGATCACCTTCCGGTGGCTTGGCGGAGGGAAATGCCGGCTTGGGAGGCAAGCGGAAGAATAGTCGGGATCATCCACATGCCGAGGTCGAGCATGGTGCTTGCAAGATAAGAAGGACAATCCTTCAGTCGCGCCACGGTCGCCAACGCCGCCTCCCGCTGCCCCAGCAGCGCCTGGGCATGCCCCAAGACGATCAGGGCGAAGGGATGGTCGGGGCTGACGCGCAGGGCGTTTTGAGCCGTCTGAACGGCCTGCTCCCGCCGTTCCTGGCGCTCGAGAACGAGAGCCAGGAAAATCCTGGAGCGGAAATCGTCCGGATCGACGGCCTGAGCCTGGGCGATGGCAGCCGAGGCGGCGTCCATGTCCCCCATGGCGAGATGGGAAGCGGCGCTGTGCGCATGCGCGCCGGCATGGAACTGGAGACGGTCGGCCAAGGCATCCGGGGTGCAGCGCAAAGTGGCGTCGAAGCGTGCCAGAGCGTCCGCAAAGCGACCGGCGCAATGACAGGCCATGCCGGCGAACAGCAGGGCGCTATGATTGGATTGGGTTGCCGCGCACAGATCATCCAAATGCCGGATGGCATCCTCGTAGCGTCCAAGCAGCAAGGCATTCATGCCGGCAACTTCCAGCGCCTTGGGCTCTGCGCCATTCAAGGCGACGATGGCTTCCGCCGACTCCAGAAGATCCTCCGGCGGTGCACCGGCTTGAAGCTGATACCCCATGATCTGCTGCCAGCAATAGACGGCATCTCCCGAAGCGTTTCCCGTGATGCCTGCCGTTGCCAGCAGGCTGCGGGCATCGGCGAATTCCTTTCTTTCCAAGTGGCGCTTCACCTGGAACAGAACGTAAGCCACGGGAAAATCGGGGAAGCTCGTCCTGCCCTGGCTGTCCAGGGATTTGGCCTCCGCCGCCCCCCCCTCGGCATGCAGGTGGTCTATCAGGAAGCTGCGTGCGTCATGCAAGGCCGGATAAAGTTCAAGGGCGGCCCGGACCTTCTGTAGACCGACGTCCTTATTCCCCTCGGCGATCAAGGCACGACCCATTTCATACAAGTAATTTGCGCGCGTGCTGTTGGCGATGTTCTGGCGCCAACGGTCGATTGCAGCCGGTGTCAGGTCCATGAAAGCCCCATGTTCAGCCATCCGAACCCGCTGGAAGCGGGTTACGGTGAGCAATGCATTGCTGCGTCACGGGCACTGCTGCACCGTATGTCCAGCAAAACCAGTATCCGGCTTGCCTGTTGTTCGATGCAAGGTGGATGTTGTCGCTCCACGGAGGGCTTCACTGTTCGCCCGTGCCCTTCCGCGGCAACCCCCTCACCCCACGATCTTCCACGACCCGTCGGGCTGGCGGCAGGCGGTGCCGAAGGCCTGTTCGGTGCGGCCGCCGACGACGATGGTCTGCTGGAACTCGCGGCAATAGGCGCCGGAGCCGTCATAGCCGTCCTTGACCGGCACGATGACGCCCTGGTTGCCGGACTGCGGGTTGTTCCAGGTGATCCGCTGGCCGATGGGGGCGCTGTAGGCCTGGGTCGCGGCACGGTCGGCATAGGCCTGGTCGGCACGGTCGAGCGAAGCGCCGAGTTCCCGCCCGGCGAAGGCGCCCAGCAGCGTGCCGATGCCGACCGCCACCAGCTTGCCCGAGCCGCCGCCGAAGCGCGAGCCGATCAGGCCGCCGGCGATGGCGCCGCCGACGGTGCCGAACCCCTCCTTGTTGCCCATCGACCCGGTCTGGCAGCCGGCCAGCGTGGTGGACAGCGCAAGCACCATGACGGCGGCGATACGGGGGCAGCGGGACTGGGCACGCATCGGAGGGCTCTCTTCGTTCCGAGGGTTGTTGTTCCCGGTTATAGCGCAAGCGGTGCCGTTTGTGCAGCCGTCCTCATGCAAACGGCCGGGCCGCCGCGGCGCACGGCGCGTGCGGCCCCGGGCATTGCCGCTACCGGTGCGTGCCGACATGGTGTAAGCCTTTCGGCCGGCCCGTGACGCCTCTGCGCGGCAAGCGGGACCGCCGCATATGGACAGAATCCCGGAGCCTCGCCGACGCATGCGACTGCTGTTTCTCGTCAGTGATGCGTTCGGCGGACATGGCGGCATATCACGCTTCAACCGTGATCTGGCGGCCGCCCTGTCCTCTTCGCCCGACGTCCGGGAACTGGTCATCCTGCCCCGCCGCGCGCCGCACCCGCCGGGACCGCTTCCCCCCCGCACGGTCCAGCGCGCGGCACCGCCGGGAAAACTCGGGTTCGCGGGCGCCGCTCTGCGCGAGGCGGCCGGCGGCTTCGACGTCGTGATCTGCGGCCACATCAACCTGATGCCGGTCGCCGTGCTGGCCCGCCGGATGGCCGGCAAGCTGGCCCGTCGCGGCCGGCCGGCCCGGCTGGCGCTGGTCATCCACGGGGTCGACGCCTGGACGCCGGTGAAGGTTCCCGGCCTCTCCTCCGTCGACATGACCATCGCGGTCAGCCGCTACACGCTCGACCGCTTCCGGGACTGGTCGGACATCGCGGCCGGACGCGGCACGGTGCTGCCCAACACGATCGATCTGTCCGTCTTCACGCCGGGGCCGCGCCCGGCGGCGCTGGAGGAGCGCTACGGCGTGGCCGGCGCGCGCGTGCTGATGGGGCTGGCCCGCCTCGACGCGATGGACCGCGACAAGGGCTTCTACGAGCTTCTGGCGGTGCTGCCGCGGCTGGCCGAACGGGAACCGGGGCTGCGCTACCTCCTGTGCGGCGACGGCACCGACCGCCCGCATCTGGAGGCGGAGGTCCGCCGGCTCGGCCTGACGGAGCGCGTGGTCTTCACCGGCTTCGTGCCCGAGGAGGAGAAGGCCGACCACTACCGCCTTGCCGACGCCTTCGCGCTTTGCGGGCGGCAGGAGGGGTTCGGCATCGTGCTGCTCGAAGCGATGGGCTGCGGGGTTCCGGTGGTCGCCTCGCGGGTGGACGGATCGCGCGAAGCGGTGCTGGACGGCGCCATCGGCGAACTGGCCGACCCCGGCGATCCCGACGATCTGGCCGGAGCGCTGCAGCGCGCCCTGGCCACGCCGCGCCCCTGCGTTCCCGACCTGCTGGCGCCGAGCTTCGGCCGGGATGCCTTCGTCCAGCGGGTGTGGGACGTCCTGTCGCATCTCGCCTGACGTGCCGTCGCCGGCACGGAGAGGCATGGAGGCGATGCTTTCGCGATTCGGATGTGACGGGGAATTGTATCGGCGCCTGCGGTTGGGCATGGTGTCGCCCGTTTCCCCATCAACCACGGGCAGCCACCCGCACGGGATGACGAGCCACCATGAGGCGATATGACTGATCCGGTCCGGCTTGCCTTCCTCACCACCCACCCCGTCCAGTATGCGGCGCCGCTGTTCCGCCGGATCGCCGCCGATCCGGACATCGACCTGACGGTGTTCTATGCCAGCGACCTGACGGTGCGCGAGTTCGCCGATCCCGGGTTCGGGCGCCGGATCGCCTGGGACGTGCCCCTGCTGGACGGCTACCGGTCGGACTTCCTGGAGGCCTGGGGCGGCACCGGGCGGCTCGACCTCCTGCGGCCCTTCAGCCGCGGGCTGGCGCGGCGGCTGAAGGAGGGGCGGTTCGACTGCCTGGCGATCCACGGCTACAGCCGGCCGGTCCATTGGCTGGCCGCCCTGACCGCCCGCCGGCTCGGCATCCGCGTCCTGTTCCGCGACGAGGCCACGCCGATCAGCCGCCGGCGCGGGCCGGTGCGCCGGGCGCTGAAGCGCGTCTTCTTCGCCGCCATCGACCGGCTGGCCGACGGCTGGCTGACGATCGGCAGCCTGAACGCCGCCTATTACCGGCAGCAGGGCGTCGCCGAGGAGAAGCTGTTCGCCTGCCCCTATGCCGTGGACAACGCCTTCTTCCGCAACGCCGCACCGGACGAGGGTCTGCGGCTTCGGCGCGCGATCGGCATTCCGGACGGCGCCCCGGTCGTCCTCTATGCGTCGAAGCTGCAGCGCCGCAAGCATGCCGACCATCTCCTGGCCGCCTTCCAGCAGATGGCCCCGGCACCTGCCAGCGGGCCGCCGCCCCACCTCGTCTTCGCCGGCGACGGGGAACTGATGCCGGAACTGCGCGCCATGGCGGAGGGGATGGACACCGTCCATTTCCTGGGCTTCCAGGGGCAGAAGGATCTGATCGCCTGCTATGCCATGTGCGACGTGTTCGTGCTGCCGTCCTCCTGCGAACCCTGGGGGCTGGTGGTCAACGAAGCCATGAATCTCGGCAAGGCCATCATCGTCAGCGATCAGGTCGGATGCGGCCCCGACCTCGTCCGCCACGGCGAGAACGGATTCGTCGTGCCGGTCGGCGACATCGGGGCGATGGCCAAGGCCCTGGGCGCCCTGTGCGCCGACCCGGACCTTGCCGCGTCGATGGGGCGGCGAAGCCTGGAGATCGTGTCCGGCTGGGATTTCGAGGCGGACCTGCGCGGCATCCGTCAGGCCCTCGGCCTTCCCCCGCGGCCCTGAGGAAACGGCATGTCCGGCAGCGCTTCCCGCCCCTCCTCCTCCCGACAATCTCCCACGGTCGCGATCGTCGTCACCCACATCGCCCCGGCGCGCGGCTATGGCGGCATCGCCGAATGCACGGCGCGCGTCGCCCAGGCCTGGGGCGAGGCCGGGCACGAGGTGATCCTGTGCGCCAGCGACGCATCGGAGGGTGCTCCGCTACGCCCGGATGAGCTGGGGCTGCCCGGCCGGGTGTCGCCGATCCTGTACCGGGCGCGCGGCTGGCCGCGCTGGGGTTTCGGATTGGGGGCGCTGCCGGCGATCTGGACGGCCTGCCACCGGGCGGATCTGGTCTATGTCAGCGGCGTCGCCACCTGGCCGACCAGCATCGCCGGGATCGTCTGCCGGCTGCTGCGGCGGCCCTTCACCGTCGGGGTCCATGGCAGCCTGATGGCGGGCCACGTCGCCTACATACGCGCCCGCAAGCCGCTGAAATGGCTGTTCTACCAGCTGATCACCCTGCCGACCCTGCGCCGCGCCCGCGCCGTCCACGCCACCAGCGCGATCGAGGCCGAGGGCGTGCGCGCCCTGCTTCCCTCCGTTCCCGTCGCCATCGTCCCCAACGCGGTCGACAGCAGGGTCTGGCTGCCCCGGCCCCCGCGCTGGCCGGATGGCGGGCTGGTCATCGGCTATGTCGGACGCCTGTCGCCGGAAAAGGGCATCCTGCCCTTCTTGGAGATCTGGCTGGCGACTCGCCGGCCGGAGGACCGGCTGCTGATCGCCGGAACGGGCGACGGCGACTATGCCGCCCAGGTCTCCGCCCTGGCCGACGGGGCTGGGGGGGCGGTGGAGTGCCTGGGCTACCTGCCGGCCGACGGGGTGGCGGCGATGCTTGCCCGCTGCGACTTCGCCGTCCTGCCGTCCGGGCTGGGGTCCGGCGGGCTGCGGGAGAATTTCGGCAATGTGGTGGTGGAGGCGATGGCCCTGGCCCGCCCCGTCCTGGTCACCAGGGGCATGGCCTGGGACGGGGTGGAGGCGGACGGCACCGGTCTGGTCTTCGACCCCGGCCCGGCCGCCGCCGCCGCCGTCCTGGACCGGGCCCGGTCGCTGACGGCCGAAGCGCGCGCCGCCATGGGCCAGGCCGCCCGCGATTTCGTGGAGCACCGCTTTTCCATCCCCTCGGTCGGAACGGCGCTCTGGGCGGTGGTCACAGGTGATCCGGTCACGGGCGATCCGGTCACGGGCGGCCGCGCGACAGCTCCATCGCCAGAACGCGGATGATGCGGAGCGGAAGCAGCAGGAAACGCATGCCGGAGGACAGCGGGAGGCCGGGATTGTCGCTGTCCGTCGGGCGCAGAAGGGCAAGCAGATACCGGGCCGCCGCCATCCTGCCGCGATAGAGCGACAGGTCCGACCGCAGCACGGCAATGGTCCCCAGCCGGCGCAGCGCCTCGTTCTCCTCCATCGGCGGCAGCGCCCAGATCGCGCCGACGACCGCCTCCGCCCGCCGCAGGACCGGCAGGTCGCCGGACGGACAGGGCGGCGGGACCGGCGGGGAAAGCCCGGTCAGCCCCCGGACCAGCCGCACGGCCATGGCGAGATGGCGTCCGGTGCCGCAACGGGCCGCGACCGCCGCTGCATCTTCCCAATCGGCGGCGGGGCGCCGGGTGGCGGCCACCAGATCGGCGAACCAGTACAGCAGCGACCAGTGATGCCGGGCACCATGATAGGCGGCATAGGCGATGGTGGCGCCGGGAGACAGGGAGCGGACGGTCCGCCCGCCGATGTCCAGTTCGGCGCTCTCGCGGAACGGGTCCAGCGCCCTGGAGGAGAAGACGACGTTCCCCTCGCTCAGCTGCGTGTGCAGTTCCACCGGCGGTCCGCCATCCTCATGGGCGGCGAAGATCGCGTTGACATGCCGGCTCAGCAGGTCGGGCCGGGTGCCGTAGCCGAGCCCGCGCAGCAGCCGCAGCGCCTCGTCCGCCTGGGCCGGACGCACCAGAAGGTCGATGTCCCGGCATGACCGGGCATGGGCGTCGCCGAACAGCCGCACAGCCTGCGCCGGCCCCTTCAGGACCAGAAGATCGACCCCGGCCTGCCGGAAGCACCGGGCGACCTCCAGCATCCTGGCGGTCAGCAGCAGCGAGCGCCGGATCTCCGCCCGCCGCCACTCCGCGATCTCCGTCAGCCAGGCGTCGGGCGCGCCGGGCAGGAAAGCCCGGTCCATCAGCGGGGCCAGGCGATGGTAGCGCGCGAGACAGCCGACCTCCCGCCAGTCCGGGTCGGCGGGAAGCGGATGCGCCCGGCCGCCGAAACGGGCGGACAGGGCGGCGACCAGATACCGCTGCGCCGGCGGCAGGTCCGCCACGGAAAAACCGAGGCCGGCCGTCCTGTCAGCCGTTTCCGTGCCCGCCGCTCCCATAGCTGCCCCTGCCATGCCGATCCACTCGTTTCCCTCGGCGGCTGCGGAAATCTTCCCGCACCGCCGGAAACGCACAATCGCGGTGCAACTGCTACACTCGCAACAGTTATGTGGCTTCTCCTCTGCCGGAAAGCTCCTGGACGGAAAGGATCCTTGCATGACGGGAAGCCGTTGCCTGTGGAAGCGGATGCGCCGGATTTTGGGCCGGATGCCGGGCGGCGGCCATCTCGTCGCTTTCCGCCGGTTCCTCCGGGGCACCGACGCCCGATATGCGAGCTTGCGGCGGCGCGCGGTGCCCGGACTTTTCCAGCCCTTCGCCACGACCGAGTTGGACCGCTATCCGGACCTGTTCCGCTACGTCCTGCTGCGGCTGGGCAACGGTCCCGGCCTCCGCCTGCTGTCCTTCGGCTGCTCGACGGGGGAGGAGGTGTTCAGCCTGCGCCGCTACTTTCCAAGCGCCGTCATCCGCGGCCTGGACATCAATCCCCGCAACATCGCCCGTTGCCGCATCGCCCACCGCCGCTCCGCCAATGGTTCCGATGACGGACCCGACGACCGGCTGTCCTTCGCCCTGGCGTCCGATGCCGGGGGAGAACCGGCGGAAAGCTATGACGCGGTCTTCGCCATGGCCGTCTACCGTCATGGCGAACTGGGGAGCTTTCCGCCGCGTTGCGGCCACCTGATCCGTTTTGCCGCCTTCGAGGAGTCGGTGGCGGGGCTGGCCGCTTGCCTGAAGCCCGGCGGCCTTCTGGTGCTGCGCCATGCCAATTTCCGCTTCGCCGACACGGCCGCCGCCGCCGGCTTCGAGCTGCTGCTGGAGGGTGAACAGCATCCCGATACCCCGGTCTACGGGCGGGACGAGACGCTGCTGCGGCCGCTTCCTCTGCGCGAAGGCGTCGTTTTCCGGAAACGGGCGTCGGAGCCCGCATCCGTTCCAGCCGCTTCTTTCACCGAACCGGGTATGGCATAACCCCCAGGATTGCACGCCATGGTCGAGGACCGGATGGAAACGCTCACCCCACTGTCACATTCCACCCTGCTGATCCGCAGCGATGACATCCTGGCCGCGGAGCTGGACGGCGAGACCGTGCTGCTGAAGATCGAGCGCGGAGCCTATTTCGGTCTGGACGACATCGGCGGGGAGGTCTGGCGCCTTCTGGAAACGCCGCTGGCCGCCGGCGACCTGTACGGCGCCCTGTCCGGACGGTACGACGCCGATGCGGCCACGATCGAAAGCGACCTGGCGCCGGTGCTTGTCGAGATGATGGGCGAGGGGCTGATCCGGGTGGCGGCCTGAAGCCGGGACCGGGGTGATGGGCACCTCCTATTCCGTCCTGGGCCTGCGGCTGGACAGCGAGGTTCCCCTGCCGGAACTGCCGGTTTGGACCGGTGACGGGACCGGCGATGGGGCCGGGCCCGCCGACGTGACCGTCCGGCTGGGCTCCCCCGCCCTGCGCGCCATCCCCTTCGTGTCGGGTGCCGAGGCCGACGTGGCGGCGGACGGAACCGTGCGGGTGGAGGGGAACGGCGTCGGCACCTTCCTGGTGCGGAACGGGTCCGAGATCCTGGTTGACGCCCGGACGCCGGTCGCCGACCCCGCCCTGCGCGCCTATGTGCTGGGCAGCGCCCTGGCGGTGATCTGCCACCAGCGGGGGGTGTTGCCGCTGCATGCGGCGGCGCTCGCCTCCCCCCGTGGGATCATCCTGCTGGTGGGGGAGAGCGGGGCCGGCAAGTCCACCCTGTCCGCCGCACTGACGGCGCGGGGGTTGGGGCTGGTGGCGGAGGATCTGGCGCCCCTGTCCTGGACCGACGAGGCCCGTCCGCCGCTGGCGCTGCCCAGCGTTCCGCGGCTGAAGCTGTCCCCGGAGGCGCTGCGGCGGCATGGCCATGCGCCGGACACCCTGCCCGAGCTGCCCGGTTCCGGCGGCAAGCGGGCCCTGCATCTGCCCCTGGCCCCGGCGGGCGAAGTCGTCGCCGTCTGCCACCTTCACAAGGCCGTGCCCGGAGATGAGCCGCATCTGGAACCGATGGACGGCATGGCGGTCCTGGCGTCGCTGCAACGCAACGTGCTGCACTGGCCGACCGCGCTCGACCTAGGGCGCGGGCCGGCGGTCTTCCGGCGGCTGGCCCTGCTGTCGCGACAGGTCCCGCACCGGTGCCTGCGGCGGCTGGAGGGGCTGAACCGGCTGGAGGAGACGGCGGCCCTGGTGCTCCGCCTGGCGGAGGGGGGCGCGTGAGCCCGCACGCGCTGCCTTACCGGCTCTGGCGCCGCAGGGCGGATCTTCCCCTTCTGCTGGAGGCCGCCGCCGGGTTGGGGCTGGCCTGGGCGGCCATGCGTCTGGTGCCGTTCGGACGGCTGGCCGCGTGGCTGCATCCGCGGGTGCGCCGCCGTGCCTCGCCACCGCCGGCAGCGGCAGAGGTGGCGCGGGTGGCCTGGGCCGTCACCGTCGCGGCGCGGCTGGTGCCCTGGCCGGCCGTCTGCATCCACCAGGGAATCGTCGCGCAGCGCCTCCTGGCCCGGCGCGGCATCCCGGCGGAGCTTTATTACGGGGTGAGGTCGGCCCCCGGCACCGGCGATATCCCCACCGATATCCTCGCCCATGTGTGGGTCCGCGCGGGCGGGCTGGACGTGGTGGGGCACGAGGTGGCGGGCGATTACGTGACGCTGGCCAGCTTCCCGTCCCGTCGGTGACCGGCCGGCGCCTGCCGCCGGATCCAGATGTTGACGGCATAGCGCAGGTCGCCCGGTTCGTCGCCGGAACAGGAGACCGGCATCACCTGATGCGCCAGGAAGGAGGGAAAGGCCACGGCCAGACCGTGTTCCGGCTCCACATCCACCGGCCCGTGATCGCCGCCGATGGGAAACAGGCGCAGGGCGCCGCCACCGAACCTTTTGGGCAGGACGTGCAGATAGAGGACGATGGTCACCACCCGGCTGGCCGCCGCCGCATACTCTCCCACGAAGGTGTCGATGTGACGGTCATAATGGCCGCCGTCGCCATAGGCGGCGGCCTGGACCTCGACCTCTCCCGGCGTGAAGGCGGGCAGGCCGAGACGGGGCGCCAGGGCGGGAAGCTCCCGCAGGGCCCGGTCCCTGAGCGCGTGCGCGGCCTCGTCCAGATCCAGCAGCGCAAGGCCGTTGCGGATGCCCGCATCCAGCCGGCCGCCGACCAGTCTTCCGGCTTCGAACTCCGCCCGGCGGGACCGGAGCAGGGCCAGCAGATCGTCCCTTGGCCCCGCTTCCAGGAAGCCGGGCAGCAGGACATGGGGGGCGCGTGGGGTCATGGCGTTGCTTCCCATTCGGATGGCGCCGCGGGGCGGTTGCCCTGGTCGAACTGGCGCAGGAAGCGGGAGACGCCCAGGGCATGGCACAGCGTCCCCAGATAGACCGCCCGCATGGCGTGGCTGTCCCACCCGCGATCCGGCCACTGGTCCACCAGCCGGCGCAGCCGGGGAACGTCCAGGAAGTGGCGGGCCAGCGGGCTCGCCTCCATCCAGGCGATCTCGGCCTCGATGTCGGCGCGGGCCTCGTGCAGGCGGTCGGGCCAGTCGGCGGACTGGATCGACTTCTGCCGGGTCGCCACCACCGTGTCCGGGACCAGCCCGCGCATCAGGTCACGGGCGATGGCCCGGGTCTCTCCCGTCTCCAGGTCGAGATACCGGTCGTCGGGGATGGACAGGCACAGCTCCACCACGCGGCGGTCGGCGGTGGGATCGCGCACGTCGACGCCGCTGACGCGGCGGACCCCGGCCGCGACCCCGGGATCCCCCAGCATCGCCACCCGCCAGGACCGGCCGTCGCCGCGCATGGCCCGGACATCCTCGTGCGCGCCCGCCAGCAGGCGGTCGAGGACGCCCGTCCGCCGGGCGGTTTCGGGGTTCAGCGCCAGATCGTCCAGCCCGGTGGGGGCGCGGCGGCCGGTCAGCCGCTTCGCCATCCGCACCGGGGCGGGCGGGACCCAGGGCGCCAGGGCATGGTTGGCCAGCCCCAGCCGGGTCGGGTTCCCGTGACGGCCGAGGCTCCACACCGCCCTTGCCAGCGAGACGAACCGGCCGGCCCCGGCGAGGGCGCACAGATGGTACAGGCCGTGATAGCTGAAGGTGACGTTGCCGGCCCCGCCTTCCAGCAGGACGGGGATGCGGCGGCGGCGCACGTCGCGCAGGATGGCGCCCGACCAGATCCCGTTGGGGGACATCCGCTCCACCTGTTCGTAGGTCAGGCGGCGGCGGTCGCAGTCGGCGAACAGGGAGCCCTGGTTCCCCGGCACCCGCACATGCTCCACGTTCGCGAACCGGGCGGCCAGGGCGGCGGCCAGATCCCCTTCGTCCGTCAGCAGGCCGGGATAGGCGTCGGGGGGGATGGTCCGGGCCGGCACCCCGGTATAGGCCACCAGCCTGCGTCCCTGCCGGGCCAGAATCCGCGCCGCCAGGGCGGTGACGGCGCCGCTGTCGAAGCCGGCGCTCAGCTCGGCCGCCACCGGGCCGAAGGGCGGCAGGCTGAAGGCGACGGCTTTTTCCAGGGTCTCCGTCACGGCGGCGACATGGTCCGCCCGGCTGGCGAGCCGCAGGGTCGGGATGCGGTCGGGATGCCAGTGGCGGTGCTCGCGCACGGTGTCGTCGGCGATGACGGCCGCATGACCCGGCAGCACCCGGCGGATCCCGGCATAGCCGGTGGCGGAACCGGTGACCGGCAGCTCCGCGATGGACAGCGCCAGCGTTTCCATGTCCGGCGCCGGCGTCACCTCCGGGTCGGTCAGCAGGGCCGACGGCATCGGCGCGAACAGCCATCGCCCGGCCGACCGGGTGTAATGCAGGGGCTCCACGCCCATGCTGTCGCGGACAAGGACCAGGCGGCGGGCGGCGGCGTCCCAGATGGCGCAGGCCAGGGTTCCCGGCACCCGGTCGGCGAAATCAAGCCCCCAGGCCCGGTAGGCCAGCAGCAGCAGGGTGGCGACGTCTTCCGGCCCGGTGGAGGAGAGATTCAAGGCGGACCGCAGTTCCGCGGTCCCGTACAGCCGTGCCCGCCCCGCCAGCAGAAGGTCGGGTCCCAGGCTTGCCAGCACCGCTCCGGGGCCGGCGGCCAGACGCAACGGTCCGGACTCGGCCGTCCTGATCCGCCCCGAATCCAAACCGCCCACGGCGACGGCGCGGTCCAGGTCGAACGGCGCCGGGGCTGCGCCCGTGCCGAGGCTGCCGGCGAAACTCATCGCGGGGCGTTTTCAGATCGGAAAGGCGCCGCCTTCCCGCTCAGCTTGCCCGGCGGAGACCGCCGCCGCCGTCGAGCGGTCCGGCTGCTGTAGTGGTTTGTGCGGAATAGGCGTCGAAGCGGCGGAGGGCCGGCTTGTGCCAGGGCATGCGGCGTCCCTGCCCCTCAATGGTATCGGCATCGGCCTTGCCGGGCACCTTCTCGTCCATCCGATCCATGGCGGCACCATCCCTCGTATAACAGCTTCCGGTTGCCCGTCAGCCGTTCCGTTGCGATCCATCGACAACCGGATTTAGGCCAAACCATCCAAGTTGTCTAGCTGATAGCGGCCGGTGGGGCCGGTCTGCTTCCCAGGATTGGACACCTGTGCATCGGCACAGCCGCAGGCGTCGCCCTCGTCAGCCCCCTCATATGCCGGCGGATGCGGTGGCGTTTCCCATTTCGGATTTCGCCGTCTGAATGCGCAACCGCGAATCACGCGGAGAACGTCCATGCCGCAAAGCAAAACGGCTCGTTATAATGCTTCCTTGTTCGGGAAATATCAATTCTTCGGACCTGTTTTCGCGCGTACACCATTGTTGGTCGTGATAATCATATGATTTTCTTGCGAGTTATGCTTGGGTGGCATATGCCTATCAGTGGCTGGGGTTCGCTGATCCGCTGGCCGAACGAACGGCCCCGAAATTTCGAGGAGGAAGCATGAGTGACTTTTTCTTAGGCGAGATTCGCGCCTTCAGCTTCAGCTGGGCGCCGGATTGGTGGGCCCAGTGCAATGGCCAGATCATGACCATCCAGCAGAACCAGGCGCTCTACGCCCTGCTCGGCGTCACCTTCGGCGGCAACGCCACGACCAACTTCCAGCTTCCCGACATGCGCGGCCGCGGGGCCTACGGCGCGGCGAACGTGGCCGGACAGCAGCGCGGCAACAAGTTCGGCAGCGAGGGCGTGACGCTGACGACGACCCAGATCCCGCCGCACACGCATACCCTCAACGCCACCACGACGGGCGCCGACACCCCCGACCCGACCGGCGGCATCATGGCGCAGTTCGCCCAGACAGATAACGGCCAGCCGGCGCCCGCCGGCTACGGCCCCCTGAACACGCCGGTGCCGCTGAACGCCGGACTGGTCGGGGTGAACGGCGGCGGCCAGACACATTCCAACATGCAGCCCTTCACGGTGGTGAACTTCTGCATCGCCACCCAGGGCTTGTTCCCGTCACGCCAGTGACTTCCCGCCACAGGTAAATGAGGTAACGACATGTCGGACGCCTATGTTGGCGAAATCCGCCTCTTCGCGGGATCGTTCGCGCCGAATGGCTGGCATCTCTGCGATGGCACCGTTCTTACCGTTCAGGGCAACGAGGCCCTCTTCTCGCTGATCGGGGCAACCTATGGCGGGAACGGCTCCACCAACTTCGCCCTTCCCGATCTGCGCGGGCGTGTTCCGATCCATATGGGTCAGGGAGCGGGCCTGACGAACCGCGTCATCGGCCAGACCGGAGGGGCGGAGACGGTCGCCCTGACCACCGCCCAGTTGCCGACCCACACGCACAATCTGGTGGCCAGCAGCAGCCCCGCGACCTCCACGACCCCTGGCGGCACCCTCGGACTGGCGACAACGACCACCTCCGGGTGGGGCCTGTATTATGCCGGCAACACTCCCACGGCCGATGTCCAGATCGCGCCGATGGCGTCAACCGCGGTGGGCGTCACCGGCAACGGCGCGGCTCATGCGAACATGATGCCGTCCCTTGTACTGACCTACATCATCTGCCTGCTCGGCACATACCCCACGCGGGCTTAAGGAGAGGACACGAACCATGGATTGCTTCATCGGTGAGATCCGCTTCTTCCCTTACACCTTCACTCCCATGGACTGGGCTGCCTGCAATGGTCAGCTTCTGCCTCTCTCGCAGAACCAGGCGCTGTACTCCCTGATCGGCCTGACCTTTGGCGGCAGCCTCAACGCAAATACCGTGGGCTTGCCGAACCTGATCCAGCGCGTGGCCATCGGTTCCGGCACCGGTCCCGGCCTGACGGCCCGGAGCTGGAGCCAGCAGGTCGGTGCGGCGACGGTGACCCTGAACTCGACCCAGATTCCGGCCCACACCCACACGCTGAACGGCACCATCAACCTCCAGGCGACCCCGACGATCACCGCGGCGCCCGCCGCCGGTTCGTGGTTCACCTACATGAACAAGCCGGCGGCACCTGCCGACGTCAGCAGCAGCTATATGTCCAGCAACCCCACGCCCAACACGACGTTGGCGCCGACCTCGATCGCGTCCGTCGGCAACGGTCAGGCCCATGACAACAACCAGCCGGTGCTTTGCCTGATGCCGTGCATCGCCACCAACGGCGAATATCCGGTGCGTTCGTAACAGCAGATGCAGGAACCTATCCCCGTGGGCCATCTGGCCCTGCCGGAGGAACTTCGGGCGCAGGCGGTCGGCCTGCGCCCGGAGAGGTCCGACGATGCCGCCTTCATGGACCGGCTCTATGTCTCGACCCGATGGGAAGAGATGACGGTCACCGGCTGGCCGGACGACCAGAAGCTGGCCTTCCTCCACCAGCAGCGCCAGTATCAGGCAAGCCACTACGCCACCCATTATCACGACGCCCAATTCGACGTGGTGGAGGTGGCGGGCGTGCCGGCGGGCCGGCTGTATCTGCTGCGGCTCCCCAACGATTATCGCATCGTCGACATTTCCCTGTTGCCGGAATACCGGAACCGGGGCATCGGCGGCGCCCTGATGCGGAGCGTGGCCGAAGAGGCCCACGCCAAGGGCATCAAGGTCAGCATCCATGTGGAGGTGGTCAACCCCGCGCAGACCCTCTACCGCCGGCTGGGATTCGTCGAGTGCGAGAACAAGGGCGCCTATCTGCTGATGGAATGGCCCCCCCGGTCCCCGTCTCCGCCCTGATCCCTGCGGCGCCCCCTCCCAAACCCAATGTCACGGAACCGGATCGATCCATGTCTCCAGAACCCATGTCTCCAGAAACCGCGTCCGCGGAACCCGTGTTTCCAGATCTGAAGCTCGAGGATTTCGCCCCCTATGTGGGCAAGGTGTTCAACGTGGTGGCCGAGGGGTATCACCCCTATCCGCTGACCCTGGTTTCGGCGACCGCCATTCCCAACAGGTCCACCCTGGCGATGACCCGGCCGCCCTTCGACCTGCGCTTCACCGGTCCGGGACCCGGCTATCTGCCGCAGGACACCTGGGGCCTGGAGCACCCGACCCTGGGCGTCGTGCCGGTCTGCATCATTCCCCGTGCCCAGAATGCCGACGGCTACGACTATCAGGCGACCTTCTACTGACACCTGCGGTCCATCGGCGACCCCGCCGGGGACGAGGCGCCGCAGGCGCCCTTCCCCGGCCCCCTTCCCCGGCCCCCCTTCCCCGGCGCACGCCCCGGTGGTAGCAGTGTGGCGGCAGGCGCCGGATCGCGCGCCGGACGGATCACGCGCGGCGTGCGGGGCGAAGCATATGGATCTGACGGAGTTTCTAGGGGGAACGCCCCCGGACCGGATCATCGCGGCGATGGCGGAGCGGACGCTGCTGCATCTTCCGCAGGTCCATGCTTCCCCGACCTCTCCCGACAGGCCCCGCCTGCCCTTCGGCTGGCCGGACTTCGTCGAAGCGCTGAACCTCTACCGTCCGGATTCGCCCGACATCCGCATCACCAAGGCCGGAACCCTGGTCAACACCAGCCTCCTGCACCCCGCGACCGGGGCGAACCGCATTGACGGCGCCGCCTTCGAAGCTCTCGCGCGGCAGGGGATCAGCATCATCCTGAACCGGATGGAATGCCGGCTGCCCATGCTGGACGGCCTCAGGCGGTCGGCGGAGCGGATGTTCGGCATGGCCGTCACCATCGGCTGCATCGCCACCTTCGGCAAGGGCGGCGCGCTGAAGGCCCATTACGATCCCGAGGACATCCTGCTGTTCCAGGTGGAGGGGGCCAAGCACTGGGACATCATCGGCGCCCCGACCACGCCGCCGCCCGGCGACAGGGTTGTGGAAAGGCTGCCGGACAAGCGGGTCGTCTCCTCCTTCACCGTGCGCGCCGGCGATGCGATGCTGCTGCCCTGGGGGCTGGGCCACTGCTGCGACTGCCTGGAGCCGTCGCTGCATCTGGGCATCGTCTTCAAGGCCCCGATGGCGTCCGCCTATCTGTCCTGGCTGCTGACCAAGGCCGAGGCCGATCCCCGCTTCCGGCCCGGGCCGCCCATCGGCTCCCCTCCGGAAGACCAGGCGCGCTTCGACGCCGGGCTGGAGACGCTGGTGAAGGATCTGATGGCCGCGCACCCGCCCGCCGCATGGCGGTCCCACCTCGCGCGCCGGATCGCCGGCAGCCCGGTGACGGTGGACCGGCTTCCCCTCGGGCTTCCCCTGGGCATCCCGGTCCGCCGGGAAGAAGGCTGAGCCGTTGGCCGTCTCCTACGAGCTGTGCGGGCTGCGGCTTTCGTCCGACCTCGCCTTGCCCGAACTGCCCGCGATCCTGTTGGAAGATCGGCCGCCCGACTTGCGGGTCCGTCTTGGTGCGGCCCCCCGCCCCTCCGCCACGGCCGCCAGCGACCCGCATGGACTGATCCTGCCCGACGGCGGCTTCTGGGCGGAAGAGCCCGGCGTGGCCCGGTTCCGGGTGGAGGCCGGCCGGCAGGTGACCGTCGATCCCCTGCTGCCCGCCGACGATCCGGAGGTCCGCTGCCACCTGTACGGCACCATGCTGGGCGTGCTTTGCCATCAGCGCGGCCTGCTGCCGCTGCACGGCACGGCGGTGGTGCGGGACGGCAGGGCGCTGCTGCTCACCGGCGGACGCAACACCGGCAAGTCGATCCTGGCCTATGCCCTGGCGGGCCGGGGCGCCGCCCTTCTGGCCGACGACGTGGCCGTGCCCGCGGCGGACGGACTGCGCGACGGAACCGCCCCCCGGCTGCTGCCCGGCCTGCCCACCCTCCGGCTTTCGGCGGAGACCATCGCCGGCCTCGGCATTCCCATGGCCCGCGCCCTGCCCGTCGCCGACGGCAAGCACGCCCTGCCCGGCCTGGTGCCGGTTTGGCGCGAACCGGCGCCGCTGGCCGCGGTGGTGGAACTGGCGCCGGGCATGCCGGGGATGGAGGCGGGAGCAGGCGTCCGTCTCGACCGTCTTGACCGGGTCCAGGCGGCGGTACTCCTGTCCCGCAACACCTTCCGCGGGCGGATCGGCAATCACCTGGGCCGGGGCCGCGCCCTGCTGGCGGCGGCGGCGGCCCTGGCGGCGGCGGTCCCCTGCTGGCGGCTGCGGTGTCCTGCGGACGCGCTCATGCCGGGGGCGGGACCGGGAGTGGAGCCGGTGCCGGAACTGGTGGCCGACATGGTGGAACGGGCTTGGCGCGAGGACACGAGATGAAGCTGGAACATTGGATCGACCCCCGCTGGCTTGAGCCGGCCACCCGGCGCGAGCTTGCCGCCCGCTTCGCCGCCGATCCGCTGGACAGTCTGGCGATCGACGGGCTGCTGCGCCCCGACCGGCTGGAAGGCCTGCGCCGCCTGTTCACGGTCGAGGGGCGTTTCGTGGAGGAGTTCTGCCGCAAGGCGCAGGCCGACGATCCCTCGCGTCAGGAGGTTGCCGTCTCCGAGGAGAGCTTCCGGAGCCTTCCCGAGGAGCAGCGGGCTTCGGTGGAAGCCCTGCTGGCCGGCCCCATGCCGGGTTTCGAGCTCGACCGGGGCATGCTCTGCCATCTGGGCTTCTCGGTCCTGCTGAACTCCCCGGAATTCCACGCCTTCCTGGAAAGCGTGACGGGGATCGAGCCCGGAGAGGTGCTGGGGGTGATGACGCGCCGCTTCGGCCCCGGCCATTTCCTGACGCCGCATTCGGACAGCACCGACGGCCGCCGCCTCTGCGCCGTCTTCTATGTCTCCGACGGCTGGCAGCCCGCCTATGGCGGCCGCTTCCGCCATTATCCGGGGACCGGCGATCCGGTGGAGGTCGCTCCGCTGGGCAACCGCCTGCTGCTGTTCCGGCCGCTTCCCCACCGGGTCCACGACGTGGAGATGCTGAGCCCGGCGGCCGGCGGCTGGCGGCGCTGCGCCTATACGATCTGGTACGGCCGCAAGGAGGAGAAGGCCAAACCGGCGACCGGCGCCGGCTGAAGCCCCGACGTCAGCGCCAGCTGAAATTGAAACGTCAGCGCCAGCTGAAATTGAAGCTGATGGAGACGCGCCGCTCCTCCGCGCGGTTCAGCGTCACCTCGTGGCGCAGCCAGCTTTCCCACATCAGCAGGGAGCCGGGCCGGGGAACCACCCCCACATGGCTGCGGGATTCCCGCGCGCACCCCTCCCTGCGGGGCGGGGCGCCCATCATCAGGGGCAGGCGCGGATCCTCGAAGCTGATGGTGCTGGCCCCTGGCGGCACGGAAACATAATAGGTGCCGCTGAGCACGCTGAGCGGGTGCAGGTGCGAGCCGTGGAAGCCGCCGGGATTCAGGATGTTGATCCACAGGCTGCTCATCGCCAGCCGGCGCTTGGTGCCCAGATCCCAATCCAGCATGCGGGCGAAGCGCTGGGCGTGCGTCCCGGCGATCTCCGACAGCCGTCCGACCGCGGCGTAGCGCCGGGCCAGATCGTCGATGGACTCGAAGGACGTGTAGCCGGTGTAGCCGTTCCGCTCCGACCAGGCGCGCCCTTCCGCATCCACCGCCTCCGCATCCAGGCAGGCGGCCAGCAGCGCGGCGTTCAGATCGGGCTCATCCGCGATCTCCGCCCGGTACAGGCGGGTTGCAAAGAGGAACTCGACCGGCGGTGCGAGGAGCGGGGAGACATCGGCCATGGCTTCGGCATAGTGTACACCACGTGATACTGTCAACGCAGGATGGGTGCGTCATTTGCTCTCTCTCGCGGATCGATTGCCGATCCCGGCGCCGGGACGCGTTGACCGGGATGCTCCTGCCCGTCCAGGAGTTCGATGTCGGCCCCCATGCGAAGCCTGAAGGCGAAGTCCGAACATGCGCAGTCTGAAGGCGAAGCCGCTGCTGTTCCGCCGCTTCCTGCGGCTGGCGGCGGAACTGCATGATTTCACCGGCGGCAGGCTGATCCTCGTCGCGATCCTGGCGGCCGTCGCGGCGGCGGCGGAGGGAATCGGCATCCTGCTTCTGGTGCCGCTGCTGGCGTCGCTGGGGCCATCATTGGGGCCATCACTGGGGGAAAACGGCCCGGCGGCGCTACCCTCCATCCTCGGTCTGCCGCTGCCGGCGCTGCGGCTGGAATGGATTCTCGGCGCCTATGTCCTTCTGGTCTCGGCGGCGGCGGCGGTCCTCGCCTGGCGCCAGCTGGTTTCGGCCCGGCTGCGCATCGACTTCATCCGGCATCTGCGCCGGCGGCTGCATGCGGCCATCCTCGGCATGGAATGGGGTCGCTTCAGCCGGCAGCGCGGCGCGGCGCTCACCCACACCCTGATCCAGGACGTGGATCAGGCCGATCTGGCCGTGGAGTTCCTGCTGACCCTGGCGGGAACCTCCATGCAGCTTCTGAGCGGGCTTGCCGTCGCCCTGGCGCTGTCCCCCTGGGCGGTGCTGCTCTGCCTGGGGGCCGTGCTGGCCGCAGCGCCCCTGGGCTGGGTGCTGGACCGCCGCCTCTACCGGCTGGGACAGGAGACGGGATGGGCCTGGCAGGAGTTGCAGGCGACGGTGGGGGAGGATGTGTCGTCCTTCCGGCTCATCAAGGCCTTCGACCTCACCGCCACGCGCGAGCGGATGTTCGACGCCCGTCTGGAAATGGTGAACGACCGCGAACTGCACTGGCGCCGGATGATGGCGGCCGTCGCCGTGGCGCGGCGCGTGGTCGCCGCCTCGGCGGCGGCGGGCATCGTGCTGCTGCTGGTCCGCGGCTTCGGAATGGCGCTGCCGGAAACGCTGGCGGTCATGGCGGCCATGGCCAGGGTCCTGATGGTCACCGGCCGGCTGGCCGACGGCTGGCGCAGCGTGGTCCATGCCCTGCCGGCCCATGCCCGCGCCCGGGCCTTGCTGTCCCGCGCCCGCAACGCCGCCGAACCGCCGGTCGATGAAAGGGTGGAGCCGCCGGCGGGCGACATCGCCATCGCGCACGTCACCCTGCGCCATGCGCCCGACCGGCCGCCCGCCCTGCTGGACGTCAGCGCCCATATCCCGCATCGCAGCCTGACCGTTCTGGTTGGCCCGTCCGGATCCGGGAAGTCCACCCTGGGCGATCTGCTGCTGGGCCTGGTCGAGCCGGACCAGGGGGAGATCCGGGTGGGAGGGCGGCCTTTGCGGGGCGCGGTCCGGCGCGCCTGGCGGCGGCGGGTCGCCATGGTGCCGCAGGACCCCGTGCTGTTCCACGACACCATCCGTGCCAACCTGATGCTGGCCGGCGACGACACGACGGAGGCGGATCTGTGGGCCGCCCTGGCCGACGCCGGCGCCGCGGACTTCGTCCGCCGCCTTCCCGCCGGTCTGGAGACCGTGGTGGGGGAGCGTGGGGCAGCCCTGTCCGGCGGCGAGCGCCAGCGACTCGCCCTGGCGCGCGCCCTGCTGCGCCGGCCCGACATGCTGGTCCTGGACGAGCCGACCAGCGCCCTGGACGGGACGGGAGAGACCCACGTGCTGGCGACGTTGCAGGCGCTGCGGCGGCGGATGACCATCCTCTTGATCTCCCATCGCCCCGTTCCCGGCGGCCACGCCGATCTTCTGCTCCGGCTCGACCAGGGGACGATCCAACCCGGCGGCGCTCCCCGGAGTGCAGTATCCGACACGCTCCGGAGCCGGAGCGTTTGACCAGGAGAAAAGCAGATGGAGATCGTCTATGTCGGCGACCTCTGCGAGAGCGGAACCTGCTTCCATCGCCTTCAGGCGTTCCGGCGGCTGGGCGTGCGGGTGCGGGCGTTCGACGTCGGGCCGTACATGCGGGCGGGCGGACCGCTGCTGCGCCGGCTGCGCGACCGGCTGATGGCCGGCCCCGCCATCGGCCGGCTGAACCGCGACGTGGTGCGCGCCTGCCTGGAGACGCCGGCGGCGACCCGCGTCTGGTTCGACAAGCCGCTGTGGATGCAGCCCTGGGCGCTCGACCGCCTGAGGCAGGCCGGGCGACGGCTTTACAGCTTCACCCTGGACAACCCCTTCCACGTCATGAACGAGCCGGGCTGGCATCTCTTCCGCCGCACCATCCCGCGCTTCGACGTGAATGTGGTGCCGCGGGACAGCAGCGTCGCCGATTACCGCGCCGCCGGCGCGGGAGCGGTGGCGCTGTTCCCGGTGCCCTTCGACCCCGTCGTCAACCATCCGGCCACCCCATGGCCGCCGGCGCGCTCCGTCGACGTGTCCTATGTCGGCTCTCCCTATGAGGAGCGTCCCGCCTTCCTGGCCGGATTGGCGGACCGGGGCATCGCGCTGCGCATCGGCGGCGAGCGGTGGGGGCGGCACCCGCGCATCCGGCGGCCGGGGGTCACGCTGGTTCCCGCCATGTATGGCGACGCCTATCGTCGGGCCATCTGGGACGCCCGCGTCAATCTGGCCTTCCTGACCCGGAGCCATCACGATCCCTGCGCCCACAAGTCGATGGAGATCACCGCCAGCGGCTCATTCCTGCTCGCCGTGCGCAGCGACGGGCACCGCGCCGCCTTCGAGGAAGGGCGGGAGGCCGAGTTCTTCGGGTCCGTGGAGGAGGCGGCCGACAAGATCCGCTTCTATTTGAAGGACGAGACGGCGCGCGAGCGGGTGGCCCTGGCCGGCTGCCGCCGGGCCTGGATGTCGGGCTATGCCAACGACGAGCGGATCGCCGCCGTCTTCCGCCACACCGATCCCGAACTGGGTGCCGGACTGACCCGCCGGGCGGCGGAGGTCATGGCTTCGCGCCGGCGGGAGCTGGGCCTGGAATGACCGGCTCCGGAATGACCGGCCCCGGAATGACCGGATGGGGCGGCCCGGGACGAACCAGGTCTTCCAGCACCGCGTGAAGCCGGCGTCCGTAATCGTCCCAGCCGCCGAAGGACCGCACCCGCTCCCGCGCCGCATTCCCCATCGCCGCCGTCAGCGCCGGATCATCGGCCATCCGCACCAGCCGGTCGGCAAGGGCGTCCGGATCGCGGATCGGCACGATGAACCCCTCCACCCCGTCGGTGAACAGATCGGCGGCGCCGGTGTTGGTGGTGGCGATCACCGGGGTGCCGCAGGCCATTGCTTCGGCCATCACCATGCCGAACCCGTCCTCGACCGACGGCAGCACCAGCACGGAGGCGCGGGCCATCTCCCGCACCAGATCGTCGCCCCGCAGCACGCCCGCCATGGTCGCGGCCACCCCGCTTTCCCGGGCCAGCAGCACCGCGGTTTCCGGCTGCTCCAGCCCTGCCAGCACCAGTTCGGCCCCGGCGATCCCGGCGCGGCGCACGGCCCGCAGCAGATAGGGCAGCCCCTTGCGGATGCCGGGCTGGCCGACGAACAGAATGCGGAAGCCGCCATCCTTGGGACCAAGCGGCCGGAAACGCGACAGGTCGCCGCCATAGGGGAGCAGGCGCAGCCGGTCCGCCGGCACACCGCGGGCGATGAAGCTGTCGCGCACGAAGCTGGACGGAACGGCGATGGCGTCGGCGCGTTCGTACTCGGCAAGCTCCTTGGCCTTCACCCGCGGGTCGATGCCTTTCCAGACGAAGCCGTGCAGCCCGTATTCCTCGCGCTGCAGGTCGTCCTGAAACCCGATGTGGCTGGACCCGCGGTCGCAGACATAGCGGCCGCCCCGCTTCTGGATGGCACGGCCGGTGCACAGCCCCATGCCGGACAGGACGATCGCCACGTCGCACTCCGGCAGGTTGGCCGCGACGTGCCGGTCGTGCATCGACTGCGCCCGCCAGGCCCATTCGCCGGCCAGATGGCTCTGGAACCAAGGATAGCGGATCAGCGCCATGTAGGGGGCCTGAAGCCAGGGCCAGTTCCGCAGCCGGTCGGGGTCGATGCCGCTGTCCCGCAGCTTGAAACGGGGATAGCCGGTGAACAGCGCCGCCAGGGCGCCCCGCGCCTGGAGCTGCAGAGCCTGGTTGACGCTGTGGAAGCGTCCGATGGTGGAGACGACGGCTTTCATGGGGTGGGCGTTCCGGTGCAGGCCGCGATCCGCGCCGCCCTTGCGGCGGCTGCGGGAGGGAAAGTCAGCAGCAGGCCGTCGGCCGCGGCCAGCACGTCGTCCGGCGCGATCCGCTTCATGCAGTTGCGGTCCGGGCAATGCCCCCCGGAGCAGCCGCCGCACCAGTCCCCGGCCGCCGAGACGATCCGGCAGGTCGGCACCCCGAGCGGCAGCCAGTGGTGGGGGGCCTGCCAGCCCGAGGCGACGACCACCAGCGGCACCCGCGTGGCACGGGCGACATGCATGGCGCCGCTGTCCAGGCAGACCGCCAGATCGGCCCCCGCGAACAGCGCGCCCAGCGCGGCGATGCCGGTCCGGCCCGCGAGCGAGGCGGCCGGGCCGCGCATCCGGCCGCGGATGCCGTCGATCAGCTCCGCCCCCGCCGCCGTTCCCACGAAGACGGGCTGCAGTTGCCTGCGTTCGGCCAGCAGGTCGGCCAGTTCCGCGAAGCGGTCGGGAAACCAGTCCGTCGGCTGGCCGCCGCTGGTCTGCGGAGCGAGGACGGCAATGGGGCGGGACGGGTCCATGCCCTCCGCCCGCAGCAGGCCGTCCACCGTTCCGGGCAGGTCCGGGGCGAAATGGAGTTCCGGCTCCGGCCCCTGCCCGGGCTCTTCCGGCAGGGCGACGCCGAGCGGTCGCAGGGCACGCAGGTTGTTCGCCTGGGTGCTGACGGACCAGTCATAGGCGAGCGGTGCGTCATAGAGTGCCAGAGCCTCCGCCGTTCCCAATCCCGACCGTCGGCGCGCCGGGATCGCCGCCGCCACCAGCCCCAGGGCGTAGCGCCGCGCCGCCGCCGTCGTGATCAGCCAGTCATAGCCCTCTCCATCCGCCGGGACGGCACGGCGCGCCGCAAGGGTGGCGCGGAGCGGGGTCCGGTACGGGGGCGGCAGGATATGGATGCGGTCGATATGCGGATTCCCGGCCGCGATCTCCGCCATGAGGGCCGAGCCGGCCAGGGTGACGGTCATGTCGGGCCGGGCGCGCCGCAGGGCGGAGAAGAGGGGCGTCACGGCCATGCCCGACCCCAGTTCCTTTTCGAAGGCGACGACGACGGCATGCGGTCGCCGGGCGCCAGCGGAATTGGAGGCGGAGTTGCCGGCGGAATTGCCGGCGGAATTGGAAGCGGGATCGGCACGGCATCGTCCGAACAGATGGCCGATGAGAGCTATGCCCATCCGTCGCACGGCAGGTCGTCTCCATGATCGCGGCGCGGCGGGATCATCGGAAGCATGGGGCGCCCTGTCAAACGAAACTCCACGGCGAGAATCCCCGGCGAAACTCCCGCCCAAGGGCGCCGGGCCACAAAGCGCTTTGGTCGCCGCCGTCCCGTCCCATAAGATCGCCGCCCCACAAGATCGCTTCTGCGCGGGTGGCGCACCCGCCGGCGTTCCTGTCCAAGGTCATCGGGCGCGCATGAGCCAGCCACCTCCGCCACCCCAGCCCGCAGGCGCCCTGGCCGGCCTGCGCGGCCGCCTGATCTCCGGAACCGGAGCGCTGGGCATCACCATGGTGGCCTGGAGCGTCCTGCAGATCCTGGCGGTTCCCGTCTTCCTGGCCCATTGGGGAAGCGAACGCTATGCCGACTGGCTCGCGATCAACGCCCTGACCGGGCTGCTGGTGCTGCTGGAGCTGGGGATCAACGCCCATCTGGGTGCCCGCATGATGGTCGAGGCGGGCCGCGACGACACCAGCGGGGTCGGTCGGATGCTGTCGGTCGGGCTGGGCCTCTATGCCGGTGTGCTGGTTCCGGGGGGCGGGCTCGTCGCCCTGGGCTGGCTGGCCGGGCTGGACGCCATGCTCGGCCTGACCGCGCCGGATGCCGGCACGGCGACGCTGGTTCTTGCCATGGCGACCCTGCTGCTGGTGCCACGGCCGATCCTGGGCAGCGTTCTGTCGGCGTTCGGCCGCTTTCCGCTCGCCGTCTGGCTGGGCGGCGCCCAGCAGCTTCTGGGGCTGGCCGCACAGATCGCGGTCGTGACGGCCGGCGGCGGGCTGCTGGCCGCCGCCATCGCGTTCCTGGCCGTGGCGATCCTGGTGGGATGGGTGCTTCCCCTGGTGGTGATCCGGCGGAGCCATCCGGCCGTCGGCTTCCGCCCCCGCTGGCCGGGGCGCGAGGAGGCGGGGCGGATCCTGTTCCGCTCCGGCCTGCATTCCGTCACCATCGCCACCACCCCTCTGCTGCAGCATCTGCCGGTCCTGTTCCTGCAGCGGCTGATGCCGGACGGGCTGGCCGTGGTCCTGTTCACGACGATGCGGACCTATGCCGGCGCCCTGCGACAGATCGTCTCGCAGGTCGTGCTGTCCTCGGCCATGGAGATGACGCGCCAGCACCATCGCGGCGAGGACGCGGTGCTGAAGCGTCTCTTCGGCCTGACCGGGCGGGTCGCCGGCGGGGCGGCGGGGATGCTGGCCGGGCTGCTGCTGGTCGCCGGGGAGCCGGTCTTCCGCGTCTGGACCCACGGCGCCATCGCCTTCGATCCGCTGCTGGCCTCGGTCTTCCTGGCGACCTGCCTGCTCGTCGTGCCGGGCCTGCTGAGCAGCGCGCTGCTGCGGCTGACGGATCATGCGGACGCCCTTGTCCTGGCATCCCTTCTCCAGGCCGTCCTCAGCATCGTCCTGTGCCTGACCCTGATCCCCTGGAGCGGCGCCCTGGGGGCCGGCATCGCGGTCGGCGTCGCGGAACTGGCCGCGGTCGGCGGTCTGGCTCTGCGGCGGACATGCCGGATCTTCGATCTGCACCGCGCGCATCTGCTTCCGGCCATCCTGGCGGGGGTCGGCGGGGCCGTCCTGGCGGGTGGGGCCGCGGCCGGACTGTTCGCCCTGATGGCGCCGCGAACCCTGGCCCAGCTTGTCGTCACCGGAGGGATCTGGACCCTGCTGGTCGGGCCGCCGGCCATCCCGCTCCTGCTGCCGCGCCGATTGTGGCCCCGATTGTGGCGTGGGGCGCTGTCGCCGCTCTAGCTTTATGTTTGGCGATCCGATCTACGCCGCCGGCGGGCCTGACGCGGCCGTCTTGCGGACGACCGCCTGAATCTGCGCCAGGGCGGCACCGTCGGTCTGGGCCACCGGCCGGCCGAGCCCCTGCTCCAGCCGGGTCAGCAGGCGGTCCGCCCATCCCACAGCAGCACCTCCACCGAACAGCCGCCGCATGACGGCGGAGCGCCAGGAGCCCAGGGCATAGAGACCGCGCCCCCAGGCGCCGATCGGACGGCGCAAGCCATGGTCATAGCCGTGGTCCTGCACGGCGATCTCCTCGATCGCCGCATCCGGCAGGGCGGACAGCAGCGCCCGCAGCTCATGGGAGACGGGGGACCAGCTGGCCGGGCTGTCCAGGCGGAAGCTGGCCTTGTGATCACTGTTGAACAGGGAGGGCCAGACGCCCTGCTCGTACAGATCCTCATGGGGGACGACCAGGACCAGCACCCCGCCCGGCTTGACCAGGGCCCACCATTGAGCCAGGGCCGCAGGCACGTCGGACATGTGTTCCAGGCAATGCGAACTGTGAACGCAGTCGAACTGCGCCGGCGCGAGATGGTTCAGGATACGGTTCGCGTCGCCATCCTGCCGGTCGAAGCGCCGGGCATGGGGGACCACCGGGTCGTCGCCGCAGCCGATGTCCAGCACCAGGCCCGAGAAATGCCGTTCCATGAAGGCGTCGCCACGGATGGCATTCGTCTTGCGCGCTTCGGTGACCAAAATCGTCATCCAGACACGGAGGGAAAAAGGGCGGGAATGCTGCAACCGTCCGTTTGTCCCGTCAATCCGTCACTGCGGCCCGTTACCGCAGGGCGTTCGCCGCCCCCGAATTTCGGTATCGGAAGCGTGGCACCCGAAGCTTGGCTTGTGTGATTTCGCAGTGGAGGAGGCCGAGGCTTCCTCAACTTGAGCATGATCCTTGCGCCGCGCCGGAATCGAGTTGAAACTGCCGCGATTTTTCGGGGTACGCTTTTCGGGGGCGATGGTGGCGGAACGGGCGGACAACCATAGAATGTTGCTTGAGGCATGGAGGGCGGTGTCTGTTCTGACCTGCCTGCTCCAGCTCGTTCTCGGCACCTCGCCGGTCTTCGCCTTCCTGTCGCTGACGATCTTCCTGCTGACGCCGGTGGTGATCCGGATGAACGGGGGGATCGGCAGCATGGGGTCGCTGCTGTTCGTCGCCTCCTACGGCAAACTGTTCTTCATCGCCCAATGGCTGAAGATTCTTCTGGGACAGTCGGCGGACAGCCATCTCCAGGCCCCGGTCGAGACGGCCTTCGTCCTGTTCATGGGGGTGTTGGTCTTCATGGCGGCGGGACTTGCCATCCGGGCCCTGTTCGGCCGGTCGTCGGGCCTGATCACCCTTCCCCAGGATCCGCGCTTCCTGTCCTGGCTGGCCAGCGTCGCCGTCATACTCACCCTGTTTTCCATCGTCGCCCGGCATCTGGCCGGACTGAGCCGCGCCGGCGCCGCGGATTACGAGGAGGGGCGCGGTCTCGTCCTGCTGCTCTACTTGGCGAACCTGCTTCCGCTGGCCGTCGCCGCCATGACGGCGCGGCGCGCCATCCTGTCGGGGGGGCGGAGCTTCGTCGACCCCTGGGTGGTGACGATGCTGGGCTTCACGGTCCTGCAAGGCTTCTGGGAGAATGTCCGGCTGATCATGCTGAGCGGCGGCATCGCCTTCGTCACGACCTTTCTGGCCTATGGTGGGGTGATCCGGCTGAAGCATGTCCTGCCGGTGGCCGCCTTGGCCGTCGCGATGCAGTTCGTGATCTTTCCCCTGATCGACCTGCAACGCGGCATCGAGCGCGGGCTGGGGATCGGCGGCTTCCTTCAGGAAACCTTCAGCATCGCATCAGACCTGTTCAGCTCGTCCGGCCGCAGCCTGCAGGAAGAGCAGCTGAACAATATGTACTACAGCTGGGACACCCGCCTTTACTATGGCGAACCCCTCGGCTTCCTCGACCGCTTCAGCCCCAGCCCGCTGGACGAGGTGATCGCCTATGTCCAGGACATGGGAAATTTCGGCGGCGAGACCTTCCTCGGCCAGTTCCTATACGCCATTCCCAACGTCCTACTCCAGCTTCTCGGTATCGAACGCCCGGCCCGTGGCGGCGAGATCCTGGAAACCAGCATCCTGCACTCCTTCACCAACATGAATTACGGAGTGTTTGCGGAAACCTATGCCTATTTCGGCGGGTTTTTTTTCATTCCCATCAATTTGATCGTTCTTTTCCTGTATCTGAGCGGCCTGCGCCTGATCTATGGAGGTGGAAGGAACAATTACTTTCTCGCCTTCGGCTTCTCAACACTCTATTTCACATTCTGCAATTCCGACATTGCCGATATCGGACCGCAGGTGACGATCCAGGCGGTGATGAATCTCCTGATCCTCATCGCCGTCATCCTGGCCATGGGGTTGATGGGGCGCCGGCCGCTGCGGACGGAAGCCGGAACGTGATCGGCCTGGTCAAGCAGCGGCTGGCCCGTCATCTGGAGCGCCGCTTCCCGGTCTGGTGGCTGAAGGTCCGCATCCGGCGGCGGGATCGCCATTTCGAACGGGAGTTCTTCACCTTGGGGCCGCTGTGCGACCCCGGCCGGATCGCCGTCGACGTCGGCGGCAATGCCGGGGAGTATTCCTATTGGCTGTCCCTGCATGCCCTGCGGGTCGTCGTCTATGAACCGAACCCCGGATGCCACGCGGCCATCGCCCGCCTGAACCGGCGCAACGTCACGCTGCGCGCCGCCGCCTTGTCGGACCGGCCGGGAACCGCCTGCCTCGTCTTCCAGCAAGGCAATTCCGGCATTGGCAGCATCGCGGACGAAAACCCGGTCTCCGCCCTGGGGGGCAGGCCCGATTACGTCCAGTTGATGGTCCGGACCGTCCGCCTGGACGAGGAGGGGCTGGACCCGGTCGGCCTGATGAAGATCGATGTCGAGGGCCACGAGGCCGAGGTGCTGGCCGGCGCCATGGGGCTGATCCGCCGCGACCGCCCGCGCCTGATGATCGAGGTCGAGGAGAGGCACCGCCCCGGCGCCCATGACCGGGTGCGCGCCCTACTGGAGCCGGCCGGCTATCGCCGTTTCCGCCAGCAGGACGGCCGGTTGCGCCCGCTTCCCTGGGACGTCGACGCGCGATCTCTTCAAACCGCGCCGCCGGGCACGCCGGGCTATGTGAACAATTTCTTCTTCTTCCACGCCGCCGATCCGCTGGCGGCCGACCCGCTGCCCATGCCGGTCTGAGGCGGCCGGTCCGAGGCTGGGCCGGTCCGAGGCCGGTGCGGCGGCGCGGGCTACCGCTTGCCGTGCAGCCTCACGTAATGCGCCATCTCTTCCTCGTTCAGCAGAGAGAGGGATTCGGTCACCAGATCATGGGCGTCCGGGCGCTTGCTCAGCGCCGCGATCTCGTCGGGCATGATGATCCAGGCCAGCCGGATCTGCCGGCGCAGAAGCGACAGGGCTTCGGCGTCCATGTCGCCGCGCAGGCGCAGGGCCGTTTCGATCCGCCACATCATCAGGGCCGGCTCCACCGCGCCGGACAGGATCGACAGGCGCAGCGCCTCGACCGCCCGCTTCCGGTCGCCGCTACGCTCCAGCAGGGTGGCCAGATGCGCCCAGGCATGAGGCTGTCCCGGCGCGAGCCGCACGGCCGCAGACGCGGCGGCCAGGGCTTCGGCAGAAAGGCGGTCCCGATCCGGGCCGGGCGGCGCGCCCTGCGCCTGGAACGTCAGCAACACGGCACGGGCCGCCTCGCGCTCGCCGCTTTTCTCCCAGCGATTCGCGGTGGTCAGGGCCTCGCCCGCCATGGCGAGCTGATCGGGAGAGCCCGGAGAGCCGCTGCGCACCCCCTGCAGAGCGGCGTCGGCATCGAGGGCGAGCAAGGCGGCGACCAGTTGCGGCGTCCCCATCCACAGCAGCAGGCCGCCCACCACCAGCCCCAGTATGGCGGAGACCGGAGACGACGGCTGTGTGGAAGCGCGCGGTCGGGTGAAGGCTCCACCCGCCCGTTCACTCGGCGTAGTAGTCGCGGTAACGTCCATAATACTGTCCATAGTCGCCATAGCCGTAGCGGGCGTGCTTGCGCTGATCGACCTGGGACAGCACCACGCCGTGGACCGGCGCCCCGATGCCGTTCAGCAGCTTTATGCCGTTGCGCACGGCATCCCGCGGCGTGAAGTTCCAGCGCACCAGATAGATGACCCGGTCCGCCAGACGGGCCAGCACGCGCGTGTCGGCGACCGCCAGAACGGGGGGCGAGTCGATGATGATGCGGTCGTAGCGGGTGAGCAGGTCCTTGAGCAGCTCTTCGATCGCCGCCCCCTTGATCAGCTCGGGCAGGTCGGGCGAGCGGCCGGCGGGCAGGAAATCGAGCGTGCCGGCGATGCCTTGCTGGATCAGATCCTCGACCTTCGCCTCTCCCCTCAACACCTGCGCCAGACCCCGCTCGCCGTCGGTGCCGGTCAGCGTATGCAGGCGCGGCCGGTAGACGTCGGCGTCGATCAGCAGCACCCGGCCCTCCATCTTCGAATAGATCAGCCCCAGGCAGAAGGACAGGAAGGTTTTCCCCTCCTTCGGAACCGAGGACGTGATCATGATGACGGGGGAGTGTTCGCCGTCGGCGATCTCCAGGCTGGTGCGAAGGCTGCGGACGGCATCCGCGAGGACGGAGCGCGGCCGTTCCAGGATCTCCTTCATCGGCGACAGGTCGCGGCCGCGCCGGTAGGGGATCATGGCCAGGGTGGGCAGGCTGGTCAGATCCTCGGTTTCGTCGGCCGAACGCAGGGCGTTGTCCAGACGGTCCAGCAGGAACACCAGCATCGCGCCGCCCATCAGGGCCAGCATGCTGACAGCCATCAGCAGGGACAGTTTACGCGGATAGCTCGGAGAGGTCGGAATGTCGGCCTGCGAGACGATGCGCGCGTTGGCCCTCTGCATCCGCTCCTGCTGGTCCTCGCGCTTGAAGCGGGCGAGGAAGGATTCGTAGAGGCTGCGGCTCGCATCCGCCTGGCGTTCGAGTTCGCGCAGGCGGACCTCCGCCTCGCCCGCCACGTCGGACTGACGCTGCAGCCCGTTCAGGTCGCTTTCGAGCGCACGCACGCCGGCGGCGGCGGCTTCGGCATCCGCGGTCAGCGAGGTCGCGATCTTGTCGACCTCGTGGCCGATCTTGCTGCGGATCTCGTTCAGTTCGGCCCGCAGCCCGAGAATGCGCGGGTGCCGGTCCGCATAGACCTTGAGGGCGTCGGACATTTCGCGCTGCGTCGTCGCTTCCTGCTCGCGCAGGCGCTGGATCAGCGGCGATTGCAGAACGTCGGAAAAGGCCTCCACGCTGCCGCGGGACCGCATGAGCTGCCGCGCCTGCTCCAGCCGCGCCCGTTTCTGGGCCAGATCGGCCCGCGCGATCATGAGGCGCGAATTGAGTTCGGAAAGCCGCTGGTCGGTGACGGTTGCCTGCTGCTCGCCCTTGCGGCGCAGACCGTTCTGGGCGCGGTATTCCTCCACCGCCCCCTCCGCGCTGACCACGTCGCGCCGCAGGGCCTCCAGCCGCTCCCCGAGCCAGGTCGCCACGCGCCGGGTATCCTCGAACCCGGCTTCGAGACGGTCCAGGACATAGAGCTGGGCGATGGTGTTGGTGATCAGGGCCGCCTTCTCGCGGTTCTCCGAGGTGTAGCGGACGGAGATGATCAGGGTACGCCGCTGCGGCGCGACCTGAAGCCCACCCAGGAAGGTCTGGACCAGGGCGGCCTGCTCGATGTCGGCGCGGGCGGATTCGCTGAGCGTCGACGGCTCCACCTCGTTCGTCGGCAGGGTGCTGACCAGCCAGGAGAGCGGATTGAGCGCGGCCATGAACGTGTCGAGGGGCCGGGGCGTGCGAAGTTTGGAGTTGAACTCCGGATCGTTCGCCAGCCCCAGCTTGTCGATGACGCGCCGCGCCAGCATCCTCGACGAGATCAGGTCGGCTTCCGTCTGCACGGTGACGTCGCCGATCCACTCCGGCATGAACATGTTCTCGGACAGGGCGTTGCGGACCTGGGCAGCCTCGATCATGATCCGCGCTTCGGCGGTGTAGCGGGGCGGGATCTGCTGAAGGTACAGCACGCTTGGAACCAGCGCCGCCATCAGGACGGCGAGGATCAGGAACTTGCCGCGCCACAGGACCCGCCAGGCCCATCGGACGCTCTTTCGAAACGCCTCCTGGAAATCGGCATCCGGGACGGTCGCGGCTTCGCGCTCCGACGGCCTAACGAGGTTCAAAAGACTCACCACAGAACTCCAGACCAGATTCCCGTCAAAGCTGCGCCCCGAGCCGGATGAAGAACAGCGTCTGCCGGTAGGAGGACGTCTCCAACTCGGAATCCTTGCGCCTGTAAGCTGCCTCACCCGCCACGAACAATTCTGGGGTAAAAGCATAGGTGGCGCGCATGCGGCCTTCATAGACCCAGGCATCCTGGCCCTTCACGCCTTCCATCTCGTCCCGCGAGACGGAGGCGATGCCGGTCAGGATCAGGTTGCGCTGCGCCTCGTGGCGAACGATCACCGACCCCGTGGTGCGCACCAGGGACGATGCGCCCTGGGTGATGGTCTCCGAAACCGACCGCTCCAGCGACGGCACGACGATGGTGAGCTTGTCGGGCGTCCAGTTGAAGGTCGCCCGCACCGACAGGCCCGCCGGGTCCTTCAGGCGGGAGTCCTTGTAGTTCTGCTGAAAGTAGCCGACCAGGAAGTCGCCGCGCAGCAGCTGGCTGATGTCGACACCGATACCGGCCTCCGCGCGGTAGCCGTAGCTGTCGCGGTCCAGACCGTTGCGGTCGGACTTGGAATCGTACCGGCGGGTGTTCGCCGAAACCTCGCTGACGGCGGCATAGCCCGGGAACATCTCGTAGCTTCCGCGCAGGCGCCCGGCGACTTCCCAGCGGTCGCGGTCCTCGTTGCGGATGACCGAGTTGCTCGCCCCCGGCACATTCTCGAAAACGCGGCGGTCGGCGTCGATGCCGCCCACCACGGCGTATTTGCCGAAGCGGTGCTTCACGTTCGACCGCAGCGTCAGGCCTTTCGTCGGCGTCGGCTTGGTGCCGCCCGCCTCGTCGGGGCTGCCGCGGTCCTCGTGCCGGGCATAGCCCTGGAGGAAGGCGTTGGCTTCCGTGGCGGCGCCGATGTCGTAACGCGCGTCGATGTCCGCCTGGGCGTTCACCTGGTCGTCGCTGTCGAACCGGCGGTACTTGACCTTCTCGACCATGCCCGAGAAATTCAGCATGTGCTCGTCGAAGCGCGAGCGCAGCTTGAATTCGGGACGGAGGGTGGTCAGGAAGTCGGACTTGGCGCCGGAGTTCTGGGCGAAGACGTTGCTGTTGTAGGCGCTGTCCAGCTCGACCTTCGGCAGCAGCAGGAAGCTTCCGAGTTCGATGCCCTTGGGGTCGTAGGCATCATGCATCCGCTCGGAATCGTCCTTGCGGCGTTCGTCTTCCGTGCCGGTGTTGGTTTCCGTGGTCACTTTGGCGCCGGAGTGCGCCTTGCGCGGGTCCTGCCCGGGAGCGGTCTGGCCGGAGACCTGGGCCCAGGACGGTGTGCAGGCGGCAATCCCCAGCGCAAGGGCGGCGCAGCCCAGAAGCCCGCTGCTCCACCGCCGCTCCGACCGCAAGGCCGGATGCATGGACGAGGCCGAAACAGCGGAAAAAGCAGCAAAGACCACAGCCATAGCGCCAATGCCCCCATACCTTTGGCTAAATTCTTTCGAGGTATATATCAGAGCCCTTGCACTATCCACTAGCGTGTATTGGAGCGCACGGGCACATCCACAGTTCATCACTTCCCCCCGGCACCCGCCCTCCACGGGCACCGCCCGCTCGGGAAGGAGCACACGGAGGGCGGGTGCCGGAGGGGCTTCGGTTGGAGGAACACGGGCGGGGGCGCGGGCGATCGGGAAAGACCCGCATCGGAGCCCGGCGCCCGGCCGGATCAGGCGCCCACCTGAATGAAGCTGCGTCCGGCGCCGCACAACACCAGGGCGGTCAGCACCCCGGTGGCATAGGCGCCGGTGTCGATCCCGATCCGGGTTGCCGTCACCTCCGGCGACTGGGTCACGGTATGCCCATGCACGATCATTTTCTCGTGCGGGCGCAGCCAGGACAGGAAAGGCTCGCGGATGGTCAGCAGGTCGTCCGTCCGCTGGCGGGCGAGGGGCCTGCCCGGCCGGACGCCGGCATGGACGAAGGCGTAGTCGCCCAGCACCACCATCGGCTTCAACGCCTTCAGAAAAGCCAGATGCTCGTCGGGGAGGCGTTCCAGCAGCGAATCGCGCAGCGCCTTGCAGCGGGAGGGGTCGCTGGTCCCGACCGAGGCGCGGATGCCGTAGCTGCCCAGCGCCTCGGCCCCACCGTAGTTCAGCCATTCCGAGGCACGGACGGGATCCTCGATGAAGTCGAGCATCGCCGCCTCATGGTTTCCCAGGAGGAAGTGGCACTCCACGCCGGGAAGCGGCTCGCGGCACAGCCGGTCGAGCACGCCGCAGCTGTCCATGCCGCGGTCGATGTAGTCGCCCAGGAAGACGGCGACGACGCCCAACCCGTCGCCCCGCCGCCGCTCGGCATCCCCGGCGATGGCGGCGAGCATGCTGTCGAGCACCTTGCGCTCGCCGTGGATGTCGCCGATCGCATAGGCGCAGACGCCGTCCGGGACGCTGGGCGCCGGCATGCGGCCGTCGCCTCTCCCCGGCGGGCGGGCCGGAAACCAGGACCGCATGGTTGCAAAAAGCTTCATGTCACCTGCACGCGATAAGGGATCAACCACTCGTTTCAATGACGATATTGAGGTATAAGGGCGCCATGCCGATCCCCGACGCGCCGTTCCGGTGGTGCGCCTCCCCCAATGGTTTTCTCATAGTGGAGAGTTCGTCGTCCATGCTGCCGTTCCTCAACGCGAAACCTCTGCGCGGTCTCGTCATGGCCAGTGCCCTAGCCGGCGTCCTTCTCGGCGGCTGCGCGGTGACGCCGGGCCTGCCGTCGGAACAGGCGCCCATGAAGCCCGGCAACCCGGCGGAAGGCTATCTGCTCGAGCCGGGCAACCGTGTCCGGCTGATCGTGTTCGGCGAGACGGGGCTGTCCGGTGACTTCACGATCGACCCGGTCGGCAACCTGTCGCTGCCGCTGATCGGCAATGTCGCCGCCAGCGGAATCACGGCGAAGGAGTTGTCCAAGCGCATCGAGGACCACCTGAAGAAGGACGCCTATCTGCAGGATCCCAAGGCAGCGGTCGAGGCGCAGACCTTCCGCCCCTTCTATGTGCTGGGGGAGGTCCGCCAGCCCGGAGAGTTCCCCTACACCAACGGCCTGACGGTGCTGAGCGCCGTGGCGCGCGCCGGCGGGTACGACTACCGCGCCTGGGAAGGCGACGTCGTCCTGGTCCGCACCGTCAACGGCGAGCAGCATGAATACCGGGCCAACGAACGGACGCCGATCCTGCCCGGCGACATCGTCCGGGTGATGCAGCGGCGCATCTGATCCACAACCGGGGGAAGCTCCGGCGACGGTGGTAATCAATCCAGGTTCGCGCCGCCGCCGGATTATGCTAGTAACGGGGGCAGGATCATCGCTGGGAAGCATGCCGGGGCCACCAGTGCGCGGCGAATGCGAATTGTGGAGGGACGGATGTTGAGCAGGGGCAGTGTTCTGACGCTCGCGATGGTCGCCTTGGTCGGTGTCCTGCCGGCCATGCCGGCGACGGCCCAGAATGGCGCGGCCAACGGGGGGGCCAATGGGGGGGCCGCCGCCGCGGGCGCGGTCAACCTGCCCCCGGCGCTGCAGGCGGCCATCCAGTCCGGCAACCCTGCCGCGGTGAGCCAGGCCATCGCCACCCTGAGCGGCGGAAACTCGCAACGGACGGCGGAACTGGCGACCGGCGTGGTCGCCGCGGCCGAGCGCATCCTGAAGACCAATCCCCAGGCCGCGGTGACGATCGCTACGGTCGCGGTAGAAAGCGTGCGCACCGACGCGGTCTCCAAGGGATCGCCCCAGCAGGTGACGACCGTGGTGACCATCGCCGCCCGCATCTTCGTCCAGCCGGACGTGCAGCGGCTCGCTCCGGAGGCCACGGCCAATCTGGCGTCCTCCGCGGTCCAGGCGGCCAGCACGACCAACAACCCGACCCTGGTCGCCACGATCGCCAACCAGGCGGTCAGCGCCGCGGAAAAGGTTCTGGCGGCCGCCCCGGCCGCCGCCGTTCAGGTCGCCACCGTGGCGGTCCAGGCGGTGAAGGAGCAGCCGGTCACCCAGGGCGCGCCGCAGCAGACGCTCCAGGTGGCGACCACGGCGGCCCGCATCATCGTCAATCCGGAGGTGCAGCGCCTGAACCCGCAGGCGGTGGCATCGATCGCCGTTGCTACGGTCCAGATCGCCAGCACCCCCGCCGTCTACCAGTCGTCGCCCCAGGCGGCGATCAGCGCCATGGACAACTCCTACAAGGCGGCGAGCAGCCAGGCGGTCATTGCCGCGGCGCCGACCGTGACTCAGGCGGTGACGCGCGAACTGGTCCAGGCATCGCAGAACAACAATCTGGCGCAGAGCAACCCGACCAACGCCACCCAGGTCTCGGAAATCCTGAACCGGACGAACAACAACGCCCAGCCGAGCATCAGCCAAAACAACAACCAGAACAACAACCAGAACCAGGGCAACAACAACAACAACAATAATAATAACAATAACAATAACAATAACAACAATCAGCCGGTCATCCCCCCCTTCAACCCGGCCCCAACCAGCCCGACCTGAGCGCCTGTTTGAAAACGTCCATTATGTTCCGCCCTTTTCCTGATCCGTCATCCCCGCGAAGGCGGGGATCCAGGCTTTACCCCAGGAAACAGCGCGGAATAGCTGGATTCCCGCCTTCGCGGGAATGACGATGGAAAGGCGTTGAATGTTGGCCGACGGGCTTTTCAAACAGGCTCTGAGCGCCAGCATTTCGGGCGGCATCGGACACATCAACCGGGGCGCAGGAAACCGGTGACCCTTCTCCTGGACATTCCGGCATCCGCGACGCTGCCTGCGATGCCGCCCGTCCGCCGTGGCGGACGGCGCATCCTGGTGCATGACTATGCCGGTCACATCTTCCCGCTTCAGCTGAGCCGCTGGCTCGCAGCCGAGGGGAACCAGGTCCTGCACCTCTACGCCTCGGAATCGGAGGCCCCGCGCGGCCGTTTGATGCGGAGCGCCGACGACCCCCCCGGCTTCGCGGTCGAAGGGGTCGGCATCGGCCGGCGGCTGGACAAATACGTCCTGCACCGGCGCTGGCTGCACGATCACGCCTATGGCGGCCATCTGGCCGAACGCATCGCCGCCTTCCGCCCGGACGTCGTCCTGTCGGGCAACACGCCGCCGGCGACTCAGGCACGCCTGCTGAAGCGCCTGAAGCGGGACGGCGTGCCGCTGGTGTACTGGGTGCAGGACATCTTCACCATCGGGGCCGAGGAAATCCTGAAGCGCAAGCCGAGGCCCCTGCGCTGGGCGGCCCTGCGCCTGCTGGAGCGGACGGAGTTCGGCACGATGCGGCAGTCGGCGGGGCTGGTGGTCATTTCGCCGGATTTCCTCCCGACCCTGTCGACCCGCGGGGTCAACCATCCGCACTGCACCGTGGTGGAGAACTGGGCTCCCTACGGCGAGATCAGGCCCCGCCCGAAGGACAACGCCTGGAGCCGGGCGCATGGGCTGAACGACCGTTTCGTGTTCCTGTGCAGCGGCACCCTGGGGATGAAGCACAACCCGGCGCATCTCGCCAATCTGGCGCGTGCCTGGCGGGACGACCCGCGCGTCCGGGTCGTGGTCGTCAGCGAAGGGCTGGGACGCCGCTGGCTGGAGGACGTGAAGGCCGCCGAGGGGCTCGACAACCTCGTCCTGCTGGATTTCCAGCCGGTCGGCCAGCTGTCGGACGTGCTGGCATCGGCGGACGTGCAGGTGCTGCTTCTGGAATCCTATGCGGGGGCGCTGTCCGTCCCGTCCAAGGTGTACAGCTATTTCTGCGCCGGACGGCCGATCCTCGGCGCACTGCCGGCGGCCAACCTGGCGCGCCGGCTGGTGGAGCGCGAGAGGGCCGGCCTCTGCGTCGATGCGGGCGACGACATGGGATTCCTCGCCGCCGCGCGGCGCCTCCACGCCGACTCCGCATTGCGCATGTCCTGTGCGGACCGGCAGGTCGGATACGCGCACCGGACATTCGACATCGACCGGATCGGGCCGCGCTTCCTCGGCGTGCTGGACGACGCCTGCGCCGGGTATCAATAGGCGCCGACGCGCCGCAGCACGACCGGGACGGTCTTGGCCAGGATGGCGATGTCGTGCCACAGGGACCAGTTCCTGACATACCAGGCATCGCTGCGGACCCGCTGATCGTAACTGCTGTCGTTCCGGCCACTCACCTGCCAGAGCCCGGTCATGCCCGGACGCACCTGCAGATAGAAGGCCAGGTCGCGCCCGTATTTGTGAAGCTCGTCCGCCGTCACCGGTCGCGGACCGACGAGGCTCATCTCGCCGCGCAGGATGTTCAGGAGCTGCGGCAGCTCATCCAGGCTGCTGGCCCGCAGAAAGCGTCCGATCCTGGTCACGCGGGGATCGTTCTTCAGCTTGAAGCTGCTCCGCCATTCGGCCAGGACCGCCGGATCGCGCTCCAGCAGCTCGCGCAGGATGCGGTCGCTGTCGCCGACCATGGTGCGGAACTTCAGGCAGGTGAAGGGGCGGCCGTTGCAGCCGATCCGCCGGTGCCCGTACAGAACCGGGCCGCCATCCTTCACGATCAGGGCGGCGAAAACGGCGAACAGCGGCAGAAGCAGCACCATGAGCAGGACCGCCACGACGAAGTCGAAGCAGAACTTCAGCGCGCGGCTCATCGGCTGCGCCAGATTGTTCCGCGCCATCATCATCATGATGTCGTGGCTGAAGAAGTAGAACCGGTCGAATCCGAGCACCGGCAGCCCGCGCAGCGGCGGCACGATGGCGAAGGGCAGTCCTTCGCACACCAGATCGGTGATCAGGTCGCTGTCCTCCACGCATTCGGCGCTGGACAGCGCCAGAACCACCAGCTGCGCCCTGTGCGTTTCATACAGAGCCGCCCAGGAGCGGCCGGTGACGGTGTCGAGCAGGGCCGACAGCGGGACGGTGCCGAGGATGTCGTAGCCGAGGGACGGTTCCGACCGCAGCGCGTAGCTCGCATCGTCGGCCTCCTCGCCGCTGCCGACGATCAGAACCGGGATGCGCCAGCAGCCGCAGGCGTCGAGAAGCGCGGCCACCACCCGGCGGCCCAGCGGAAGGACCGCCGCCGAAACCATCCAGGTCAGGACCAGCCAAAGGCGGGAGAAGTCCGCCTTGAGCGCGAACATCAGGAAGCCGTCGCACAGAAGCATCAGGATGCAGCCGAGGACGATGTGCTTCACCTCGGTCCAGAAAGGCAGGCGCTGACGGTAATGGCCCCGGGTGAGCAGCCAGAGGACCAGACCGATGCCGAACCCGCCGAACTGGATCAGGCGCAGCGCCGTGTCCTCGCCGAACACATCCAGGAACGGCCGCTTCAGGATCCATTCGTTCACGGCCAGCGACGGCAACGCCGCCAAGCCGAACGCGACCAGCAGCATGACTAGGTCGGAGGTCAGGAGCGCGACATGCCGCATTCGGCGCAGGCGGGCCAACTGGACCGGGTAACCCAACGTCTTCAGCATCGGATGAACGGTAGCCTCACGACTGGTCACGCGGGCGCGCCTCGCTGGAATTGGCGGAAGATGAAAAGACTTACTACCTGCAAGGGCATTCCGCGACAAGACTCCTGCTTTGGTGTAAATTAAATTTGACTCAATCTATTTCATTCCTGAAATGTGCGGCGGCATGATTTCTGCCGGTCCCCTCTGGGAAGGCCCGGCAGCCTGCCCAAGAGACTGCGCTTCCTTCGAGCGGCGAAGCACGCCTCCCGGCTAGCCGGTTCCGCCGATGGCGGTAGGCACGGCACCTCCTTTGCGGGTATGATGCGGCGGTCTTGGGAACGATCACGCAGGACTGTTGGAGACTTTGCACACTTGACGGGAAACACGCTGATTTTTCGCCTGCTGATGATCGTCGTCCTGCTTGCGCCCCTCCCGCTGGGCGCCAACCGCCCCTGGGCGTGGAGCATGATGGCCGTGGCGGTCGGGCTTCTGTGCGGGTTCTGGGGAGTGCTGGCCGCGGTCGGGAAGGCACAGGCCCCCTTGTCCTTCCGCCGCCTGTGGCCGGTGGCCGTGCCTTTCGCGATGGTGCTGGCCTGGGCTTGCGCGCAGGCATCCTCCCTGCTTCCCTCGGAACTGTGGCACCCCCTGTGGATGGCGGCGCAGCCGGCATTGGAGGCCGTCGGCGGGGGCGAGGCGGCCGGAATGGTGTCCGCCGATCCGGCGATGACACGCGCGGCGATCCTGCGGCTCGCGACCTATGGCGGCATCTTCTGGCTTGCCGTGCAACTCGCCTGCGACCGGAAGCGCGCAAGGGAGGCGCTGGTCCTGATGGCCGCCGCCAGCACGCTGTACGCCGTCTACGGGCTGGCCGCCTATTTTTCCGGCGCCAAGACCATCCTGTGGATGAGCAAGTGGGCCTACGTCGACGACCTGACCTCGACCTTCGTCAACCGCAACGCCTACGGCGCTTATGCCGGCCTGGGCATGGTGTTCTGCTTCGCGCTGTTCCTGCACGCGCTGCGGCCGTCCTCCCGCCCGAGCGCTCCGCGCGCCTATGAAATGGCGGAGACCTTCCTGGTCCATGCCCTGCCCTATCTGATGGCCCTGGCGATCCTGGGGTCGGCGCTGCTGCTGTCGCATTCGCGCGGCGCCTTCATCAGCACGGGCGCCGCACTGGCCGTTCTCATGATCGCGCTCGTGACCGGCAGGATCGTGCGTCCGCGGACGGGGCTGCTGTCGGCCCTCCTGGTGCTGGGGATGGGCTTCGCCGTCCTGGGCGTGAGCGGCGACAGGATGGTGCAGCGTTTGGCCAACGAGAGCACCCAGGACTATGACGAGGAAAGGCTCAACGCATACCACCTGACGATGCGCGCCATTGAGGACACGCCGCTGACGGGCACCGGGCTCGGCGCCTTCACCCCGACCTTCCGTCTGTACCGCGACGCGTCGCTGCCCCGTGCGGTCGATTGGGATTACGCGCACAATATTCCGCTGGAAATGGCACTGGATCTGGGCCTGCCGGCAGCCGCCCTCTTCTATCTGTGCCTGGCCGTCATCTTCGGGGTGTGCGTGCGCGGGCTGATCGTGCGCCGGCGCGACGGGATCTATCCCGCGGCGGCGCTCGGCGCCGCGACGCTGCTGGGCGCCCATGGACTGGTCGACTTCAGTGCCCAGATGCCGGCCATCGCCGCCATGCTGGCGACGATCCTCGGGATCGGCTACGCGCAGTCCTGGAACACCGCGGACCGCCACCGGAACAGCGGCGAACCGGCATGAGCCGGGTGGGCGGAGCGTCGATGGGCGGTGCATTCTGGCGCAAGGCGCGCAAGCTGGCCCGCCTGCTGGGCAATCCGGCATTCCGCCGCGGCCTGCGCTTCGGCGTGGCGGCGGCCATCGAACACCGCACCATCCTCGGCGCCCTGCCCGTCGCCACCGTCATCGACGTCGGCGCCAACACCGGCCAGTTCTCCCTGCTTGCCGCCTCGCTGTACCGGAACGCCGCCATCCATGCCGTGGAGCCGTTGCCGGCCGCCGCCGCCGTCTTCACCCGCCTGTTCGCGGACAGCGCGCGCGTGCGGCTGCACCGGGTGGCCGCCGGCGCCGGAACGGCAAACGCGCCGCTGCACGTCTCGCGGCGTCATGACTGCTCGTCGCTGCTGCCCATCGCCGGAGGCCAGACGGATTTCGCTCCCGGGTCGGAAGCGGTTGGAACGATCACGGTGCCGGTCCGCCCGCTGGACGAACTGATCGCTCCCGACGACCTCGTCCGCCCCGTCCTGCTGAAGCTGGACGTGCAGGGCGGCGAACTGCAGGCCCTGCAGGGGGCCGGGCGCCTGCTCGCGGCCGTCGACCATGTGTATGTCGAGGTCTCCTTCCTGCCGCTGTACGACGGCCAGCCGCTGGCGCATGCCGTCGTCGAGCATCTTGCCGGGCACGGATTCGGCCTTGCCGGAACCAACCATCCGACCTTCGACCGGGCGGGCCGCTGCGTCCAGGTGGACCTTCTGTTCAGCCGGCTGCCTGCCGCGGCGACGCACCTCCACGGCCGGCCCAGAACGGAGCCCGGCCTGAGGGAAACCGCCCTGACGGAAGCCGATCAGGAGGCGGCAATCGCGCCCTATCCCCCCATCGCGGCGGCCAGCAGCCCGTCGCCCGCCATGGCGAGCCCAGCCGACTGCGGGCGGACATAGCCGATCGGGTTGGGACGGGACTCGTTGCGGCCGTAGGTGATGAAATGGATCAGCGCCTTCTGCTGGTCGCTGCCGAAAGCGGCGCTGAGGTCGGGGTTGGCCATCAGATAGGCGAGCGCGTTGAACCGGGTCGGACGCCCGTCCGCCTGACCGGCGGATTGGTAATGGGCGGTGGCCGCCGCGGTGTCGGTGCCGAAGGTTGCTGCCAGATCCGGATTGGCGGCCAGATAGCTCAGAGCATCGAAACCGGCGGCGTCGCGCCGCGGCGTGTTGCCGTAGAGCACGACATAGAGCTTCACCTGCTGCTCGCTGCCCGCGAAGACGCTCAGCAGGTCCGGGTTGGCCAGCAGATAGTCGTGGGAGTTGAAGCTGGTGCTGCGGTTCTCCAGGCGGCCGAAGCGGATGTAATGCTCCTCCGCCCGTGTGGAATCGTTGCCGAAGCTTGCTGCCAGATCGCGGTTCGCCGCCAGGTAGGAGAGCGCGTCGAAGCTGCTGCTGCGCCCCTCCCGCCGGCCGTAGGACAGGTAATGCCGGGCCGCCTGGGCGGTGTCGGTGCCGAAGCTTGCGGCCAGATCGGGGTTGGCGGCCAGATAGCCCAGGCTGTCGAAGGTGATGCTGCGCCCCTCGACCCGGCCCATGGTCAGGTAATGGCGGGTCGCCGCCACCGGATCCAGACCGAAGGCGGCGGACAGATCGGAATTCGACACCAGATAGCCGAAGGCGTCGAAGCGGGTGCTGCGTCCCTCCCGCTGCCCGAGGGTCAGGTAATGGCGGGTGGCGGCGACGGTGTCGGTGCCGAAGGCGGCGGCCAGATCGCGGTTCGCCGCCAGATAGGCTAGCGGATCGAAGCTGCCGGTCGAGCGCCCCTCGCGCCGGCCGAAGGCGAGATAATGCTGGGTCGCGGCCTTGCGGTCGTAGCCATAGGCGGCGACCACGTCCGGGTTGGCTGCCAGATAGGCCAGCGGATCGAAGGACTGGGGCGCCCGCCCTTCCGCCCGGCCGAAGCGCAGGTAATGCTCGCGCGCGGCCGTCTCGTCGCTGCCGAAGGCGGCGGCGAGATCGGGATTGGAGGCGAGATAGGCCAGCGGATCGAAGCCGGCCATCGTCTCGGCCAGCGGGGTCACCCGCAGGGTCACGGTCTGGCCGCTGACCGCGCCCTGGCTGTCGGTGACGGTGTAGGCGAAGGAGCCCGGCGACGACGGGGTGCCGGATGGCGCCTGATAGGTCAGGCCGGCCAGATCGGCGGTGCCGAGCGTCATCCCGGCGGTGACGGCGGTGCCGTTGGCCAGCCGCAGCGTGCCGGCGGTCGGCAGCCGGGTCAGCGTCACCGTCATGCTATCGCCTTCGTCCGGGTCGCTCGGCCGGTCGATGCCGAGAGCGATGGCCGGCCCGCTTTCCAGGGCGGTCAGGGTCTTGTCGCCCTGGACGGTCGGCGGCCGGTTGGCCGGGCGGGAGGAGACGATGAAACCGATCCAGCGGCTCCACGCCACGCCGTTGTAGGCGCGCACCGACAGCTCGTCGAGACTGGTCAGGGAGGACGCGGCGAAGGTGACGCCGGCGAAGGCGGCGGCGCTCAGCGAGACCACGGCGCCGGTTCCTTGAGCCACCCCGCCGACCATGATGGAGCCGGCGCCGCTGGTGTTGTCGACCAGCTCATATTGGGTGACGAGGCCGCCGGCCGGATCGGTCGCCGTCACCAGGCTGGCGATGGTGATCGAGGAGCCGATGGAAACCCGGCCGGCCTTGGCAGTGACCGCCGGGGGCGTCAGGCTGATCCGGGTGTCGGCGAACAGGGCGAATTCGACGTCGGTCAGCGTGTCGGTGCCCTCGCCGCCGCCAGAAATGGTGGCGCCGTCGGCGGTGACGGTGACGGTATAGGAGGAGCGGCTGCCGTTGTAGACCGCGGTGTCGCTGCCGCCGTTGCCCTGCAGCGTGTCGTCGCCGGCCCCGCCGGTCAGCGTGTCGGAGCCCTCGCCGCCGATCAGCAGGTTGTTGGCGGAATTGCCGATCAGGATGTCGTTGCCGCTGCCGCCGATGGCGTTCTCGATGGTGACGCCGGCGGCGACCGCCACATTGCCCACCGCCAGCCCGCCCGAGCCGTTGGGACCGATGGAGCTGAAGGCGCCGGGGGTCAGGTCGATGGTGACGGCGGACGCCTGCCCGCCGGCGTCGATGCTGTCGGTGCCGCCGGTATCCCAGATGGCTTGGCTGACGGCCACGGTGTTGCTGCCGAAGGCATAGCGGTCGTCGCCGATGCGGGTGTCGGTGTTGGCGCCGTACAGGTACTGGGCCGCCGCGATGTCGTACAGCGCCGGTCCCGTCGCCAGCCCGCTCAACCCCAGGCTGGGGTGCCGGTTGTAGGACATCAGCGTGTAGCGGTAATTGTCCTCGGTCGAGGACAGGTAGGGCGGCTCGCCCCCGCCGCCGGTGGCGTTGTAGTTGCCGGGATGCTTCAGCCCGATGGCGTGCCCGATCTCGTGCAGGATGGTCAGGTAGCCGTAGGTACCCGGCGTCGGGCTGGTGTTGGTCGAGGTGTTGTTGGCGAGATAGATGTCGCCGCCGCCGTCATAGAGCGACCCTGTCGGATAATAGGCGTAGGCGGCGCTGGAGCTTTGCCGGTTGGTGCCGATGCGGATCGACCCGCCCTGCCCGCTGTTGGCGCTGTCGGAGGTTTCGACGAAGAAGATGTTGGCGACCGAACTCCAGGCGGCGAAGGCTTGGCGCACCGCGTCGCGCTGCGTGGCGGACAGCGGCGCGAAGCCGGTGGTGTCCGAACCGGAGGCGTAGGACGGCGCCTGCTCCATGAAGCTGTAGGTGACCGTCGCCCCGCTGCCGACCCCGCCGCTGCCCCAGCGCGGCGTTCCCGTCGCCAGCAGGGCCTGGACGGTGGACGAGGCGGCGCCCTGCGGCAGCGCGCCTTGCGACGTTCCGTCCAACCCTGCGGCGATGGGCGCGGCACTCCAGTCGCCGCCCCAGCTTGTTGCGTTGCACAGCAGGCAGGAACAGGCGGGCACGGCACCGGCCGGAGCGTCTGACGGGTCTGGGAGAATGGTGGTCATGGCCGCAAGGGAATCCGCGCCGCGGGCTGCGGCTCCGCCACTCTACAACCTTTCATCCCCCAATCGAAAGGGGAGGGGAGCCCGGACCTTTTTTCTCCACCGGCCAATGGACCGCGGACGACGCGCTGCGGTTCCCTCCGCTCATTCCTTCTGCGCGATCAGTTCCTCGAAGACCACCTCGATGCGGTCGACGGAGCGGGCGACGGTGAAGTCGCGGGCACGGTCGCGGCCGGACAGGGCCATGCGCAGCCAGGCGGCGCGGTCCCCGACCAGGCTGCGCAGGCGGTCGGCGAGCGCCTCGTGGTCTTCCGCCTTGAACAGCAGGCCGTCGACGCCGTCGCGCAGCACCTCGCCGCTGCCGCCGGTGCCGCTGCCGATCACGGTCAGGCCGGCGGCCATCGCCTCCACCTGCGAGATGCCGAAGGGCTCCTGGAAGACGCTGGGGAAGACCAGGACGTTGCAGCGGGCGAACAGGTCGGACAGGCCGCGGCGATCGAGGAAGCCGGTGAAGCGCACCTTGCCGGCCATGCCGTTGCGCTCCACGAAGTCGCGGCAGCGGGCCGCGAGGTCGGCGTCCGGCGCCTCCCCGGCGAAGGTGCAGTCGAAGTCGACGCCCTCGCGGTGCAGGAGCCCCAGCGCGTTGACCAGCGTCTGCGGCCCCTTGTAGTTGACGAACAGGCTGGCGAAGGCGATGCGCAGCCGGTCGAACGAAGGCATCACCGCGCGGTGGAAGTAATCGACGCGGGCGCCGGGATGGATCACCGTGGCGGGCAGGCCGTAGCCGCCGGCCGCCAGCCGCTCCGCCACCCAGCCGCTGGCCGGCCCGGCGCGGTAGAGCGGGGAGCGGGGGGCCGCCTCCGGCGCGTAGCCGGGATGCTGGTTGCCCAGGCAATGCAGAACCGGGACGCCCATCTGCCGGGTCAGCGGGTCGAGGAACTCGGTCGCCAGCATGTCGAGGTTGCCGACCAGACAGGCGTCGGCGCGGAAGTCGCGGGCGGTCTCCAGCACGCGGCGGATGTTGGCGCGGATCAGGGCGGCGCAGTGGGCCGGGTCGTCGTGGGTGAAGGCGCGCCCGCCCCGCCAATAGCCGTAGAGGGTCAGCGAACGGTCGACATGCGCCTCGATGTCCTCGGTCCCGGCGATGCCCGGACGGGAGAGGTCGGGCATGTCGGCGGTCAGCACCTTCACCGTGTGGCCGCGGCGGATCAGCTCGGCCGAGAACTCCCACAGCTTGCGGCCGTAGCCGCCGAACTCCTGCGGCGGGAACAGGTTGGTGACCACCAGGATGCGGCGGGGCCGACCGGTCGAAGGCGCCGCCGCCTGCCGGAACAGCGCGCGGTAACGCTCCAGCCCCGGATGGTCGCCGGCCGAAGCGGCAAGCGCGGCCTCGTCGAGGTCCGGGGCCGGATCGGCCGGGCCGGCAAGCCGGGCGGCACGGCAGGCCTCGCCGAGATAGATGGCGGCCTCCACCGGGCGCCCACCCGCCGCGCACAGGCGGGCCAGCCCGGCGAGCGCATCCGGCTGCTGGCGGTCCAGCCCGACGGCGCGCAGCAGGAACCGCTCCGTCAGGCCATTCTCGCCGAAGCGGGCGGCCAGCCGGGCGACGCCGATGAACTGTTCGGCGGTCCGCAGCATCGGCTCCAGCGCCGCGAGGCGGGCATGCCGCAGCTCCGGCGCCAGTTCCGCCGCCAGGACCGGGTCGGACAGCGAGCGGCCGGCATAGCGCAGGGCGTCGGCGCACTGGAACAGGATGCCGCCGGGTTCGGTCGGCACGAAACCCCAGCCGGCCAGATGGGCGGCTGCCGCGGCATGGTCGCGCGACGACAGGGTGGGACAGAGGACGGAGGCGCCGGGCAGCCGGGCCATCCGCCGGTCGGTCTCCGCCCGGTCGGGCCAGGGCAGCAGCGTCACCGCCTCGTCCCGCACCCGGTCGGCGGATGGCGGCAGCGGCAGGGCAACCGGTTCGGAACCCGCGTCCGGATCCGCGAAGACCACGCGGGGCAGGTCACGGGCCATGGCCCGCAGGTCGGCTGCGAAGCCGCGTCCAGTTTCGTCCTGCCCGTCTGCGTGGACGGTCAGCCGCGACGCCGTCAGTTGCAGCCGCTGCAGCGCCTCATAGGCGGCGAGGCGGCGGCGGAAACCGACGCTCCGGGCCGGCAGCGGCGCCAGCCCGCGCCGCTCCCCGCGGACCTCCAGCGCCGGATCGACACGGTCGTCGAACACGGCGGCGAAGAACTGGGCGCGCTTGACCTGCGGGCTGTGGAATTCCAGCAGATGCGCCTGGCCTGCCCGGCGGATCGCCATCGCCTCGTCCGGGTGGTCGAGATAATGGCGCACCAGCTCCACCAGCTCGTCGGGCGAGCGGTATGTCGCGAGATGGCGGCCGGGGGTGAAGCAGCGCTCCAGTCCGGCATCGGGCGACAGCGCGTCGGTGACGAGGAAGCCGCCGGCGCCCAGCGCCTCGAAGACGCGCAGGTTGAGGTCGCCGTTCAGCGAAACGTTCAGCGTGACCTGCGAGGCGGCATAGACGTCGGCCGCCCTCTCCGGCTCGGCCCGCATGCCCAGCAGCGGCAGCCCGGCTGCGCTCAGCCGCTCCAGCACATGGCGGCGCCAGGGATGGAAGGCGCCGATCTGCCCGACGAAGGTGAGCGGGCGGTCGGGGGCCGGGGGAATGTCGCGCCGTCGCAGCGCGTAATCCACCGCCGGGACCCAATAGACCCGCTCGAACCCCGCCTCCAGGAAGAGATAAGCGTGCTGGCGGGTATGGTCGAGCATCACCGCATCGAAGTCCTCCATCGCGCCATAGGCCAGCAGGCTGCGCAAGGGAGCGGCGAAGTGATGGGTGTCGCCGACCAGCAGCACCTTGGTGCCCGGCAGCCGGTCCAGCCCGCGGGGAAGGTTGCGCCGGGTGGCATCGGCCTTCACCACGATCAGTTCCGGACGCTGGTGCGCCGGCAGCCGGGCGACGACGGCCGTCAGATCATATTCGCCGGGCGGGGTGTTCAGCGAGGCGAAGCCGTCGCCCGTCTCCACCGTCGGACAGTCGGGCCCGCAGAACACCTCCCGCTCCGAGAACAGCGGCCGGCGGTAGTATTCAGGCGGGGCCAGGCAGCAGAAGAGCGTGACCGGGTCCGGCAGGCGGAGGCCGGGGTTGGATGGGGTGGGAGCGGAGACGGTCACAGCGCGTCCAGCTCCCGCAGCAGGGCGATCAGCCGGCGGGTCGCGGCCTGCCAGCTGAAATGCTCCAGCAGATGGGCCTGGGCCGAGCGGCGGGTGCCGGCGGGGTCGTCGATGACCGCGCGCAGCAGCCGGGCGGCCTCGTCCTCGTCGGGGCTCCACCAGCTCTGGCCGGCATAGGCGCCGATGCCGGGGGTGACGGCGCTGGGGATCATGTGCGCCACCCGCCCGTCCAGATAGGCATGGTAGGCGCTGTGGTCGGGCGCCAGCAGGGTCAGCCCCATCGCCCCGGCCTGGGCCATCGGCAGGTCCCAGCCCTCGCCGTGCGACATGCTCCAGTAATGGGTCGAGGCGGCATGGAGCGACATCATCGCCGCATCCGACAGCTTGCCCTCCACCAGGAAGATGGGCGCCACCTGCGTCAGCGGCCGCCCGACCTGCGCCGCCACCTGTTTCAGCAACTCGCCGACTCTGTTGGCGATCCCGCCACCCTTGCCGGGTTTCAACAGCAGGGCGGCCGGGTCCTCCCGCCGCGTCGCCCGCACCCAAACGCGGAGAAGCCCGTCCAGGTTCTTGCGGTCGTTGAAGTCGGAGACGTTCAGGATGCGGACCGGGTAATCGGCGAAGCGGCGGCCCATATGGTCGGTGATGACGGTGGGAGTGATGCCGCCGGGATCGATGTCATCCACCCCGGCGGGGCAGATGTGGATGCGGTCATGCGGGTGGCCGCCACGCAGCCAGGCCGTACGCGAGGAGTCGGTGGCGACCAGGACATGGTCGTGGCGCCGGCCGAGCGCCGTCCACAGAGGCGGGATGTCGACTCCCTCGAACATGCTGAAATTGATGGTTTTCAGCCCGGGAATACACTCCACTGCCGGCGGTGTGGTGATGGACAGCACCGCCTTTGCCCGCACCGGACGGTCGAGGGAGAGCAGCAGCGGGTCGATCGCGTCGTCCGGAAGATTGTCCCCGTGGCCATAGTTCAGGTCGACCAGCCGGACGGTGATCCCGGCCGCCACCAGTTCCTGGACGAAGCGGCGCACGAGATAGGCATAGCCGCTGCTGTCGCGGAACACCCCGCGGACGACCAGCCCCGGCGGCAGGGATGGGTCGGCCGCATCGTCGCGGATGCTGCGGGCGGTGGCGCAGCGCTCCAGGGCACAACGCAGCGTTACCGCAGAGGCACCGCCGCCGGATTCCATCGCGGTCGCCCGGCGCAGCAGCCGCTCGGCCTCGTCGATCCGCCCGCAGGCGAGCGCGTCGGTCCCCAGGCGCGTCAGGGTGGGGAGACAGTCCGGCTCCGACACCAGCTTGCGGCGGAAATGCGCCATGGCCTCGTCCAGCCGGCCCATGGCCATCAAGGTGCCGGCTTGGTTGATCAAGGCGCTGGGGTGGTCCGGCTGCAGCCGCAGCGCGCGGGCCACGATCGTCGCCCCATGCCGCTGGTCGGAGCGGCGCTTCAGCAGTCCCAGCAGATGAAGGGCATCCATATGGGCCGGATCGATGACCAGGATGAGGCGATAGAGCCTCGCCGCCAAATCGACGTCGCCGGCCTGATGCAGAGCGGCGGCCCGGATCAGGATGTCTTGTATCGAGGTCATGCGCGGGTGCTGTTCCGGAACCGGAGAATAGACGGGCGGGAGGCGGGTCGGGCATCCGGATCGGGGGAGCCGGAAGGCGGAGGAAGATCGGTGAAATCGCTGAGGCTTGCAACAAGGCAGCTTGACCCTCCGGCTGATGCGAGTGCAAGTCAGGGCAACCGCGCCCTCCTTTCCGGGTACCCTTTTATGGCCGCCTCCGCCGAAATCGCCGCCCCCATCCAGATCGAAACCCTGCCTGGACAGCGGATGGCGGTACCCGATGCCGTCCAGCAGGCGCTCACCTATTGCAATTCGGGTTGGCTCGACATCAGCACCATGATCTGCGAGCGCATCCTGGCCGCCGATCCCGGAAACGCCCACGCCTTGCTGATCCAGGGCATAGCGACCTGCAAGAACCGCGAGCCGGCGAGAGCCGTGCCGATCCTGGCGGAGGCGCTGCGCCGCGATCCGGGCTCGGTCGATACGCTCTATCATCTGGGGCAGGCATTGCTGCTGTGCGGGCATTTCGACCGGGCGGAAGTGGCCTTCGACTGCGCCATCCAGGCGCGCTCCGACTATGCCGAGGCGATGGCCGGTCTGGCCGAGGTGCGCCGGGCCAGGGGCGACGCCGACGGCGCCTATGAGCTGCTGCAGCGCTCGATCGCGTTGAAGGGCAACTATTCGCCCTCCTACATCGCCTATTCGCTGATGCGCTTCGACCGCTCGCTGCCGCCGGGGGACGGGCCCGGCTGGAACCGGCGGCGGGAGGCCCGGCGCGACCGCCCCTGCCTGACCATGGCCTCGCTCGGCTCCTATGGGCGCTTCGCCCAGACGGTGAACGAGTATGTCGCCGTCCGCCTCTATGCCGAGAAATACGGGATGGAGTTCCTGACCCCCGACTGGGTCGGGCATGCCTTCTTCTCGCTCGACGATCCGCGGCTGGACCCGTCGGTGCTGCCGGAATTCCAGGGCTGGCTGCAGCAGCGCAAGGATTTCGCCCGCGGCTTCGACGAACCGGCGTCCGATCCCTTCCGCGACCGCGACCTGTTCCTGGGCGGCTCTCCGGTCAACCCGATGCTGAAGAAGCGGCAGGCTGACATCCTGTCCTGGCTGACCCCGCGCCCCTGCTGGGACCGTTTCCTGGAACCGCCGGTGGAGGCCCTGCGCCGCCGCGGCCGCACGCTGGTCGCCGTGCACATCCGCCAGACCGACTGGTGGAACCAGGACTACACGCCGCTGTCGCTCTATCTGGACTGGCTGGACGGGCTGTGGCCGACGCTGGAGGACCCGGTGCTGTTCGTCGCCACCGACGAGCCAAGCGTGGTCCCCGAATTCGCCCGTTTCAACCCGACCACCCCGGCCGACTTCCCGGTGCGCTGGGAGGGGCTGGAGTATCTGCAGGATTTCCACGTGATGACGCGGGCCGACATCCTGGCGATCAGCACGGGATCCTTCGCCGCCACCGCCGCCGCCCTGAACCCCTCCCCCCGCCTGCTGCTCCACCCGGCCGAGGGCAACCGCGGGCTGGTGCCGTTCGAGGCCTGGCGGTAGGGGGCGTGGCGGCAGGGAGATAAAGCGCCGCGCCTCACTCCGCCGTTTCCGGCGGCTTGGCGGTCTCGTTGCCCGTCCCCCGCGTCGGGTTGCGCATCGGGTTCTTGGGATCGAACAGGCCCAGGCGCTGCAGGGTCTGGGCGAAGCCTTCGGTCAGCATGGTGATGCGGTCGCTGATCTCGGCGATCTCGCGGGCCGAGATGACCGGGGCGTCGGCGGAGATGCGGCCGTGGGCGCGGTAATTCAGGCGGATGGCGACATCGTCGGTCTCACCCTGGATCCAGGAACCGTGCAGGATCTTGTTGCGCTCGCGCCCCAGTTCCAGCGCCTCGTCGCAGCGGGCGACCAGGGCCTTGGCCTCGTCCGGGGGAAGCCGCAGGCCGGCGATGGCCTTCAGCGCGTCGAAACGGGCCTTGACCTGCATGTTGGAGGCGATGGGCAGGAATTCGGTGTGATCGGTGCCGAGCAGCCGGGAGATGCACAGCGACACCATGTCCTCGAGCTGTGCCCAGGACACGGCGATCATGCCGATCGCGCAGTACATCTTCACGCTGAGGGGGCCCAGCCGGACCGTCCGCGTCGTCATTGGCCACCCTTGGCATTCCGCCCCGCCGCCGGGGCACGGGACCGAAAATAAGCGTTCCGCGCGGTATGGGAAAGCGGTCATTGCGCGGCTGGCAGTTGACAGGCCCCCGCGATCCATAGGATGCACTGCCCGCTGCATACGGCGCGCAGCGCCTCTCCGCTTCCACCGCCGCTTTCTCTACCGCCGCGCACCATCGGTCACGCAAAGGTATTCCGCCCATGGCCACCCAGGACACCTCCGCCCCCTCGCTGCACGGCTGCCTCACCGCCGCCATCGACGTCCTGCGGCGCACCATGGACAGTCTCGACCCGGCCCGGGTCGAGGCGGCGGTCGCGGCGGTCACGGCGGCGCTCGGCGCCAACAAGGCGCTGCTGGTCTGCGGCAACGGCGGATCGGCGTCGGACGCCCAGCACATCACCGGCGAACTGGTCGGCCGCTTCCTGAAGGAGCGGCGCGGACTGAAGGCGATCTGCCTCAGCTCCAACGCGGCCGTCCTGACCGCCTGGAGCAACGACTACTCCTATGACAGCGTCTTCGCCCGCCAGACCGAGGCCTATGGCGAGCCGGGCGGCGTCCTGCTGGGCATCTCCACCAGCGGCAACTCGCGCAACGTCATCGCCGCCTTCGAGGTGGCGAAGCGGCTGGGCATGACCACCATCGCCATGACCGGCGAGGGCGGCGGCAAGATGGCGGACTTGAGCGACATCCTGCTCGACGTGCCGTCGCGCTCCACCCCGCTGATCCAGCAGGTCCACATCTGCCTCTACCATTACCTGTGCGAACAGGTCGAAGCCCGGCTGGCCTGAACCCGTCCATGGACCCGTCTACCCTGGCAACCCTGGATGCGCTGAAGCGCCGCGCGCTGGAGGCCTTCACCGCCGGGCGGCTGGAGGAGGCCGTGGCTCTCTACCGCGACCTGCTGGCGGAGGACGGCACGGCCGCCGACCTGTGGAACAACCTGGGCGTCCTCCTGTCCGAGCTGAAACGTCCTGCCGAGGCGGCGGCGGCGCTGCGCATCGCCCTGGCGCTGCGGCCGGATTACGACAAGCCCTGGGTCGGGCTGGGCAGCGAAGCCTTCGGCGGCGACCGGCTGGAGGAGACGGTGCGCTGCTGGACCCGGGCGATCCGGCTGGAGCCGCGGCAGGGCGCCGGGCTGTGGTTCAACCTGGGCGTGGTCCGGCAGATGCGCGGCGAGGCGGCCGAAGCCGCCGCCGTCTTCGGCCGGGCCGAGGCGCTGATGCCCGACGACCCGCGCGTCGCCAGCCAGCGGCTGCTGTGCCTCAACTACCTCGACCTGTCCGGCGAGCGCCTGCTGGCCGAACACCGGCGCTTCGATGACCGTTTCGGCAACAGGGCCGACGATGACCGGCCGTCCTCCATCCCGCATGCCAACCGTCCCGATCCGGAAAAGCGGCTGCGGATCGGCTATCTGTCGGTCGAGTTCCGCGAACATCTGGGCGCCTATTTCCTGACGCCCCTGTTCGAGGCGGCCGACCGCAGCCGGTTCGACATCGTCTGCTATTCGATCCTGCCGGACGTCCACGCCGATGCCTACACCGCCCGCTTCAAGGCGCAGGCGGACGGCTGGCGCAATGTCGGCCATCTGGACGACGAGGGGCTGGCGGCGCAGATCCGCGCCGACGGCATCGACATCCTGGTCGACCTCGCCGGCCATTCCGGGCTGAACCGGCTGCCGATGCTGGCGCGGCGCCCGGCACCGGTGCAGGTGACGTGGCTGGGCTATCCCAACGGCACCGGCATGGCCTCGGTCGATTACCGCATCGTCGATCCGGTCAGCGACCCGATCGGCCCCACCGACGGCCATGCGGTGGAAACGCTGGTCCGGCTGCCCGCCCCCTTCCTGTGCTTCCACCCGCCGGCCTCCGCCCCGCCGGTGGTGCCGCTGCCGGCCGGCGCGACCGGAGCCGTCACCTTCGGGTCCTTCAACAAGCTGTCGAAGATCACCGACGGCACCGTTGCGCTGTGGGCCGAGGTTCTGCGCCGGGTGCCCGACGCGCGCCTGCTGCTGAAGGACCGGCCGCTGTCCGATCCCGGCACCGCCGCCATGCTTCGGGCGCGCTTCGCCGCCGTCGGCATCGACCCGGCCCGGCTCGACCTCGTCGGCTTCATCAAGGATGGCGCCGGACATCTGGCCGCCTACAACCGCATCGACATCGCGCTGGACCCGCACCCCTACAACGGCACCATCACCACCTGCGACACGCTGTGGATGGGGGCGCCGCTGGTGACGCTGGCGGGCGGGCGCCATGCCGCCCGCGTCGGCGCCAGCCTGATGACCGCCATCGGCCTGCCAGAGCTGGTCGCCGCCACTCCCGACCGCTACGCCGCCATCGCGGCGGAACTGGCCGGCGACCTCACCCGCCTGATGCGGCTGCGCATGGGCATGCGCGAGCGGGTGCGGGCATCGGCGCTGTGCGACGAGAGGCGCTTCATGCGCAACCTGGAGACCGCCTACCGGCTGATGTGGCGGCGCTGGTGCGATCAGCGGCGGTCGGACAGCTGATCCGTTTCCAGGGCGGAGCCTGCGGCGGGATCGGGGGCCTCGGCCAAATGGCGGGCTGGCTCCATGCTTTCATGCAGCAGCCGCAGGATGATGACCCTGGCCGGTCCGTCCGACGGACGTTCGACGGCATAGTACAGGAAATGGGAGGCGGCACCCCGCCGGCCCGCCGCCGTTTCGAGATGGAAGGCCCGAAGCCCCGGAACGACGGTCCCCCGGTCACGCGAGCCACCGCGGCCGGGATCCTCGGCGACCATCGTCACCGCCTTCGCGATCAGGCGCTTATAGGCTTCGCGCTGGTGCGTTCCGAACCGCTCCAGCGTTTCCCTCAACGCCATCCTGAAATCCTGCTTCGCCGCGTCGGTTACACGGTAGGCCATCCCCGCCCTCACACGTCGATCCCGTCGAGGATGTCGTTTATGGGCCGGTCGTCCAGGCGGCCCTGCCTCCAATCGTCGAAGCCGACCGTGACGGCCCGCCGAAGCATCTCCAGCTTTTCCTGTTCCGCCGCCTTTTCACGGTGCAGCAGGCGCAACGCATCCCTGACGACCTCGCTTTGCGATGCATATCCGCCGTCGGCAACCTGACGCTCGACGAAGCTGGCAAGGGTCTCAGGAAGGCTGACGTTCATGGTGGGCATGGAAGCTCTCCAGCTCTTCATCATTCAGGCCGGTGCATTTGGCAGGCTGGTATGTTTGGCAAAATTTGTCAACATGGGTGTCTTCTTGCCAAGCCCCTCTCCATTGGCCCTTTGCCCCCTGCTTGACAAGCGCGCCCCCCGGCTTCTACCGATAGCGCCGTCCTCCCGCTCCACCCTTCCCCATCACCACACCGGACCGCCGCGATGAGCGAAGCGCCGCCCTCTTCCCCCGCCCCCGACACCGCATCCGCGGTGCACAGCGGGTCGGCCGACCGCTTCGGCTATGAATGGGGCCGCTATGCCGAGCTGAAGGACATCTATCAGGAGCAGTTCCGCCGCTGGACGCCCTTCATGGCGCCGGAGGACTGGCGCGGTCTGACCTTCGTCGACGTCGGCTGCGGCATGGGACGCAACAGCCACTGGCCGATGAGCTACGGTGCAGCCGGCGGGCTGGCCATCGACATCGACGAGCGCAGCCTGGCGTCGGCCCGCACGACGCTGGCGCCGCATCCGGCGATGGAGGTGCGCCGCCAGAGCGCCTATGAGCTGAACGAGGTCGAACGTTTCGATCTCGCCTTCTCCATCGGCGTCATCCACCATCTGGCCCATCCGGAAACGGCGCTCGCCAACATGGTGCGCGCGGTGAAGCCCGGCGGCCGGGTGATGATCTGGGTCTATGGCCGCGAGAACAACGGCTGGATCGTCCGCTTCGCCGACCCGCTGCGCAAGGCGCTGTTCAGCCGCCTGCCGATCGGGCTGGTGCATGCGCTGTCCCTGCCGCCGACCGCGATCCTGTGGCTGGCCCTTCGGCTGGGGCTGGACCGGCTGGAATATTTCCGCCTGATCCGCCGCTTCGACTTCGCGCATCTGCGCTCCATCGTCTTCGACCAGATGCTGCCGAAGATCGCCAATTACTGGCGCCGCGACGAGGTGGAGGCGCTGATGAAGGGGGCCGGTCTGGAAGACGTGCGGCTTGCCTGGGTCAACGAGATCTCCTGGGCGGCGATCGGCCGCAAGCCGCGGGAATAGTCCCGCGGAGACTGAACAGGGCAGCCCTTTATTGCCGCCAACCGGGCTCTTGGGGTAAGAAGCCGCGGTTCCATGCGGCGGATCCATCCGTGCGGCAGGCAGTCGGGCGAAGCGTTGGGGGTTGCCATTTCCGAGTTCTCACCGGCCTTCGTCGAGGCCTTCAACGGCGGCGCCGTCCTGTTCCAGGCCGGCCGCTTCGACGAGGCGGCCGAAACCTTCCGCCGGCTGGCCGATGAACGTCCCGACATCGCCAACCTGCACGGCAACCTCGGCCTGTCGCTGCGCGCCGCCGGCCGGCCGGTCGAGGCGATGGAGCCGCTGCGCCAGGCGCTGCGCCTGCGCCCCGCCTATCCGGACGCGCTGAACGCGCTGGGCGGCATTCTCCTCGACCAGCGCAACCTCGACCATGCGCTGGTCGCCTTCCGCGAACTGGCGCGGCTGAAGCCGGACTATCCGGGCGCGCTGCTGACGCTCGGCAACCTGTTCATGTTCACCGGCGACGGGGAAAAGGCACGCGCCGTCTACCGGCTGGCGCTGAGCGTCGAGCCGGACGTGGCGGTCAACTACAACAACCTGGGTGCGGTCAGCCTCAGCCTCGGCCATCCGCCGGATGCGGCGCTGAACTATCGGCGCGCGCTCGCCATCGATGTCGGCAAGCCGGAATACCGCAAGAATCTCGGCACCTGCCTGCTGATGGCCGGCGACTATCCCAACGGCACCGTCGCCTATGAGGGCCGGCTGGAACAGCCGGTCTGGCGCAAGCGCAACATGCCGGGCGTCCTGTGGCAGGGCCAGCCGCTGGCGGGCAAGACCCTGCTGGTCCATTTCGAGCAGGGGCTGGGCGATTCCTTCCAGTACATCCGCTATGCCGGCGTGCTGAAGCGCATGGGCGCGCGGGTGCTCTACGAATGCCAGCCGGCGCTGAAGCGCGTGCTGTCGACCGCCCCCGACCTGGACGGGCTGTTCGCCTTCGGCGAGCCGCTGCCGGCCTATGATTACTACATCTCGCTGATGAGCCTGATGCACCGGCTGGGCACCACCCCGGACAATGTTCCCGGCGGCGTGCCCTATATCCGGGCCGAACCGGAACTGGCGGCCCGCTGGGCGGAGCGGCTGGACCGGCTGGAAGGCGGCGAGCGCCCGGCCTTGCGCGTCGGCATCAATTGGCACGGCAACGAGACCGGCAAGTCGATCCCGCTGGAGTGCTTCGAGGCGATGGGCCGGCTGCCCGGCGTCCGGCTCTACAGCCTGCAGAAGGTGTCGGGCCTGGACCATCTGGAGCGGCTGCGCGACCGGGTGGCGGTGACGGAGCTGGGGGCCGATTTCGATGCCGGGCCGGACGCCTTCCTCGACACCGCGGCGGTGATGGCCAACCTGGATCTGGTCATCACCTGCGACACCTCGGTCTGCCACCTTGCCGGCGCCATGGGGCGGCCGACCTGGGTGGTGCTGAAATGGTTCGCCGACTGGCGCTGGATGCGCGACCGGCTCGACAGCCCCTGGTATCCGACCATGCGCCTGTTCCGTCAGGCCAAGCAAGGCGACTGGGCCGAGGTGATGGCCAGGGTGACGGCGGCGGCGGAGGAAGTGGTGGCGGCGGACGTTGCCGCAAAGTCCGCCGGGAGGACCGCGCGATGACGCTGAACGAGGCGGTGCGGCTGGCGCTGGAGCATTTCCGGGCCGGCCGGATGGCGGAGGCCGAGGGGCTGTGCCGGGCCATCCTGCAGGCGGCCCCCGGCATGGGGGAGGTCGCCCAGCTGCTGGGCGTGACGGTGATGATGCAGAACCGTCCGCAGGAGGCGGAGGCGATCCTGCGCCAGTCGATCGCCATGCGGCCGGATCTGGCCGACAGCCACGGCAATCTCGGCACCGTGCTGCAGTCGCTGGGCCGCATGGGCGAGGCGTTGGCGGCGCACGACCGCTGCGTCCAGCTGTCGCCCACCACGCCGGAAGCCTATGTCAACCGCGGTTCCGCCCGGCTGACGCTGGGCGACCGCAACGGGGCGGCGACCGACTTCGCCCGCGCGTTGCGGCTGCGGCCCGTCGATGCGCTCGCCGCCGCCAATCTCGGCGTCGCCCTGCGCGAAAGCCATCGGGTGGCGGAGGCGGACCGCGCGTTGCGCCGGGCGCTGGTCGCCGATCCCGGCCATGCCGAGGCGATGCTGGGCTATGCCCACACCCTGCGCGAGCTGGGGCGGCTGGGTCAGGCGAAGACCGCCTACACCCGCGCGGTGGCGCTGTCGCCGGCCAAGACCGAGGCGCTGTGCTACCACCTGTACCTGATGCAGACGCTGTGCGACTGGGACGATTACGACCGGCTCTGCGTCCGGGTGTCGGAGATCATCGACCAGGACGGCGGCATCGTCATCCCGCTGGCCACCCTGTCGATCGACACCACCCCCGCCCAACAGGACCGCTCCGCCCGCCTGTTCTTCGACCGGGTGGTCAAGCGCGCCGCAGCAGCCCCCTTGCAGGCGCGGGCGCCGTCGCCCGGCGGGCGGCTGCGCATCGCCTATGTCTCCGCCGACTTCCACGAGCATGCCACCGCCTTCCTGGCGGCCGAACTGTTCGAGCTGCATGACCGCGACCGGTTCGAGGTGCTGGCCTATTCCTACGGCCCCGACGACGGCAGCGCCATGCGCGGACGGCTGGTGAAGGCCTTCGACCGCTTCCGCGACATCCGCAGCGTGCCGCTGGACGCCGTCGCCCGCTGCATGGCCGACGACGGGGTCGACATCATGGTCGACCTGAAGGGCTACACGAAGCAGACCCGGCTCGACCTGCTGTCGCGCCGGCTGGCGCCGGTCGAGGTCAGTTACCTGGGCTATCCCGGCACCATCGGCTGTCCGCACATGGACTATGTGATCGGCGACCGCTTCGTCACCCCGCCGGAGCACCAGCCCTTCTATGCCGAGCGGCTGGTGCTGCTGCCCGACGCCTACCAGATCAACGACCGCCACCGCCCGCTGCCGGAGCAGGTGCCGTCGCGCGGCCAGTGCGGCCTGCCGGACGACGGCGTCGTCTTCGCCGCCTTCAACACCGCCTACAAGATCAGCCCGGCCATGTTCGCCCTGTGGATGCGCATCCTGAAGCGCGTGCCGGGATCGGTGCTGTGGCTGTTCGAGGCCAACCCGCTGGCCGCCGGAAACCTGAAGGCCGCGGCATCGGCCCAGGGCGTCGACCCGGCCCGGCTGGTCTTCGCCCCGCCCCGTCCGCTGGCCGACCACATCGCCCGCTACCGCGTCGCAGACCTGGCGCTCGACACCCTGCCCTACACCGGCCACACCACCACCAGCGACGCGCTGTGGGCCGGTTGCCCGGTGGTGACCTGCCTGGGCGGGACCTTCGCCTCGCGGGTGGCGGCCAGCCTGCTGAGCGCGGCGGGGCTGCCCGACACCATCACCCGCTCGCTGGCGGAGTACGAGGATCTGGCGGTGGCGCTCGCCGGCGATCCCGCCCGCCGGGCCGGCTTCCGCAAGCGGCTGGAGGACGGACGGATGACGGCGCCGCTGTTCGACAGCCGCCGCTTCACCCGCAACCTGGAGCGCGCCTATCAGGTCATGTGGTCGCTGCACAGTGCCGGCCGCCCGCCCCAGGGCTTCATCGTTCCCGCCGGCTGAAGAGGCCGGCTGAAGGAACCGGGAGTGAAGGAGGGCCGGGAATGAGAAGTCTCACCCGTCCCCCGTCCCCATGTCCGCTTCGCGATTCATACTCAAGTATGCGCAAACCCTTCTCACGCCTGTTTCAAACCTGCAATACACAACGAAAGGCCTAACCCGGTTCCTATGCTTTTTGCTACCATGCACATTAGGGGTATCCCTTTGCTGGTACAGCCAATTAGATGTCAATACTTTCTTTGCTTTCTAATCTTTCAGAGTCTGTCTTTGTCCCACCGATTTGCTGTGGGATTCCCCCCTGCGTGCCTTCCCCAGTCAAAGACCGCTCCTGGTGTGGCACGACCGCTGTCCCGGGAGAGGAACGATGAACGCCATCAGCCAGATCAGGGCTTCCGCCAACGCGGCCGCCACCTATCAGGGCCGGCTGGAGTTCATAACCCTCAACAAGGTTTACGGCTGGCTTCTCAACCAGAGCAATCCAGCGCAGGAATGTCTGGTCGATCTCTATGTCGATGGCCGTTTCCTCGGCACGCATGCGTGCAACGAGCATCACGAGGCGTTGAAGGAACTGCCGGAGCGGAACGGCTTCCTGGGATTCAGCATTCCCCTGCCCACCGCCCTGCTGTCGGCGGAGAGCTGCACCATGGACGTCCGGATCCACGGGACGGCGACATCGATCCCGGGCTCGCCCATCGTGACCGACGTCAACCGGACGGTGATCGACACCGCCCTGTCCGGGATGACGGCGGAGCGCCACGCCATGTGCGTGAAGGCGCTGTCGGAAACGATGAACCACACCCGGCGCTGCCGGGGGCGGAAGATGGATCCGCGCCTGATGCAGCCCGCCGAGGGTTTCGAGGGAGCGGAGCTGACCATCGGCGCCTTCCTGGCGCACCAGCTCTATCGTCTGCGGGAGACGCAGAACTTTCACCTGCACAGCGCCGCCGACGTGGCGCATTTCCTGGTTTCGTGCGCCGAACGCTTCGATCTCGCCGAACATGCCTGGTGCCCTCTGCCGGCCGACGTCACCGCCTATCTGGCGGCGGGGGAGGAGGACGCCTCCGGCGTCTTCCATTCGCGCCTGCTGTCGGCCTATCGGCTCAAGTCCGGCGAGATTGCCAAAAACGAGATTGCCGGAAGCGAGACCGATGTCCTGTGCGATCTGACGCATTGGATGTTCGGCAAGGCCCGCCTGCCCAAGGATGCGCTCGCCGCCCGGCATGTGGAGGATTTGAACGCTTCGGCCGGAATCGACGAGCCCGGGCTGATCTCGCGCTTCTATGCCGGGATGCACGCCCGCGACCCCGCCCTGGCTTCGGCGCTCGACCTGCGTGACGAGCGGGCGCTGTTCCCGCTGCTGCTGGTGATCTCGCTGTGGCTGATCCGCTGGAACCTCGACGACCTGTTCCTGAGCGAGCCTGTGCGCGCGCTGCTGAACGCTCCTGTCCGGCATGACGGCAAGGTGATGAACGGGCTTGCCTATTTCTACACCCGCCTGGGCGTGCCGGGAGCGGAGACGCTGAGCCTTTCCGCATTGTGCCAGCGGCAGCGCGCGCATCTGGTGCGCCATCTCCCGCGGACCGCCCGGGCAAGGGGCGTCAACCTGTTCGGCTATTTCGACGGCAGCACCGGCATCAGCCGCAACGCCCTGTTCTCCCGCGATATCCTGCAGGATGCCGGATATGGCGTGACGATGCCGATGATGTCGCTGCCCAGCCACCATGCCGGCGAGGAACTCTACCCGATCAACCTGATCCATTTCGGTCTGATCGGCGCTCCGGGCAACATGATCAATCATGGGCTGGAGCGTTTCACCGGCGCGTACAACATCGGCTTCTTCCTGTGGGAGACCAGCGCCCTGCCGCGCTCCGCCCACCTGACGTTGGGGTTGATGGACGAGGTGTGGACGATGTCGTCCTTCTGCGCGGAAGCTCTGGGCAGGCATTTCGCCGGGCCGATCCACGTCCTCCCCAACTGCGTCGACGAGCGGGTGCTGAAGGCGGCGGAAAGGGTGCGGCCGGCCGGCGAGCCCTTCACCTTCTATTTCTGCTTCGACGCCCGCAGCTGGTACACGCGAAAGAACCCGGTGGCGGTGGCCCGCGCCTTCCGGAAGGCCTTCCCTGCCGGGGATGGGGTGAGGCTGGTCCTGCGCATCCGCTACCGGCAGACCAGCAGAAGCATCAGCGACCTCGCGCACAAGCTGGCTCTCGACCGGATCGTCGCTCACGACCCCAGGATCATCGTGCACGACCGCGAGCTGCCCTACGCCGCCTCCCTGGCGGAGATGCGATCCTGCGACTGCTACGTCTCGCTGCACCGGGCGGAAGGCTTCGGCTATACGATGGTCGAGGCGATGATGATGGGCAAGCCGGTGATCGCATCGCGCTATTCGGCCAACCTCGACTACATGACCGACGAGACGGCTTTCCTGGTCGACGGCCGTGAGCAGCATGTCGGGCATGACGAATACCTCGACGTGACCCCCGGTTCGCGCTGGTTCGATCCCGATACGGAGGCGGCGGCGGCGGCAATGCGGCAGGTCCGGGACAACCCGGAGGAGGCCGCAAGACGCGCGGCCGCCGGGACGGCCCTCGTCCGCAGCCGCTTCTCCCGGCCGGCGCTGCAGGCGCTCTATGCCAAACGGATGGACGCTGTCTTGAATTCGGCCTACTGAGACAGCGCACGGAGCGTTGTGGGAAAAGACCGGAGATGAACCGCAGTCTGAACGAAGCATGGGGTCCCGCACCGTCACAAGGCCATGCCGTCCCGCCACGCACCAGCCTTGACGACGTCTTCAACGGCTACCGCCTGTTTCTGGGCCGGCACCCGCGCAACGCCCAGGAGGCGATGGCCGCCGTCGATTGCACGCTTCCGGAGTTCTTCGGCCAGTATCTGATGCGGGGGGAGTTTCTGGGCGGTGTCGCCGACGGCCTGACCGGCCATCAGGTCCTGCCGCATGTCACCCTGGCCCCGGCCCCGGACGATGCCCTGGCCCGTTGGGCGACGGACCGGCTGCCGCTGTCGGCCGATGGCCGCGACCGCCTGTCGGCAAGCCGTTCCTGGCGGTTCTGGCTGCTGACCATCCTGCGCGACGAGACCTTCCACGCCATGCTGCCCGCCGCGGTGGCCGACTGGTTCCTGCGCAGCGGCCTGCGCGACCGGGTCGCCGCCGTCGAACTGGCGCCGACCCGCCAGCTCGTCGGCGAGGTCTCCCACAGCAGCGCCGGCACCATATCGGGATGGTGCGCCAATACGCAGGATTTCTCCGAACGGGTGGTGCTGGAACTGTCGCTGGGCGGCCGTTTCGTCGGTGCGGTCCGCTGCGACCGCTTCGTTCCCGGTCTGGGGGAGCGGATCGGCGGCAGCGGCGAGCATGGCTTCGTCTATGACATTCCCCGGGAGCATGCGGAGCTTGCCGCCCGTGGGGCGACCTTGCGGGTCTGCGACGCCCATTCCAAGGCCCAGTTCGGCGGCGACATCTACGTCAAGGCGAACCTGCCGGGGGCCCTGGACGACCTTGGCCGCATGCTGTCCGCCATCCAGTCGGTCAAGGACCTGCTCGCCAATCTGGAGCAGCATCTCCCCCACGCGATCCGGCAAGTCAGCCCGCCCCCCTCCGCCTATGGAGAGCTGAAGGCGCAAGCGATCCTGTCCTGCAACCGCCCGGCCATCGGGCGGGACGCGACCATGGACACCGGCACCGGCACCGCCGTCAACGTGATCCTGCTGGAAACGGCGCTCGCCGCGGCGCCGGTGCGCCGGCTGCTCGCCTCGCTGGAGAGCCAGCGGCAGGACCGCTGGACCCTCACCGTGCTTGCCGCAGGCGGAGAGGACGGGGCAGACGGCAGGGCGAATGGCCGGACGGCGGCATCGCTCGGCGACGAGATCGGCGCCCTGATCCATCCGCTGGAGGCGCAAGGTCGGGCGGTGGTGGCCGCCCCCGCAGCGCTGCCGCGCCTCGTCGCCGGTCACCCGGCCCTCGCCGCCGGCGCCCATCTGGTGGTCGGATGCGCCGGCACCCTGCGGGAGGACGCGATCGCCACCCTCCTCGCGGCGCTGGAGCCCGGCACCGCGCAGCAGGCCGCCGTCGCCTACAGCGACCACGACACCATGGTCGATCCCCGCAACGGGACCCCCCGTCAAACCATTCCGCTGTTCAAGCCGGACTTCGATCCGATCATGCTCCTGGCCTGCGACTATGCCGGCCCGATGGTCATGGTGACGCCGGAAGCCCTGCTGAAAGCCTTCGCCATCGCCAATGGGGAGCCGCCGTCCAGCCTGCACGACCTAATGCTGCGCCTGTCCGACTGCATATCGCCGGACAGGGTCCGCCACATCCCGTCGGTGCTGTACAGCCTGGAGCAGGCCGCCGACCCGCGCAGCCCCGACGGCCTGCCCCGCCTTCTGACCGGCGACCCGGCGGCGGTGGAGGCCTGGGCCGGACGCCGGGGTCTGGCGATGACCGTGCGGACGGCGCCGCTGGCCGGCGATGACGGCCAGACGCTGGTCGAGCCCTGCGGGATCGATCCGCGTCCCGCCGCATTCCCGACGGTCAGCGTGATCGTGCCGACGCGCAATGCCCCGGTGTTGCTGCGCAACTGCCTGGATTCGCTGCTCCGGGTCCGGCAGGCCTATCCGGCGCCGATGCAGATCCTGGTGATCGACCACCAGAACGAGGACCCCGACAGCGTCGCCCTGATCGCCGCCATGCGGGACCAGCGCAATGTCGACGTCATGCCCTATCGCGGCCCCTTCAATTGGGCGGACATGAACAACCTCGCCGCCGCCAGGGCGACGGGCGAGGTCCTGGTCTTCCTCAACGACGACACCATGGCGGCCGATCCCCGATGGCTGAGCCGGGCGGTGGCGACGCTGGGCCTGCCCGGCGTCGGCATCGTCGGCGCACGGCTGCTCTACGGCGACGGCAGCATCCAGCATGCGGGGATCGTCACCAGCATCGAGCAGGGCGCCATCCACGAGACGGGCGGTGACGCCGGGACCGGGAGCGGATATCTGGGGCGCAATCTCATCCTGCGTTCCGCCGCCGCCGTGACGGGAGCATGCCTGATCACCCGCCGCACGCTGTTCGAGACGGTCGGCGGTTTCGATGCGAGCTGGCCCACCAATTGGAACGACGTCATCTACTGCCTGGCTGCGCGGCGGGCGGGCTGGCGGGTGGTCTATGATCCGTCCGCCTGCCTTTATCACTTGGAATCGAGAACCCGCGGCTATTTCTTCGGGCAGGCTGGCAGCGGTACCCACCGGAGCGACCTGGACCGGTTGCGGGCCGAATGGGGCGCCCTTCTCGACGACCCCTTCCATAACCGGGCCTTCAACCGCATGGCCGCACCGTTTACGAGGATGATGCTGTGACTGGACATAATTCCGATGCCACTGCGGCGGACGATGCATGGCTCTCCGGCATCAAGGAAACCATCTGGCTGACCAGACCGGACCTGCGCCAGCTGTACGGCGAGGACCGGGCGCGGTTCGAGACGTGGCTGCTCCTGGGCGGCACCCATGAATACCGGGCGCTCGCCGAGGCCGGCCACCGCTTCCCGACCGCCCTGCTGAGCGAACCGGCGCCGGAAGCCTTGCCGGGGGTGCAGCCGGTGCTGACCGGCCTGATGAAGCAGATCTGGACCCTGCGGCCCGACCTGCAGACGAATTTCGACCTTGGAACCCAGGACGGACAGCAACGCTTCGTCTGGTGGTACTTCACCTACGGCATGTCGGAGATGGGGCTGGCCCGCTTCGTCACCGCCGAGCAGAAGCGGTTCGTGAACGATCCGGCCGACGACCTGGACCGGTCCGGCGATGGCGCGCTGCTGCCCGTCACCCGTCTGATGCGGTGGCTGTGGCTCCGGCACGCGTTTCTCCAGGACGCCTTCCCCCTGGACACGCCGCAATCGCGCGCGACCTTCGTGCTCTGGTACTTCACGACCGGCCTGACGCAGTTGCGGCTGGAAGAGCTGGTGGACGACCGCCAGATGCAGGTCCTGAAGCGGCCGGTCTCCGGTGTGCCGATGGCGTGGGCGATGCTGCTGTCGATCGATCCGGATCTGCAGAAGCGCTTCGGCACCATCGAAAACCCGGCCTTCGCGCAATGGGCCACGACCGAAGGCCCGAAGACGCATCCGCTGATCCGGCTGGTTGCCGCCACGGACACTCCAGCCGCTCCGGCGATCAGGCGCCCCGCCGAGCTGCGGCCCGGCATCAACCTGATCGGCTATGCCCGCGGCCAGTTCGGGATCGGTGAGGATGTCCGCATGGCGGCACGCGCGCTGCAGGCCGCCGGCGTTCCCTTCAGCATCTACAATGTCGAACCCGGCGCCGACGTCTGCCAGGGCGACGACAGCGTCGAGGGGCTGATCGCCGACGGCCTGCCCTATGCCGTCAACATGCTGTGCACCACCGGGATCGAGACCGCCCGGCTGGCCGCGGTGGAGGGCCGGCGCCTGTTCGACGGGCGCCGGACCATCGGCTATTGGCCCTGGGAACTGCCGGAATGGCCCGCCGTCTGGCGGCATGCCTACGACCTCGTGGACGAAGTCTGGGCGTCGAGCCGCTATACCTATGAAGCCTTCACGAAAAGCAGCCCCAAGCCCGTTCGCCACATGCCGATGGCGGTCACCGTGGATGCCACGGCCGGGCTGACGCGGCGCGACTTCGGGCTGCCGGAAAACCGCCTGCTGTTCGTGTTCGCGTTCGACACCCTGTCGCACCTGTCCCGCAAGAACCCGCTGGCCTGCGTGCATGCGTTCCAGCAGGCCTTCCCGCTTGGCAGCGAACCGGTCGGGCTGGTGGTCAAGGCGATGCGCGCCACTCCGGAACAGCCGGTCTGGCAGGAGGTCCTTGCGGCGGCGGCGGCCGATCCCCGGATTTCCATCATCGACCGCACCCTGAGCCGGGGCGCCGTTCTGGACCTCTACCGGGTGTGCGACAGTTTCGTGTCGCTGCATCGCGCCGAAGGATTCGGGCGCAACATCGCCGAGACGATGATGCTGGGCAAGCCAGCCATCGCCACCGGCTTTTCCGGGAACATGGACTTCACCACGCCCGGCACCGCCGCCCTGGTCGACCATGTGGTCCGCCCCCTGGCACCCGGCGAATACCCATTCGGCGACGGGTTGTCGTGGGCGGAGCCGGACGTCGGGCATGCCGCCTGGTGGATGCGCCGGCTGGCCGAGGATTCCTGGCTTCGGCGCCGGCTTGCCGACCAGGGGCAGTCGCTGGTGACGGCGACCTATGCACCGGTGACGGTCGGTGCCGTCTATGCGGCCCTTTTCGACCGGACGTTCGTGCGGGGAAGGTTCTGAAGCGGGGGCTCCGATTCAGGCCGGAACGGCCAGCGGAATTGACATCAGATTTTCAGCCGGACTGCCAGCAGGATTGCCCGCCGGGCTTCCGTCCCGCCGGCGGATCCGTTCGGCCTCGACCAGCTTGGCGACGACGCCCGGCATGGTCGTTTCCGCGCTCCACCCCAACAGGCGGTTGGCCTTGCCGGGATCGCCGACGCTGTGCGTTATGTCGGCGGGGCGCCGCAGACCGGGATCGATCTCCACATACCGGCGCCAGTCCAGCCCGAAGCAGTCGAAGACGAGCCGGACGAACTCCTCCAGCGTGTGCAGCCGGCCGGTGGCGATGACGAAGTCTTCCGGCTGGTCATGGGCCAGCATGCGGGCCATGGCATCGACATATTCCGGCGCCCAGCCCCAGTCCCGTGCAACGGAGAGGTCGCCCAGACACAGCCGGTCGGCCTTGCCTTCGGCGATGTCGGCGGCGCCGCGGACGATCTTCTGGGTGACGTAGCGGGCCGGACGCAACGGCGATTCATGGTTGAACAGGATGCCGGAGCAGGCGAACAGCCCATAGGCCTCCCGGTAGTTGGCGACCGCCCAGTAGGCCGCCGCCTTGCCCACGCCATAGGGGCTGCGGGGATGGAAGGAATGGGTCTCGCCGGCCGGTCCATGCTCCGTATTGCCGAAGCACTCGCTGGACGACGCGTTGTAGAAACGGGTGTCGAGCTTGAGGAAGCGGATGGCTTCCAGGATGTTGACCGTACCGTGGACGATGCTGTCCAGCGTTTCCACCGGCTGGTCGAAGGACAGCCCGACCGAGGACTGGCCGGCCAGATTGTAGATTTCGGTCGGCCGGACCTCCTTGATGACCTGCGCGACGCTGCGGAAGTCGTTCAGGCCGGCGGAGTGCAGCGGCACCCGGCCGAACAGGCCGAGCCGCCGCAGGTTGGCGAAGGAGGACGCCTCGCGGTCACGCGAGGTGCCGTGAACAGCATAGCCACGCCGGACCAGCAGGTCGGCAAGCCAGGACCCGTCCTGGCCGCCGATTCCGAAGATGAGGGCGGTCCGCCCGCGGCTCATTCGGCGGGCTCGACCGGCTGGGCACCGGCGATGGCGGCCATGTCGGCATCGACCATGTCCCGCACCAGATCACGGAAAGCGGTGGTGTGGGTCCAGCCCAGCTTCGCGCGCGCCTTGCTGGGGTCGCCCAGCAGCAGGTCGACCTCGGTCGGGCGGAAATAGGCCGGGTCGACGCGGACCACCACCTTGCCGGTCTTCCGGCAGATGCCTTCCTCGTCCACGCCCTCGCCGCGCCACTCGATCCCGCGGCCGATATGGCCGAAGGCCAGTTCGACGAAGCTGCGCACCGAATGGGTCTCGCCGGTGGCCAGGACGTAATCGTCGGCCTCGTCCTGCTGCAGGATGCGCCACATGCCCTCGACATAGTCGCGCGCATGGCCCCAGTCGCGCTTGGCGTCCAGGTTGCCCAGATACAGGCAGTCCTGCCGGCCATGCTCGATGGCGGCGACGGCGCGGGTGATCTTGCGGGTGACGAAGGTCTCGCCGCGGAGCGGGCTTTCATGGTTGAACAGGATGCCGTTGCTGGCATGCATGCCGTAGGCTTCGCGGTAGTTCACCGTGATCCAGTAGGCGTACAGCTTGGCGGCGGCATAGGGGCTGCGCGGGTAGAAGGGCGTGGTTTCGCGCTGCGGCGTCTCCTGCACCTTGCCGTACAGCTCCGAGGTGGAGGCCTGATAGAAGCGCGCGGTCTTCTCCAGGCCCAGGATGCGGATGGCCTCCAAGAGGCGCAGCGTGCCGATGCCGTCGGCGTTGGCGGTGTATTCCGGCGTCTCGAAGCTCACATGGACGTGGCTCTGGGCGGCCAGATTGTAGATCTCGGTCGGTTGGATCTGCTGGACCAGGCGGATCAGGTTGGTGCTGTCGGTCAGGTCGCCGTAATGCATGAAGAAGCGCACGTCCTCTTCATGCGGGTCGCGGTAGAGATGCTCCACCCGCCCCGTGTTGAACGACGACGACCGGCGCTTCAGCCCATGCACCGTGTAGCCCTTGGACAGCAGCAGTTCCGAAAGATAGGCACCGTCCTGACCGGTCACGCCGGTGATCAAAGCGACCTTGGACACAACGTTCGTTCCCTTAGTAATTGGCGAAACCCTAAACAAAGTTAGAGCCAGCCTTATAAATTATTCCGCAATGCATGTGCATGTAACATAATATATGATAAATCTCCACCTGTCCATCACGCCCGAAGCACATGATGTATTCTTACAATTTGCCTCCCAATCTATTCGATGTCCTTTATATTCCAAGTCAGATTCCTTTGGTTATCTCCAAAGAAAACCATCTTTGGACGGCCACATTTGTGCGCCACTGTCACCCCGCTCCGGCCTTCATGAGAAAGCCAAGTGAGTGAGACCGACACCCAGTTTTCTGGTGTCGGCCGAATGGCCGTTATCCGCCAATGAGACCGCATTCTGGATATCGAACGTAATTCGGCAATTCCATAGTCCATACCCTTCCAAATAGGACAATGGAATTTCAAGCGTCATCGAGTTTTGAGCCTCCAAATGCCCAAGCGGCAGGACTTGTTCACTACGAACGAGTGTCAGACATCCTGGTTCATCCTCACTTGAGAAGGTCAACCATCCCAAATCTTCGCCATTACGCCAGACACGCACGGCGAAATCACTCATCCTGCAGGGTGAAAGGATCAGCGTTACCGTCACCTTCGATGGTCCGGCACCGGGTTGAGCGGAGAAGACGAGTTCAGCCGCTTCACTGTCGGACCAGACGCCCCACGGCTCGACGATGCTCCAACCATTCAGCAGAAAACGGCGGCTCGACGGCGACGACATGTCCTGACCATCGCCACACCTGACCAGTGGGGCGAAGACGGATAGCGCCTCGATCCGCTTGGAAGAGGCGGGCCCAGTCAGATCCAACGTTGGCCAAACCGCTTCGATATGCCCGAACCAGGAGTGGGAGACGGTCTGCTCCTCGCTCGAAAGGGCATATCGACGCAGACTTTCCGGAATGGATTCGAACATATCCATACGCAATGGCTCTTCTAAGCCAAGAAAATCCACGATGCCCTTGCTGATTTTATCGCGGCTATTCTGTATATCCTCATACTTTATTAAAAACACATCATCATCGAACCGCTCAGCCACAGAACGAAGATCCATGAATAGCCTCGACGTCTCCTCACACTCCTCATTGATATTGCGGATCGGCCAGACGTCAGCACCCACCATTGCCTTATTCCTCCTAGCAATGGAGGAATTCACAACATCGATAGGATTTCTGACCATTATAATGATTTTCAGATTTCCAAGCTTATCTTTGATGTAATCGATATTAGCCAAATCAAAATAGTTTGGAGTTTTACACCCCATAATTTTTGGGTTTTTCTTGCCAGATGCAAGTGAGAACGTATGGTTGAGGATTGGCTTGAGCAATTCCTCTGTAGGCGCTCGCTCACGGTACTTCAACTGTATTGCAAGCTCTCTGGTGGCGCGGAAGGTATCCACGCCATCGGACAAAGACTTCTGGCTTGAAAGAGCTTCGATATGGTGAGGCTGATCACTGGCGGGCTCTGATGGATTGCTGTCAACCGGTTCCGGGGACGAACCAGCGCCATCGTCCACTGGTTTTTCGTCCACCAGTTTTTCGTCCAACGGCTTTTCCGGTTGATGTTCCGGTTGAATCCGCTCCACGTAATCCGTCAGCAGACGGTGATAGTCAAATATCCCATCGACCTTTCCGACCAGTTCATGCATCGGATATTCGGCGAATACCACGATTTCGGACGACTCATTGAGAATATCGGTCATAACCGTGGTCCCACTGCGGGCAACGCCGGTTAGAACCAGATAAGTCACGCTCTCGCTGTCATGACCAGCGTCGGAGTGGCCGCTCGCGGGGGATTGCTCAGGCACGCTCGCCCCCGGAATAACCCGACCTGCACTTCTCTTGAAAGAAGAAAGCCGCGAGAAAAATGAGCCTTTTTTACCCGACACTTTCTTATCAGAGAAGCATCCGCTCTTCATAGCTATACCAATAATGTTATCATAAGCCCTTACTTTGCAAGCAAGGCTTAGTTGCTACTTTAAGTTTGTAGCACTTGCTCAAAATCTTTTTCAAGAAAAATTGCATGCCGATGAGTGATCGGCCCGAAATTTGCTCCTGCATCTGACATTCCGGGCCGACAATTCGAACGCGCTTTCCTTTTTGAAGACCAAGCTTGCCTAAAGCTGCTCCGCCACCACGGCAGTCTGTTTAGCTCTCTCAAGCTCCGGCAGCACTGTCACCAATGGGAAAGCGAGACGTTCAAGCCAATTCTGCAAACCATTGCTCAGCGAGCCGGCGTTGCTCAACTTGCTGAGATAAAGCAAATATTTTGCTTTTTCGACAACGCTCCTAAGCTCTTCCGGCGCGACGACCGACGGCTCCTCCTTGCGCTTCCCAAAATTGACGCGTAGAGCAAAGGAGATAAAGTCCGCACCATCGAAATCCATCAAATCCTTCAAAAGAGAACGAGAAGCGCTTTCCGATGTTAACCTCTTAAGGAAGCTTATCTTTTTCTCATTAAAGACATCAAAATCCAACATATCGAGCATATATCTACGCCATTCATCAGCCTTTCTCTTTTTCGCTTCATCAGAGTTAATGAATTCACTGATGATAAATTTCCTCGCCTCGATGGATTTTTTTTCTGCAAGCCAATCTCTATACCCCTTTGAACCACCATCGTCGGGAGAACGATCGAGAACGATTTTGTAGCAAAGCTCTATGAAGTTCTCGTTGCTCGCATCAAGAAGAGAGCGCATCGCTGAAATGCTGGTCTCTATCAGGACATTTTTGTCCTTGCGGCAATCCACACCCGCATATTCTTCGGAGGCGCCCCGAGAGTCATAGGTGATCTCTGGGCAGCTCTTGTAGAACACCATGCCGCTGACCCATTTCTGGAGTCCATCGACACCATAAGCATTGATGAATTCTCGGCTGGAAACCATAAGGAGAACAAGATCCAGCTTGGAAGGCGAACTCCTCTCCCATTTTCTCATCCAGGAGACCACTTCCGAGCCGATCGGGGCTCTCCCGAACAGCTCTTTGAAGCAATCATAGACGAGAGCAGCACCTTCGCTCTTTTCGAGACGATGGAGCGCCTTCGCAGTTACGAAACGCTCGTTGAAACCGACTGTCGAGCCCTCTTCCCCTTCCAGGGCAACATACCCATAGGCCTCGTAAATCCAATCCGCGGCTCTCTGGGCGACACCCTTCCACGTCGGCAGTGCCGACGGAACAATTTCGCGGCGCTTTGCTTCGGCGAAAGCGGGATCGAGGAAGGCGCGGACGGCCTTCTCAAGATTGTCGAAATTCACATCAATAGCCAGATATCCGCCGCTTGCGAATTCCAGGGCCGGCAGGTTCTGCGAAACGATTGCCGGAATACCGGCCCGCAGCCCCTCCAGCAGCGGAAGCCCCAGCCCCTCTTCCGTACTTGGATAGAGCAGCGCCGTCGCATAGCTCAGGACTTCGCGGACCTCGTTGTCGGCCGCCCCCCTTTCCCACGAGAACAGGGGCTGGCTTTCTGCGAGCTGCTGCAAGCGATCAGCCTCGTCCTCGCTGATATTGCCGGCCTGACCGACAAAGGTCAGACGGACTTTGCAGCCCGAAGCCCACAACTTTTCGAATACGTCAAGAACGAGGAAATGCTGCTTGCGCAACTGGACGGTACCGATGAAGACAAACTCCGGACGCGCATTGTCCGGCCTGTTCACGGTATCTTTGAAGACCTCCGATCCCCCACCGAGGACGATCGGATTCTGCACCGCCCTGCGAAGGATACGGGTCTCGAAGGTTGCCTTGGTCTGGTTGGAGAGGAAGCCTAGGTTTGGAACGGTGCGCAGAAGACGCAGGTATCCTGTGATGCCGTAATGGGAACAGTCGAGATGCGGGAAACAGTCAGGAGACAGCCAGGATATAAAGTCATACGTCATGACGTAGACTTTGTCCGGGAACTTTCCAACAACGATCGAGTAGAACCAAACCTGCGTCCAGTTATAGGTCGTCTCCGGAAGGAAAAGACCGGCGGAAATCGGTATATCTTCTATATCGATAAGACCCATACGCTTATCGACGCAGGACTTTATTTTATTCGAAATAACCAGAAGCTCTTCTTCCTGATCACAGAGGAAAAACTCTTCCAGGAGGGAAAAGATATCAAACGTAATAATATTGAGTCTTGCCTGATCATCGACGATGACCGGCAGAAGAACCCGGTCTTTCGGCCAATTCCGAGCCAGCTCGAACACATACCTTTGAATCCCGGTGCGCGCAGGCCATGAAAGGAACCAGGTCAGATCGAACAGAACCGCATCTTTTATAATGAACGCTGACATTCCCATCTCCGCGCAAACGCCGATGTTTTCAAAGCGACAGTTAAACAGATTCCAAAAGCGCTATCGCATAGTGCTCGAAGCTATGCTTGTTGACATAGCGATCACGCTCTTCGGACACTCGCGCGTAATCAAGTCCTTGCTCGTGAATATTCAGAATCTGCTCCGCAATGAGCGGAGGACTGAGAACATCGGGAACGCGCCGGACATAGGCGGGGGACTCCACGGATTCCGCGATGCTGTTGTTGGCGATTGTGGCGATGCCGGCAGCGGCACATTCGGCGATGGCGCCACTTCCTTGACCGAAGCCGATCTTCCGGAGCTGGATGCCGCAGTCCGCGGCCAGAAGGAATTTCCGGTAGATATCGTCCGACGCGTAGTCACCGAAGAAGTGAACCGCATGCTCGACGCCGCAGAACCGCGCGTCGTTCAGCAGTTTCTCCTTATAGTCCGGATCGATGCCACCGACGAAATACAGGTTCGCCGGAATCTTCCAGTCCTGCAGTTCGCCGAGAGCGAAGATGCATTCGGTCGGCCCCTTGACCGGAGCCACATAACCGAAGGTGGCGATCGACAGCGCGTTCGCAGACAGGTTCAGCTCGGATCGGATCTTCTGCCGCAGCTCCGGATCCAGATCGGCGTCTTCGAACAGCGGCGGGATGGCGAAGGGAATGTATTGAGGCTGGCGCCGGTACCGGTTGACGATCTCGCGCGCGAAACCAGGGTGATGAACGATGATGTCGCTGGCCGCCCCGATGACATCCTCAAGGAAAAGGTTGGGAAGGGTGCGCTGATCCCTGAGCCAGAGCTGCACGTCCTGTTCGGCGATCTCGCGTCCGATCATCCGGGTCGCGAGGGCGTTGAACTGTGGCGTCAGTCCTCCCATCGTGGTGAAGTAATATTCGAATAGACGGGAGTCGTGGATGATCGCCGTCCCGCCGCACTCCAGCAGACGGTTGATCATGGGCGTGTGGAAATGCGAATTCCCGATCACGAAATAGGTTCGGTCGTAACCGCGCCCTATCCGCTCGCTCGTCGGCAGCAGCCGGACGCCGGGCAGCGGCGGAGCATCCGCCGGCGCGACGTCGCAATAGACGTCCACCTCCGCATGCCGGGAAAGCGCCTTGATGGTGTTGAAGGAGTAGGTGGCGACGCCGCTCTTCTGCGGCGGCCAAGGCGTCGAGATGGCGAGGCGCGGACGCTTGCGGCGCAGTGGGGCCGGGGCCGGAACCGCCTGCTTGGCCGAGATGGCCTTGTCCATGGCCGCCCAGAACCGGTCACGCACAGCCGACATGCGGAAGCGGTCGACGCCCTCCTGCTGCCGAGCCTTCAGACGGGTCCGCCCCGCTGCATCCAGCCCGGCGATCGCCGTCAGCTTCGCCAATGCGTCGTCGGCGTCGGTGCGCTTGAAAATTGCTTCTTGGGTGGAGACCAGTTCCAGATGCGCATCGCAGTCCGACACGAGCGCGATCGAACCGGCGGCGATCGCCTCGACAACGGGCAGCGAGAAGCCCTCGATCAGGGAGGCGACCACCGTCGCAAGGCTTCCGCGGTAAAGCGCAGCAAGCTCCGTGTCGGACACATGGGGCAGGAACGTGATCCCGTCGGCCCGTCCGCCGCAGTCCCGGTAGCGTTCCGTCAGGGCGTCACGCATGGCGTATGGATACTGCCCGCCAATCACCAGGGGAACGGCGCCTCCGGTCCTGGCCGAATACCGCCCGGCCAATTCGACGACCAGATCCGCGTTCTTGCGGGGGTCTCCCCCACCGACGAAGGCAAGGTATTGCTCTTTCTTCAGGCCGAACTTGCGCAGGACGGCATTCACCGTGTCGGCCGGCAGGCTGTCGGCTTCATAGAAGTCGTCGTGGACGCCCACGCCGGTCATCACGATCGACTTTGCCGGGACCTTGCAAATCTCAGCCAGCCGCCTGCCCGAATAATCCGAAATCGGGAAGAACAGCTCAAAATTGTTGAGCGCGGAGACCTGCTTGCAATAACCGTCGATCGCTTCCTTGCTGCCCAGATATCCGTAATGATCCCAAGGAATGAAGTCGTAGATCAGCGATGCGCTCACCAGCGGATTTCCGACGTCCGGTCTGGTCGCGAAATCGGTGCTGTCGGTCATCGGAGACAGCGATACGATTGACGCCGTACGGTTCAGATTCCGCGGGAACCCGTACAGGACCTGATCGAACAGCGCCTCGTATTCGGGGGGCAGGGGGGGCAGGCTGCGCGAACAGCAGGCGACCAGAACATATTTGTCATCGGCCGACGGCCTGATGCACATGTTGGAGGAATGACGGCCGACCCCACGGTACTTGTAATTGGGATCCTGAAGGCAGCGGGCATCAAAGAAAATCTTATGTCTTTCCACTTTGAATTCCTGTCGGCCTTATCGTGGGGATCGCAAGGGAAGAGTTAGCGCGGCGGCTGCCTGATTTTATTTGGGCGGCATCTGGTGTCGCCAATGCTCCAGTATGTCCTTCAACGTGTCCTCCCAGCGGTGGACCGGCTCCCAGCCGAGCAGGGTCCGCGCACGGCCGGCGTCGCCCAGGACCAGTGGCGTGTCGCTGGGGCGCATGTGCCGCTCGTCGACCGCCACCTCGATCGGGGTGTCCGCCAGTTGGAGCAGCCCCTCCAGCCCGTCCCGGATGCGCCGGGGAACGCCGGAGGCGATGTTCAGGACGATGCCGTTCGGCAACCGGCCGGCGCGCTCGACGATCATCCGGTAGGCATCGACCACGTCCCGGACATCCAGGAAGTCCCGCTGGCTCTCCAGGTTTCCGACGCGGATGACGGGCGGCTGGAGGCCGTGTTCGATCCGGGCGATCTGGGCGGCGAAGGCGGACAGGGCGAAACGCTCCGCCTGTCCGGGGCCGATGTGATTGAAGGGGCGCACCCGGACGATCTTCAGGGCATCGGATGCCATCTGCCCCAAGGTCTGGTCGGCCGCCGCCTTGGTGCAGGCATAGAGGTTCGTCGGCTGAAGAAGCGCTTCCTCGTCCAGCGCCACGCCGCCCTGGAAGGAGCGGCCATAGACCTCGGAACTGCCGACGAACACGAAATGGCCGCCGGGACGGTGCCGGGCCAGGGCCTCGGCAAGGCGCAAGGAGCCGAACAGGTTCACCTGCCAGGCCAGATCGGGCTGCGCCGCCACTTCGGCCAGGGTCGAAATGCCGGCCAGATGCACGATGTGCGTCGGCATGGTCCGCCGCACCGCATCCTCTATTCCGGCCGCATCGGCCATGTCGAAGGCGACGGCATCGGCGCATGCCGGCAAGCCGTTCCGGCTTACGGTCCGGCTGCAGGCGAGGATCCGCCCGCCCGGCGGGAGATGCCGGGACAGTTCCTGTACCAGGAGCCGGCCGACGAAGCCGGCGGCCCCCGTCACCATGATCCGGGGAGGGTCTCCCTCCGCCGATGACCAGAATCCGTCCAAGCCCTGTGCTCCTTACCCTTTCTCGGCATCCTCTTCCGGCCCAGGCTTTTCCGAGCTTTCCGTCCCGGGCCGGCCGCCTCAGATGATCTCGATTTCCGGGAAGGGAATGATCATCTTGCCGCCGCGGGCGAAGAACTCCTGTTCACGCTGGACGACGCCTTCCTTGAAGTGCCAGGGCAGCAGAAGGAAGTAGTCCGGCTGCATGGCCCGGGCCTCGGCCTCGGAAATGATCGGAATGTGGGTGCCGGGGGTGTAGGCGCCGAACTTGTCGGGATTCACCTCGGCGATGGCGATCAGTTCCTTTTCCGTCAGTCCGCAGAACTGCAGGACCACGTTCCCCTTGGTGGAGGCGCCATAGCCCAGCACCTTCTTGCCGTCGGCGGCCAGGGACTGGAGCAGGCGGGTCAGATCCGCGCGGTGGCGGAACACCCGGGCCTCGAAGTCGCGGTAGGGCACGGGCGTGTTCAGGCCCATGCGCTCTTCCTGCTCCAGCAGCCAGTTGATGACCGCGCGGTTGCTGCGGATCGGATTGCTGCGCTTGGCCGCGGTGACGGCGAAGCTGCCGCCGTTGACGCCGTTCATCTGGACGTCGACCACCCGCATGTCGGCCTGGCGCAGGATGTATTCGACCGTCGCCAGCGAGTAGTATTCGAGATGCTCGTGGCAGATGGTGTCGTACGAGACCGTCCGCAGCATCGAGGGCATGTAGCTCTGCTCGAAATGCCACAGCCCGTCGTCGGCCAGGGAGTCGTGCACCTCGCGGGCGAAGCGGATGGGATCGTCCAGGTCGTAGAACATGGCGATCGAGGTGATGACCTTGGCCTGCCGGTCGGTGGCTCGGCGGAACGCCGCGGCCGTGAAGAAGTCCGGCACCAGGGTGATGTCGTCGGGATAGAAGGCCTTGAACTTCAGCCCGGTGGGGTCGATGCCGATGCGCTTCAGTCCGGCAGTCCTGTAGGCCTTCAGCGACGTGGCGTCGTTGGAGCCGATGTCGAGCACCACGTCGCCGGCGGAGACGCCGGCCATGGCCTCCAGGGTCTGGATCTTCTGCGTAAGGTGCCGGACCATCGACTGGTTGAGACCGGACCGGTAACCGTAGTTCTCGCCGTACATCTCGCCGGCATCGTAGGAATGGGCAAGCTGAAGCAGTCCGCTGTCCGGACACCAGACGAGTTCCAGTGGGCCCCGGGTTATCGGGGTTTCCTTGGAGCGCGGGAAGACACCAGTCAATTCCTGGTGACCCAGGTCCAGAACGGAAACCAGATGATCGCTTCCGCTGATCCGGCACTTGGTTATCTTCTGATATCCAACTTTTTCCACAAAAGCCGCCTTTGTTAGTCGATTGCGCCCGGAACCGATACAGTCAAACCTTCGTCAGTGACGAAGAGCGATCAGGATGATTGCAGACTGCGCCCATATCCATCTTCGAAGCGGATGATATCGTCTTCACCGAGGTAACCGCCAGACTGCACCTCGATGAGATGCAGCGGAACCTTTCCCGGATTTTCCAGCCGGTGCGTCTGGCCGGCCGCGATGAATGTGGATTGGTTCTCGTGAACCAGGAAGCTTTCCTTGCCGCAGGTCACCAGGGCCACGCCTTCGACGACGACCCAATGCTCCGCGCGATGGTGGTGCATCTGCAACGACAGCTTCTCGCCGGGATTGACGATGATCCGCTTGACCTGGAAGCGATGGCCCCGGTCGACGCTCCGGTACGATCCCCAGGGACGGTAGACCGTCGTGTGATGGCTGTGCTCGCTGCGCTCGCCGGTTCGCAGCCGCTCGACGATGTGCTTCACGTCCTGGACCCGGCTGCGGTCGGCGACCAGCACCGCATCGTCGGTCGCCACCACCACCACATTCCGGAGCCCGGCCACGGCGATCAGCGGATGTTCGGATCGGACGTAGGTATCCTGCGCGTCGTGAAGCAGGACGTTGCCCTGGGCCACGTTGCCGTCGCTGTCCTTTTCGCCGATGTCCCACAAGGCGGACCACGCGCCGACGTCGTTCCATCCCATGTCGACGGGCACCACGGCCGCGCGATCCGTCTTCTCCATCACCGCACAGTCGATGGAATCGGACGGCGAAGCGGCGAACGCCGCGGACGGCAGGCGGCAGAAAGTCAGATCCCGTTCAGCCCCGGCGAGGGCACGGCGGCAGGCCTCGACGATGCGCGGGCTGGTGCGTTCGAGTTCCGCGACATAGGCCTTGGCGGAGAACAGGAAGATGCCGCTGTTCCAAAGATAGGACCCGTCCCGCAGATAGGTTTCCGCGGTCGCGAGGTCCGGCTTCTCGACGAACTGCTCGACCTTGCGCACACCGTCGCAGCCGTCGGGACCGGACCCCGCCCTGATGTAGCCATAGCCGGTTTCGGGGGCGGAGGGCGTGATCCCGAAGGTCACCAGCGCGCCGTCCGCGGCCGCTTCGGCTGCGGTGTCCACTGCCTGCAGGAACCGCTCGGACGATGCGATGACATGATCCGACGGCATCACCAGCATCAGGCCGTCGGCACCAGCGGCAAGAAGCCGCAGGGCAGCGACGCAGACTGCGGGCGCGGTGTTGCGGCCGACGGGTTCCAGGATGATTTCCGCCGGCCGAACCGCCGCGGCGCGCAGCTGTTCGGCCACCAGGAAGCGGTGCTCCTCGTTGCAGACGACCAGCGGCGGGGCGAAACGATCCCCGACCACCCGCAATGCGGTTTCCTGGATCATCGTCAGTTCGCTTGCCAGCGGCAGGAACTGCTTCGGATAGAGGGAGCGCGACAACGGCCACAGCCGGCTTCCCATGCCGCCGGACAGAATGACGGGGGTGATCGTCGCAGCCGTGCCCGTTGGAGCCGCCGTGGAAGCCGTCTTGCCGTGGTTCCCGGTCATGCGCGCGCACTCCTGTTTCCTGCAGCGGCACAAAGGGGCGAACGACCGGTTCGGGGCAGGTCCTTCAGACCGGCCGGCGCAGGGAGCAGAAGAAAATCATGCCTGCCCCCACAAGAGCCGAACGTGCCGAAAGCATGAGCCCGCATCAGTTTTTCTAGCATGGAGAGTTCCACATAATCGGCTCAGCAGGCCCACGACGAACTGGAGACACTTAATATTCAGTCTCGCGCATTAAATCGGAGGAAGAAAATTATCCTCTGCATACCCTTGATAGGGTCTTGGTTCGGGAAAAGTTCCCTGCGCAATGGCATCACACCATTGTTCATACGTCTAATGGGGCAACCATGCGTATGCAACAACATATTTATGTGTCTTTTTGCCCTCTTGACGGACCTACGAAATCTTGGTGACCGAACGGAGGCTGCAATCTAAGGCGGCGGCACCTAGGGATGCTCCGGCATCGCGCCTTCATGTGGATTTCCTGGCCAGGATGGTGTTGGAGCGCCAGAGCCGGTTCCCGACCAGCTCGTCTTCCGCCACTTCCAGAACGCGCAACCCGGCCTCTTCGAGCAGGGCGAAGACCGTATGCTGAGGCAGGGCGTGCATCTCCATCTTATGGCTGCGAGGATCCTGGGCCAGATAGTCCGCGGCGCGGAACCGGTAGTCGGGCGCGTAGGTCGGCAGCTGGAAATAGGCGATGCCGCCGGGGGCGAGGGTGTCGAGCGCCGTGCGCAGGAGATGGCCCATCACCGGCGGCGGATTGTGCTGGATGACCAGCACGCTGAACAGGATGTCGAAGGCGCCGAGCGTGCCGAGACGGGCGATGGAATCCAGGTGGGCGAGCGAGACGTTGCCCACCCCCAGCTGGTCCAGATGCTCTCCGGCGAGCCGCAGCATGGGAGGGGCGATGTCGACGGCGGTGACATGGCCGACACGGCCGGCCAGCCAGCCGGTGACCCGGCCGACCCCGCAGCCGATCTCCAGGCAGCGGGCGTCCGCCGGCAGCGACAGGCTGCTGCGGGCCAGAAAAGCGGCGAGCCGGTCCACGTCGTTCCGGCCGCTGGCATAGAAGGCGTCCTGGTGCGCGGCGATGTTCGACCGGGTGAAGTTGTCGTTGGTCAGGACGGCCCAGTGGGGTTCGACCTCGGCCAGCCCGGTCCAGCAGAGACCAACGCGTTCCAGCAGGCGGGCCAGGGTCGCTTCGTCCACCCGGTCCTCCACCTCCATCGGCGGCTCCATGCCGGACCAGCGGGTCGGACCGGATATGTCGCCCTCCAGCTTGCCGCGGAATTCGGCGGAGTTCAGGAAGGCACCGCGCAGATCGTCCAGGGTCCCGCATGCGTTCGCCGCATCGCGCAGCACCGTCTCGTTCTCCGGCTCCCGCCCCAGGATCAGGCGGTAGGCCATCCTCACATCGTCGGTCGAAACCACAAGGAAACACTCCCCAACGTAAAATCAACGACGCAATGTAAAATCACGAATTGAGAAAATTCGCATTTCCATTTTCGCCTGCGGGTGGGGCGGATCGGCGGGTTCGGAGTGGCCGGGATTTTGACGGACACTCTCAAACGCGTCACAGCATGAAGATCAACCTCACACAAACCGCCTGAAGCGGCAACTTCCGAGCAGTGCAGTCTATAAAGCAGAACAGTCTATAAATAAGTATACGTATGATTTATCCCGATGCCCGACGCGCATCTTTTCGCGCGGCGAGGACGGACGCCGGCCAAAGCGATGACGACTTCGGAAATATCGGGAACTTGATGGTCCAGGGGGGGGGCCTTCACGGATCGCAATCCAGTTTCACCGATCCTCCATGCCCCTCCCGTTTTTTCAGACGGCGCTTGACAGTCCATTTCGCATAAAGATAGAACAAACCATAAACACGCAAGATTCCGTCCCGATTGCCCCGCCTGGCTGCCGCCACGGCGGGGCTTTTCGCATGGGGCCTTCCGCCCTGCCGAACCAACCCCGAACGACGAGGAGAGAAACGGTATGCCGCTCCTGCCCACGGACGACACCGGCCAACGCATTCAGGCGCTGCGGCCGGGCATTGCGCAGACGGTGCCCATCGGCGCCGCGTCGCACGCCTCCGCCCCCTTCAACGACGCCACCACGGTGATCCGGGCCGTCGCCACCGCCCCCTGTTTCCTCGCCCTGGGCAAAGCGCCGGCCGCCGGTACGGCCGGGCATTATCTGCCCGCCGGGGCGCCGGAATATTTCCGGGTGGTGCCGGGCGAAGCCCTGGCGGCGATCCGGGCCGTCGGCGACGGCATCCTGTACCTGTCGGAGATGCAGTGATGCTGGCCCGCGTCGGCCGTCTGCTCGCGGCGGTGCGGCGTTTCGTCGCCGCACTCGCCACCCGTTCCGGAGATGCGCTCACCACGCGCTCGGGCGACCGCATCATCGGGAGGTGACCCATGTCCGACATCGCGATTCATCAACTCCCCGCCGCCAATCCGCTGACCGGCGGCGAAATCCTGCCCGTCGACGACGGCACCGCCACCTTGCGCACGACGGTCGCCGCCATCCGCCAGGGACTGGCCGCCACCGGACACGGGCATGCCGTGAGCGACGTGGCCGGATTGCAGACGGCGCTGGATGCCAAGGCGCCGCTCAGCACCCCGGCCTTCACGGGTGCCGTCACCGTGCCGGCCGGCAGCGCCGCGGCCCCGGCCGTCTCCCCGGCGGGTGACGGCGACACCGGCCTGTTCTTTCCGGCCGCCAATACGGCGGCGTTGGCCACCGCGGGCATCGAACGCCTGCGCATCGCCCCCGACGGGACGCTCCAGCTCCGGCCCGGCGGCAGCAGCTATCTGGGGATCGTCCCGGCCACGCCGCATCTGGCCGGCAACGTCTCGTCGATCGGGCTGGTGGTTGCGGACGGCGGCGGGGCGTCGGGCGTCTTCGTCCACAACACCCACAACGGCACCTACAGCAGCCAGGAGGTCCGCATCGCCACCGCCCAGGGCGGCACCTCCTTCGCCACCGAACGGGCGAGGGTCGGGGCGGACGGCACCCTCACGTTCGGCGGCGCGCCGGGTACGGAAAGCCTGCGGGTGCTGCCGGCGGCGGGGTCGAACCGCGCCGTCACCGTCGCGGGCAGCAGCGGTGGTGACCCGGTGATCGCCACCACCGCCGGCCGGCTGTCCTTCGGCGCCATCCCCATGCTGCCCAGCTACACGGTCGCCACCCTGCCGAGCGCTGCGGCGCGCGGCCTGATCTATGTGTCCGACGGGGCCGGCGGCAAACGGCTGGCGGTCAGCGACGGAACGAACTGGCGGTGGCCCGACGGGGCCATCGCGTCCTGATCCCTCACATACCGCCCCCTTATTCCCCGAGAAGGAGCATGAAGATGCAGACCACCAGGCAACCCTATGAATTCCTGGTCCGCTGGGACCATACGGGCCGGCTCTGCGGCGCGCATGCGCAGTTCCGCTATATCACCACCGCCGATGACGGCACCATGATCGGCGAGTTCATCGGCGCGGCGGAACCGGTTGCGGTCGCAGGATCGGCCGGCTTCCCGCTGACCGACATCCTGTCCCCCCTGCAAGCCGCGGCACTGGCCGAGCGCGACGCCCTGGCCGAGCGTCTCGCGGAACTGACGGCGTCTGGGGCGGACAGCCCGGCGACAGCCTGACGCCGGAAAGACCCGATCCTGGGGGCCGCGCGCCGGATCAGAGTCCGGCGCCGCGCAGCCTGCCCGCCTTCAGGTTCTCCGCATACCAGCGATAAGCCTGGGCAAAGCCGTCGCGCAGGCTGGTGGGCGCCGTCCAGCCCATGGCGGCGATGCGGCTGTTGTCCATCAGCTTGCGGGGGGAACCGTCCGGCTTGCCGGGGTCGAACTGCAAATGGCCGCTCCAGCCGACGACCTCGGCAATCAGCTCGGCCAGCCCACGGATGCTGATCTCCGCGCCGGTCCCGACATTGACGTGTTCCTCGCCGGAGTAACGTTCGGCGAGGAAGACCAGGGCGTCGGCAAGATCGTCCACGAACAGGAACTCGCGCAGCGGCTTGCCGCTGCCCCACAGTTCCACCGTGTCGGCACCGGTTTCCTTGGCGCGATGGATCTTGGCGATCAGCGCCGCCGCGACATGGCCCTGCTGGAGGTCGAAGTTGTCGCCGGGACCATAGAGGTTGGTCGGCATCGCCGCGATGAAGTCGCAGCCATATTGGCGGCGATAGGCCTGGCACAGCTTGATGCCGGCGATCTTGGCGACCGCGTACCATTCGTTGGTCGGCTCCAGCGGCCCGGTCAGCAGCGCCTCCTCGCGCATCGGCTGCTCGGCGAGCCGCGGATAGATGCAGGAGGAACCGAGAAAGACCAGCTTCTTCACGCCGGATTTGTAGGCGCCGTGGATGATGTTCGTTTCGATCGCCAGGTTGTCGTAGAGAAATTCGGCCGGGCGGGTGGAATTGGCATGGATGCCGCCCACCGTCGCCGCGGCCATGAAGACGGCGTCGGGACGTGCCTCGGCCATCCAGGCCTCCACCTCCGCCTGCCGGCGCATGTCCACCTGGTCGCGGCCGACGGTGAGAATGTCGCATCCCTCGCGGTTCAAACGACGCACGATCGCAGACCCGGCCATGCCGCGGTGGCCAGCCACCCAGACGCGCTTGCCACGCAAGGGGAACAGGAGGGACTCGTCGCTCACACCGGTTCTCGCTTCTGATTCATTACCGCCGCTTCCTAGCATTGGGCACGCCGCCGGTCCAGTAGGTGTCGATCCCCAACTACCATTGTGGATATGGATCCTCCGATCTATACATCACCTCACCATCGGCGATGCACGAAACGAATTGGGTTAAGCCCTTGGTTCATGACATGGCTGACAGAGAAGATGCACTGGGGGAGTGTCGCATGAACCTTGCAATCACCACGTCGAAGCATCTTCTCGTCCTCGATACTGAAACCTTTACGGTGCGCATTGCCAACAGCCGGGCAGGCATCTACTACGGTCTTTGCGCCGATACGAAGGCAGGGGTCCTGTATGTCGGCGCCCGGAATTCCGCCTCCGGCCCCTACGACGAGGTGTCCAGGGCCGGCGAACGGGGCAGCATGCTGGTCTTGAACGACCGGATGGCGGTGATCGCCAATCTGGCGCCTGATTTTCCCCTGCGCGACATGCATGCGGCGACCCTGTTCGACGGGAAGCTGTGGGTGGTCTGCTCCTACGACAACATGGTCGCGGTCCACGACCTGCGGAGCGGAACGTGGGACCGCTGGTATCCCGCCCCCAACCCCGAGGACCGGCACCGGGACGTCCATCATTTCAACACGCTGCAACCGTTCGATGGCCGTCTCCTGCTGGTCGCCCACAATCGCGGCCCCTCCAGTCTGCTGGAATACCATTATCCCGGCCTCGACCTTCTTCAGGCGACGGACATGGGCGTACACACCCACGACCTGCTGATCCGGGACGGGGACCTGCATTGCCTGAGTTCGTTCGACGGGACAGTCCTGGCGAACAGGACAGCGAAAGTCTTTACCGGCCATTACCCGCGCGGCTTCGCCTTCCACGACGGGCGCTTCTATGTCGGCATCTCCACCTTCGCACCCAGGCAGGCGAGAAAGGACCAGTCGGCAACGGTCCGGATCTTCAATGCGGACTGGACCCTGGCCGGGAACATCCGATTACCGGACGTGGGCATGATCTTCCAGATCGCACCGCTGGACGGATTCCCGATCCACACCGCCCATCTGCCGGAACTCCCCGGCGCCGAATTCGTGAAGGGCGGGTACTGCTCCAGCTTTCCGGCTCCGTCCTATGAACTGGGTTCACCGCAGACCGACGGCCTGCTGAACCGGAACGAATGGCACCGGGCCGAAGGAAACGGCCGCTGGACGGCGGCACGCCGGGCCGGCATGAGGATCGTGGTCAATCCAGGCAGCCGCCGGCTGTGCGTAAGGCTGGCGACGCCGGTCCGCGGCATCAAGGTTTCCATCCTTCTCCAGGACACTCCGGTCGCATCCTTCGCCTTCCGGCAGGCGGGCGGCAGGACGCAATGCTGCACCATCCCCGCCGGCCTGACCGGCGAATGCACGCTGGAGATCCGGGTCGATCGCCTCTGGCACCCCGACAAGACGATCGCAGGAAGCGCGGACAGCCGCGGCCTCGGCGTCTTCGTCGAGGAGGTCTGGACTGAGGCCGCCGGCACCAAAATCTAAGGGATCATTTTCTCTTTCAAAAACAACCCTACTTGGCGTTAAAACGCCAATACTTCGGTATTCTCTCAGAATACGGGACCGGGGCCGCTGTCCAGCGCCAGTTCCCCGCCCCTTCTGCTCTCCTATCACCTCGCCGACAGCGACGGGAGGATCGTCCTCTTCGACGGCCCGCGTTCGCCTTTGCCGAACCGCCTTGCCCAAGGGGAATCCTGCACGGTCGAAGCGCGGGTGGTTCTGCCCGATTATCCGGGCGATTGGAGCATAGTCTTCGATCTGGTTGTCGAGGGGCGTCAATGGCTTGGCATCGACCATTCCCACCCCTGCATCGTGACGTCTGCCGAACCGGCGGCTGAAGCCGGGCAGCCCCGGGGACAAGAGTCGCCCTGATCGACTTTGTCCGGCGACGGATCGTGACCGGTCGCCGGAGGACCCCGCCTCCAGCACCGGTTGAAGCAAAACTGGACGGGGGCCGAAGCCACCCTGCCCCGACCGGTCCTGTCGATCAGCCCGTCGCCATCAGCTTGGGGTTCTTCTTCCAGTCTTCCATGATGACCTGAGCCTTATGGCGATCCTCGCTGGTCAAGACGCCTCCCAATTCATGGGCTTTGGCCTCCAGCGCGTCGCGGTCGGGGCCGGGCTGGGTGGTGGCGGCAGCCATGATGTACCAGACATAGCCCTGGATCGGGTTGTAGGCCTTGCCGTCACGGTTGGCGTAAAGGGCGCCCAGATTGGTCATGGCGCCGGTGTGGCCCTGGGCCGCGGCCTTGCGCAGCCAGTCCACGCCTTCGACCAGTTCGGGCCGGCCGCCCCAGCCATGGACAAGCATCAGGCCGAGATTGACCTGGGCGCCGACATTGCCCTGCATCGCCGCCTTGCGGTACCAGACCGCGGCTTCGGCATGGTCGGGCGCGCCGGCCAGCCCGTTGGAATGGATCAGGCCCAGGTTGAACTGGGCATTGACGTTCCCCTGCTCCGCCGACAGCCGGCACCATTTCAGGGTTTCGCGGTAGTCCTGCGGCACCCCGTGTCCACGGGCGTAAAGCAGGCCCAGATTGACCTGGGCGACCGGATGCCCCTGTTCGGCGGCCTGACGGTAGAACCCCGCGGCACGGGCCGGATCGGCCTCGACCCCGGAGCCATGCTCGTAGATGATCGCGAGTGCCAGCTGGGAATTGACGAAGCCTTGCTCGGCGGCCCGCCCGTACCAGGCGACCGCTTGGCTCATGTCGCGCTCCACCCCCTGGCCGTTGGCGTAGAGGGAGGCGAGGGCATGCTGGGCGACGGCATAGCCCTGCTCGGCCGACATCCTGTACCAGGCGGCGGCGGCGGCATGGTCCTGCGGCACCCCCTGCCCGAAGGCATTGAGCAGGCCCATGTGATGCTGCGCCTCGGCATGTCCGGCCTCGGCGGCCAGCCGGTACCAGTGCAGCGCCTGGGAGATGTCCGGACCGATGCCCAGCCCATTGGGATAGAGCAGGGCCAGATTGGCCTCGGCCGCCGCCGGGTTGGTTTTTGCCACGGTCTTGTACCAGCGCACCGGCAAGGCGCTGTCCTGCGGCGCTCCTTCGCCGTTCGCATAGCACAGGCCAAGCGAGAACTGGGCTTCGACATGGCCCTGCTCGGCTGCCTTGCGGAACCAGTGGGCCGCGTCGCCGAAATCGCGCACCACCCCCTGGCCGCGGGCGTAGAGCTGGCCCATGCGGTATTGCGCCTCTGCATGGCCGCGTTCGGCCAGCGGCATCCAGTCCGCGACGGCGGCGGCATAGTCCTCCGCCTCGAAGGCGGCGAGGCCGCGCTGGAAGTCCGGCTTGCGGGAGGTGGTGGATTTGCTTCGCTTCAGCAGATTGCCGAACAAGATCAAGGCTCCCGCAGGCTTTCGTCGACCCCACGCAAGATGGGACGCAGGAAATAGGTGATGATGCGGCGCTCGCCGACCTTGATGTCGGCCGACAGCGGCATGCCGGGGATCAGGCGGAAGTTGGACGGCACATTGTCCAGCGTGGTCGTCAGCAGCTTGATGCGCGCCCGATAGAAGAGTGCGCCGTTCGCGTTGTCCTTGTTGGAGAAGGAGTCCTCGCTGATCGTCTCCACCTCTCCGTCAAGCGCGCCGTGCTGCATGTAGGGATAGGCCTCCAGCTTGACGCGCACCTTGTCGCCGACCTGAACGAAGGCGAGGTCGCGCGCATCGATGTTGGCCTCGACCTCCAGCGCGGAACCGACCGGCACCAGGGTGAAGAGCGGCTCGGCTTCCTTGGCGATGGAACCGGCGGCGGCCTTGGGCGAGACCTCCAGCACGATGGCGTCGACCGGCGAGTCGAGTTGGACCAGCGACTGGCGCTTGCGCGCCTTGATCAGCTGCTCGCGCAGCGCCTCACGCTCGTTGCGCTGGGTGGTCAGCTCCTCGATGATCTTGCCGTTCCATTGCTGGATGAAGACGTCGCGCTCGGCCAGCAGGGCCTGCAGGTCGTGGCGGTTGCCCTGCAGCTCGTTCTGGTTCAGGACCAGGTTGCGTTCGATGTCGATGCGGTCGCTGGTGGCCTGGAGCAGGTTCAGCTTGCTGCCGACCTGGGTGGCCAGCAGCGAGGAGCGCATGTTCTCGATCTCGCGCACCACCTTCAGCCGCTCGTTCAGGTGGACGCGGTCCATCTCATACTTGGTGACGTTGGACTGCAGACGCGCGAGCTTCTCTTCGTAATTCAGCATCTGGGACTGGTACTGCGCCTGCCGCTCGCGCAACAGCGACTGCTGCAGCGTGCCATAGCCATAGCGATCCGCAGTCGGCACGAAGGGCTTGCCGTCATGCTCGGCCTCCAGCCGGGCGATCTCCGCGTCGGCGTTGGCAAGACGGGATTCTAATTGCTGGACGTCGGCCTGGGTGAAGGTCGGGTCCAGTGTCGCCAAGACCTCGCCCTTGCGGACGACGTCGCCCGGACGCACCAGCACCTTCTTGATCACCGCCATTTCCAGCGGTTGAACCATCACATTGGATTCGACCGAGATGATCTTGCCCTGGGCGACGACGATCTTGTCCAGGTAGGACAGCGTCATCCAGACGATCAGGCCGATGAAGAACAGTGCCAGCAGATGCAGGGTGATGCGCGCCAGAAAGGGATCGGGGGCGTTCTGGATCGCCTCGGTATCCTTCTGGAAGGCACCGATGGCCGCCTTCCCCCGCGCCTTCGCCCGCTTGTCGAGCGGCTGGGCCGGTCCCCGCGGCACCGCATCGTTGGCGGGAACGCGTGCCGTCTCAATTTTCGCGAGCTTCTGTGCGGTCGGCTTCTGTGCGGACAAGGGCGCGCGCTCCTAGATGTGCCGGTTCTGCTGGTGCCAGAGATGCTGGTAGATGTCGCAACGCTCCAGCAGTTCATCGTGCTTGCCGCTGTCGACCACCTTGCCGCGGTCCATCACCAGGATGGTATCGGACGGCACCAGCGACGACAGGCGGTGCGAGATGATGATCACGGTACGGCCGCGCGCGATGTTCATCAGGTTGGCCTGGACGATCGCCTCGCTCTCGGCGTCGAGCGCCGAGGTCGCCTCGTCCATGATCAGGATCTTCGGATTGGTCAGCAGGGCGCGGGCGATGGCCAGACGCTGGCGCTGACCGCCGGACAGGTTGGACGAGCCTTCCTCCAGCATCGTGTCCAGGCCCTTGGGCAGCCGCTCCACGAACTCGTCGGCGCCGGCCAGATGGATGACCTTCAGGATCTCTTCGGTCGTCGCTCCCGGCTTCGCGGCGGAGACGTTCTCGCGGATGGTGCCGGTGAACAGGAAATTGTCCTGCAGCACCACGCCGATCGAAGCGCGCAGGTGGTCGAGATCGTATTCGCGCAGGTCGTGGCCGTCGATGCGGATCAGCCCTTCCTGCGCCCGGTGCAGACCCTGCAGCAGCCGGGTCACCGTGGTCTTGCCCGAACCGCTGCGGCCCATGACACCGAGGATGATGCCTTCGGCCGCGGTGAAGGAGACGCCGTCGAGCGCCGGCGGGGCCGAGGCGGCATAGCGGAAGCGCACGTCCTGGAACTCCACCGTGCCGCGCAGCGGCGTCCGCAGGCCGCGGCCGGTGCGCCCTTCCTCCGGCGGATGGTTCATGATCGAGCCCAGCATCTGGACCGAGATCGACACTTCCTGGAACTGCTGCACCAGCTGAGCCATCTGCAGCAGCGGCTGGGTGACGCGGCCGGCCAGGAGGTAGAAGGCGATCAGCGCGCCCATCATCAGATCGCCGTTCAGCGCCAGATAGGTGCCCAGGCCCAGCAGGCAGGCCATCATCAGCTGGTTGAGCGGCATGGCGACCGTCTGGCCGATGATCATGATGCGGCCGACGTCGAAGCGCTGTTCGGCGGCGCGGGCGACGCGGTGGTCCCACTCCTGCTTCTGGCGGGCATCGAGCGCCAGCGACTTCACGGTCCGCATGCCATGGATGTTTTCGATCAGGAAGGACTGCTGGCGGATTTCCGCCTGATAGAGGTCCTTCAGCCGGCCTTTGATCAGCGGGATCATGATGCCGATGTTGATCGCCATCAGCACGGCGAAGACCAGGACCAGGAAGGTCAGCGGCACGCTGTACATGAACATGATCGGCAGGAAGATCACCAGCGAGACCATGTCGATCAGCGTCATGAAGAGCTGGCCGGTCAGGAAGTTGCGGATGCGCTCCGCCTGCTGGACGTTCTTGACGATCTCGCCCGACGACACCCGCTCGAAATAATGCATCGGCAGGCCGACGAGCTTGTTGAAGACCTGAACGTTCATCTTCGCGTCGATCTTCTTCGTCGCGTAGAGCATCAGGTACTGGCGCAGGTAGGAGAAGGCGGTCTCGAACAGGATGACGCCGACCATGCCGATCATCAGGACGCTGAGCGTGCCCAAGCTGCGGTGGACCAGCACACGGTCGACCACCAGCTGGAAGAAGATCGGCACGGCAAGCGCGAACAGGCTCATCAGGATCGCCGCGATGCCGATGTCGCGGAAGATGCGGCGATGGCGCAGGATCTCCACCAGGAACCACTTCAGGCCGAAGGGCTGCTCGGTGTCGGCCAGGCCGTAATCCCGCTTCAGCAGCACGATCTCGCCGGCCCAGGCCTGGCTCAACCGGATGCGGTCGACCGGCAGGATGACCTCCTGCCCGGCCAGCGGATCCTGCAGGATGGCGACGTCGGTGTCGCCCTGCTTGCCGAAGCCGAGCACCACCATCGAATTGCCGTTGCGCAGGCGCAGGATGGCGGGGAAGGCGTCGTGGAGCTTGCCCAGATCCTCCCAGTCCAGCGTCGTCGCTTCGGCCTTCAGGCCGATGGACTTGGCAACGCGCAGAAGGCGGGCGGTGTCCAGCTCCTCGTTCCCGATGACGTTGCTGTGCTGAAGCCGCTCGGCTGAAACGTCGAGACCACGCTGGCGCGCGACGGCGGCCAGGGAATGCAGCCCGGTGTGAGCGCAGGGGACTTCCGCAGCAAGGGTCATGGGAACCGCCGTGAAAAATGTGAAACACGTCGCGAAAGCAAGGTCTTCATACCGTTCGATCACCCGGTCTCGATCGACCATGCGCTCCTTGGCCCCGGGGCGCGACGAAGCGCGTGCGTCCGCCACTTGCGGACGATGTAAACCCACGCGATTCCGCTGGAATAGCAGAAGAGGCCCAACAGCAGCAAGCCATCTGTCCCAGGGGGCATCCGCCATCCATCATATGTCTCCGGCCGATGTGTCCATTGCGGCACATCCGTCCAGGGATGAGATGCCGCTTGCGGATACCGTATGGTCATTGCTATCGACCCGCGGGACGGTTCTTTGCCGACAGAGATCTAACGCCAGGCGGTCAGCCCGATGAAAAAGCCTTCACGCAAGCAGGCCAAGGCCAGACACCCGGCCTCTCCGGCCCCCTCCCTGCGACATGCGGCGCCGGCCGCAGCGGCAGCGGACGCCGGCTTCGCCCGTGCGCTGACCCTGCACCGGGAAGGCCGGACCGCCGAGGCGGAGGCCGGATACCGCACCGTGCTGGCCGCCGATCCGGGCCACCCGAACGCCAACAACAACCTCGCCATCATCCTGCGCGCCCGCGGCGACTGGGAGGAGGCGCTGGGCTGCTACCGCCGGGCGCTCGCCCGCAACGCCGCCGATCCGTTCGTCCACAGCAACCATGGCTGCCTGCTGCTGGACATGGGCCGGCCTGCGGAGGCGGAAGAGGCGCTGCGCACCGCCATCCGGCTGAAGCCCGACTATGCCGAGGCCCATTTCAACCTCGCCAACATCCTGCGCAACCGCGGCGACCGCGAGGGCGCACGCGCCGCCTACGGCGAGGCGCTGCGCCTGAAGCCGGACATGGCGGCGGCGCTGTGCAACCTGGGCGATCTGCACAAGGGAGCGGTCGAACTGGCCCGCGCCGTGGAGTGCTTCGTCGCCGCGCTGAAGGCCGATGCGAAGTCGGCCGAGGCCTGGAACAATCTGGGCGAGACGCTGAAGGAGATGGGGCGCATCGAGGAGGCGATCGGCGTCTTCCAGAAAGGGCTGGAGGCGCACCCCACCCACGCCCTGATGCATTCCAACCTGCTGCTGGCCCTGCACTACACCCCGGCCGTCCCACCCCAGACCATCTTCAGGGCGCATGTGGCGTGGGCGCAGCGCCATGCCGATCCGCTGCTGCCCGCCGGCAAGCGCCACGCCAACCCGCGCGATCCCGAACGCCGCCTGCGCGTCGGCTACGTCTCGCCCGATTTCTGCGCCCATTCCGTCGCCTTCTTCGCCGAGCCGCTGATCCGCGAGCATGACCGCAAGCAGTTCGAGGTGTTCTGCTACCATGCCGCCGCAAGGTCGGATGTGGTCACCGAACGGCTGAAGGGGCTGGCCGAGGGCTGGCGGTCGCTGGTCGGGGTGGACGACGCCCGCGCCGCCGCGCTGATCGAGCAGGACGGCATCGACATCCTGGTCGATCTGACCGGCCACACCGCCAACAACCGGCTGACCCTGTTCGCCCGCAAGCCGGCGCCTGTCCAGGTCAGCTGGCTGGGCTATCCCGACACCACCGGCATGCGCGCCATCGACTGGCGCTTCAGCGACGCCGTCGCCGAACCGCCGGGCGAGGCCGACCGGCTGAGCGCCGAGCGCATCGTCCGGCTGCCGCACGGCTTCCACAGCTACCGCCCGCCGGTGGACGTCGCCCCGCCGGCCGAACCGCCTCTGCTCGCCAACGGCCATGTCACCTTCGGGTCCTTCAACAACACCTCCAAGGTGACGGGGGATGTGGTGCGGGTCTGGTCGGAGATCCTGAAGCGGGTCCCGAACTCCCGCCTGATCGTCAAGAGCGCCCAGATGGGCGACGAGGAAACGCGCCGGCGCTACCTGAACACCTTCGTCCAGTTCGGGATCGATGCCGGCCGCGTCGAGCTGCTGGCCCGCATCGACGCCGCCGATGGGCATCTGCGCGCCTACGACCGCATCGACATCGGCCTTGATCCCTTCCCCTACAACGGCACCACCACCACCTGCGAGGCGCTGTGGATGGGCGTGCCGGTGGTGACGGTGACGGGTGCCAGCCATGTCGCCCGCGTCGGCGCCAGCCTGCTGACCCATTGCGGGTTGAGCGAACTGGTAGCATCCGACGAGGCCGGCTACATCGCCACCGCGGTGGCGCTCGCCGGGGACCCGGAGCGCTTGGGCGGGCTGCGCCGGACCATGCGCGACCGGCTGAACGCCGCCCCGCTGACCGACTACAAGGGCTTCGCCCGCGGGGTCGAGACAGCCTACCGCGCGATGTGGCGCGACTGGGTGGCGCGCGGAGCCTCGCAGTCCTCGACTTGACAAGCGCCGGCCCGGCACGGGATCGTCCGCCCGGCAGCCGTCCCGGCGCTTGCCGACAGGGACCGCCGATGCGGGCGGCCAGAACAGGGTTTCCCATCATGATTCCGAACTTGGCTTTCACCTGGCAGCTCACGGAGGTCCACGGCTGGGGACTGGTGGGTGTCCACACCGCCCTCTACCTCGCCGATCAGGGCCGGCCGCCGCTGCTGCTTGAAAAGCCTTTGATGGGGACCCTGCGTCCGGAGAACCGCGCCAAGCTGCAATCGTTGGAGGGGCCCTACCAGCAGGTCGCCGCCATGGCCGACAATGCCAAGGGCCACATGCTGCTGCTGAAGGAGTTCGACGTCCTGCACGCGCTGGGCAACGGCTTCACCGCCGGCGGCCCGTCGGGGCGCTTCCGCGGCCGGCGCAACATCGGCGTCATCGCCTATGAGGAAACCCGCTTCACGCCCGAGGTGATGGCCCGCGCCCGCCAGTACGACCGCATCGTCGTGCATTCGACCTACAACAGGCAGCTTCTGGAGATCTGGGGCTTCGACAATGTCGGCCTCGCCTTCCAGGGCATCGACCCGACCGAGATGGTGGAGGCGGAGCCGAGCGGCCGGTTCGGCGACCGCTTCGTCATCTTCTCCGGCGGCAAGCTGGAGTTCCGCAAGGGCCAGGACATCGTTCTGGCCGCCTTCCGCGCCTTCCGTCAGCGCCATCCCGACGCGCTGCTCGTCACCGCCTGGCAGAACGCCTGGCCGGAGGTCGGCATGACCATGGCGGAATCGCCCCTGGCGCCGAAGCCGCCGCGGGTCCTGCCCAACAACATGGTCGACGTGAAGAGCTGGGCCTTGGAGAACGGCGCGGACGAGGAGGGCTTCGTCGACCTGGGCTTCCTTGGCCGCCACCAGATCGCGGGGATCCTGGCCGACTGCCATGCCGCCGTCTTCCCCAACCGCTGCGAGGGGGCGACCAACCTCGTCGCCATGGAGGCGATGGCCTGCGGCGTTCCGGTGGTGCTGTCCAACAACACCGGCCACCGCGACCTGCTGAAGAGCCCGACCCAGGGCGATGATTTGTGCCTGACGCTGGACCGGCAGGTTCCGGTCGCCGACCGCGACGGCAGCCGCTTCGGCTGGGGCGAATCCTCGGTCGACGAACTGGTGGAAGCGCTGGAGCGCCTCTATACCGACCGCGCCGCCGCCAAGGCCCGCGCCGCCCGCGCCAAGGCCTTCATCCGCACCGAACGCACCTGGCGTGCCTTCGCCGAGGCGTTCGTCGATGCCACCCAGGACGCCGCCGCCCGGTAAGGCATCCGACGAAGAGCCCCGCCACATGCCCGCCACCCTGGCCCTGCTGTGCCCGCAGGAAGATGCCCGCCACCTCGGCGCCATCCTCGCCACCTCCAACCGGGATCTGGTGGTGGTCACGGCGGCCGACGCGGCGGGGCTGGAGCGGGCGATGGCCGAAACCGGAGGAGTCGACCGCATCGTCGCCTTCCGGACCAACAGCATCGTGCCAGCGGCCCTGCTGCAGCGGGTTCCGGGTCCCTCCTACAACTTCCACCCCGGCCCGCCCGGCTATCCGGGCCGGCATCCCTTCGCCTTCGCGCTGTATGACGGGGCGGCGCAGTATGGCGTCACCGCGCACGAGATGACGGAACGGGTGGACGCCGGGCCCATCGTCGGCGCTTTGTCCTTCCCGCTGCCGGAACTGCCGGATGCGGACTGGCTGATCGACCGGACCTATACGGCACTGATCCAGCTGTTCGTGATGCTGGCCCCGCAGCTGGCGCTGACCGGCACGCCGCTGCCCCGTACAGGTCTGGCCTGGGACCAGAGCAGGCGCTGCACGCGCAAGGCGCTGGATGCGCTGCGCGCCCTGCCGCAGGACATCGGGAGCGAGGAGATGGAGCGCCGCATCCGGGCGCTGCGCAGCGTCCGGCACGAGGGCATCCACCCCCATCTGACCCTGCACGGCCGCCGCTTCGCGCTGGAGGACAATTATACAAACGGCTTTTGATCCTGACCTGTCAGGATCAAAAGCTTCGGCGGCATGTGCCGCCGCCGCGCCAACCAGCGGTCATGATCAGTCGGCGCGGATACCAGCGGTCATGATCAATGACCGCTGGTATTAGCCTCCCACCCCATCCAGGACATCCAGGAGCCGGGACGCGGCGGCATCCCAGGTGAAGGTTTCCGTCAGGTGGCGGGCGGCGTCCCGGCGCTCGCCCTCGGGATTGCGGACGACACGGGACAGGATCTCCGCCGCCGCATCCTCGTCCGGGTGCCACCAGTCCAGCCCGTGGAAAGCCGGGTAATAGGCGCTGCTGTAGGGCATCAGCGCCGGACCGGTGGTGCAGGGGATCAGGTGGGCGACCTCGTCGTTCAGATAAGCGGTATAGGCGCTGTGCCTGGGTGCGATCAGGCCGGCGCCCAGGCAGCCCGCCCGGGTGATCGGCAGGTCCCAGCCCTCGCCGTGCGACAGGCTGAAATAATGGGTCGCCATGGCGTAGAGGCAGGCGATGCCCTGCTCGTCGTAGCGGTCGGTGAGCAGCGCGATGGGTGCCGCCTCCTCCATCCGGCGGCCGGTGGCGTGCATGCCCTGCTCCAGCAGCCGGCGGACCTCGCCGATCAGGGACGAGCCGCCCTTGCCCACCTTCAGGATCAGGATCGCGTCGTCGTCGGCGCGGGTGGCGCGCAGCCAGACCCGCAGAAGCCCGTCCAGGTTCTTGCGCGCGACGAAGTCGGAGATGTTGAGCACACGGACCCGATAATCCATCACCCCCCGGCCGCGCGGCCCCATGATGGGCAGCGGCCGCGCTCCGGCGTCCGCCGGGTTGGGGGCGATGCCGGGCGGACAGACGCGGATGCGGTCCTCCGGGTGACCGGAGGCGACCCAGGCCAGCCGGGAGGATTCGGTCGGCACGATCACCAGATCATGCGCCCGGCTGCAGGCGGCGAAGACGGGCGGAATCCGCGGCCCTTCGAACATGGTGTAATTGACGGTCGGCACGCCGGGAATCGGCTCGACCAGCGGCGGGGTCAGCACGCTGAGCGCCAGACGGGGCTGCAGCGGCGCATCCAGACGCCGCGCCGCCGCCTGCAGGATCGGGTCGGCGAAGGAGGGGCGCCAGCTCTCCTCGCCCATCAGCCCGGCCAGCCGCAGCGTCTGCCCGCGTTCCATCAGGCTGCGCACGAAATGCTGGGCGAAGTCGCCGTAGCCCGACAGCACGGAGAAGGGCGCGCGCACCAGCAGCCCGTGGGGAAGCTGCGGCTGGCCGGCCTCTTCGGCGATCCGGCGGTAGAGACGGGCACGGGCCAGGGTGTTCGCCGCGTCGCCGGTCACGGCACCGCCTTCCGCCAGCACCGCCTCCGCCAGATCCGGCCGGCCGGACGACAGCCGGGCCGCGGCCAGATGGCCACGGGCGTCGGCATGGCCGGGCTGCTGCGCCAGCACATCGGACAGGATCGCGGCGGCCTCGGCATGAGCGCCGTTCGACATCAACGACACCGCCAGCAGCACCCGGCGGTTGGGGTCGTCGGGGGCGAGCCGGACGGCGCGGCGCAGATGGCGCAACGCCCCGTCATGATCGCCCAAACCATGCAACAGGCTGCCCAGCCGGTCCTGCACCTCCAGCTGGTCCGGCAGCAGCGCCGCAACCATGCGGAACTGGGCGACGGCGTCCATCCGGGCACCCTTCGCCTGGAGCACCACCGCCAGATTGACGCGAGCCTGGAAGAAGAAGGGGTCGAGCGCCACCAGACGCGACAGCCGCTCCTCCGCCTCGTCCAGCCGGCCCAGCTCGTACAGGATGACGCCGGCAAGGTTGAGCGCCCCGCTGTCGCCGGGACCCTCGCGCAGAACCTGTTCGGCCAGGGCCAGGGCGTCGTCGCGACGACCGGCCCGGTAATGCTCTATGGCGCGCGCGATGTCTTGACCCATGAAGCGGCTATCCAATGGCTTTGCAGGAGGGGGCGGGCGAACGGGACGGTCTTCCGGTTCGCGGCCATAGCACGGCATGTTTTTTCGGGTCAACCGGCGGCAGTCCGCTTGCCTGGGGCGGCTTCCGGAATTGCAATCGGCACCGCCGAACGGTCATAAAGGCGCCCTGCCCTTCGCGAGCCGTTCCATGATCCAGCCGCAGCCCTTTCTCATCCCCGGCGTCCAGGCCCACCAGTCCGACCGGCTGGACGAAGCCCGGCAACTCTACCGCAAGGCGCTCGCCGTCGATCCCGCCCAGTATGACGGGCTGCAACTGCTGGGGCTGGTGGAGAAGCGGTTCGCTCGGACCGGCGACGCGGTGGCGCTGATGCGCCGGTCCCTGCGGCTGGCCCCCGGCTTCACCGCGGTCCGGCAGAACCTGTGCCGCACATTGCAGGGGATCGGCGACCATGCCGGCGCCCTGGTCCTGCTTCGGCAGCTGGCTGCGGAACTTCCCGACGACGCCGAGACCCTGTACCAGCTGGGCGGCACGCTGCTGCGGCAGGAGCGGCGGCAGGAGGCCGCCGGACCGCTGCGCCGGGCCGCGATGCTGCGCCCGGACCATCTGGAAACCCGCATCGCCCTCAGCGAGGCGCTGCTGCTCGATCCCGCCTCGCAGGGGGCGGAGTTCGAGGAGTCGCTGCGCAACGCCCGGGCCTCGGTCATGCTGGGGCCCGGCAACCCGGTGGCCCATCTGCAGGTCGCGCTGGTGCAGGAGGAGATGGCCCACGCGACGGAGTCCCTGGCGGCCTGCCGCCGGGCGCTGCGCGTGCAGCCGACCATGACCGACGCCCGCCACATCGCCGGCATCAACCGGTTGCGGCTCGGCGATTTCGTCGGCGGCATGGCCGATTTCGAAGCGCGCAAGAACAATGTCTGGTTCCAGGCCGACGGCAGCCCGATCCCGATCTGGGACGGACGGCCGCTGCCCGACGACACGGTGGCCCTGGCAGCCGAAGGCGGCTGGGGCGACATGATCCATTTCGTCCGCTTCGTGCCGCAGGTCGCCCGCATCTGCGGCGAGGTGGTGGTGGTCTGCCCGCCGCGGCTGCAGCGCCTGCTGTCGACCGTGCCCAACCCCGGCAACATCCGCTTCAACCCGGAGCGCATGCCCGCCATCAGGGCGCGGTCGATGTTCCTCAGCCTGCCCCATCTGCTGGGGTCGACCGCCGACGCCGTGCCGAACCGCCCCTACCTGTCGGCCGATCCCGAGCGGGTGCGGCTGTGGACGGACCGGCTGGCCGGTCTGGGCGGCCTGCGCGTCGGGCTGTGCTGGAGCAACGGCGACGCCACCCGCGACGCCGACCCCAAGCGCTCCGTCCCCTTCGAGTTCGTGCGCCCGCTGGCCGCCATCCCCGGCGTCACCCTGGTGGACCTGCACAAGCAGGACAACGCCGCCAAGCGTCTGGCGGATGCCGACGAGGCGCTGCTCCACCGGCTGGGTCCGGATTTCGACGCCGGGCCTGACGCCTTCCTCGACACCGCGGCGGTGATGAAGACGCTGGATCTGGTGATCGCCATCGACAGTTCCGTCCTGCATGTCGCCGGCGCGCTGGGCGTCCCGAGCTGGCTGCCGGCGCCCTACCGGATGGACTGGCGCTGGATGGACGACGCCGAGAAGAGCATCTGGTACCCGTCCCTGCGGATCTACCGCCAGGACCGCCAATGGGACTGGGCCGGTTCGATGGCCCGCATCGCCCGCGACCTCGCCCGCGCCGCCGAGGCGAAGGCCGCCGGGCTGCCCATGGATCTGCTGCCGGCGGGGTGATGAGAGCAGCCGGCGGGCGGCCCCGTTCAGCGCTTGCGCGCCGCGAAGATGATCGGGGTTTCCCAATGCAGGCGCCGGGCGAGCCAGATCGCCGGCTCCAGCAGGCCGGAGCGGTGGACGAAGGTGACGATGCGCTTGGCGACCGACAGCGCCGCCCAGTCGCCGAAGCCCAGAGTGCGCAAGCGCTGCTCGAACACGCCCCAGCCCCAGTCCAGCACCTCCAGCCTGCCGGGATGGCGGCGGAGCCAGCGGTCGAACCAGGGGCGGTCGATCAGGTTGAGGGTGTCGACATAGGACGGGTCGCGGCCGAACAGCCGGACATAGAGCTTGGCCAGCCCGGCCGGCATCCGCGGCAGCCACAGGATGCCGTAATGCCCTTCCCACCAGGAGCCGTAGTTCGGCACGACGATCAGCAGCAGCCCGCCCGGCTTCAGCACGCGCAGCGCCTCGTCCAGCACCGCCGCCGGGTCGCCGACATGCTCCAGCACGTTGGAGGAATAGACGATGTCGAAGCTGGCGTCGGGGAAGGGGATCGCCTCGCCGGTGGCGTCCTGCACCGCGTCGGCCGGCAGGCCGTAATGGTCGATCAGCCGGCGGCAGACGTCGAGCGTGGAGCTGTATTCGCCCATGCTGGGTTCGATACCGTGGATGTCCAGCCCATGGGCGGTGCGCCCGCGCACCACGGTCATGCCGCAGCCGGACCCGACCTCCAGGATGCGGGCCTTGTCGGCATCGATGCCGGCGGCCGCGGCGCTGCGCCGCAGTTCCGCCACCTGCTCGTCGGCGCGCGCCTCCGACAGCATGTCGCGCACGACGTCGGCAACCGGCACGCGGGTGACGCCGCCGATGAAGCCGCTGTCGATGTAGCCGCGGGACAGCAGCCGGCCCAGTTCCTCCCGGTCGGGGGGAGCCGTCCCGTCCTGCCGACCCGCCGCCGCCTCAGGCATTCTTCGTCGCCCGGATCACGAAGATCGTGGCACTCTTCATCCGGCCCAGACGGTCCTGGATGCATTCGGCCTTGAAGCCGTTGCGCTCGAACAGCGCGACGATCTCCTCGATCGAATAGAAGGTCTTGTAGGGCGGATAGTACCAGTCCTCGACCTGGGCCTGGATCGACACGTTGTCGGCGCGGCGGTTGATCTCCTGCCCCTTCAGCAGGCAGGCGACCTTGGTCAGTCCGGTGAAGAAGCCGCCGACCAGCTTGCGCCGGGCCGGGGTATCCATGTAGGCGCGGCAGAAATGGCGCACGCCCTCATGCACCGGCGACAGCCAGGTCTTCAGGTAGAGGCCGAGATAGACGGTGCCGCCCGGCTTGGTGACGGCCATCAGGTTGCGCATCACCTTCATCGGGTCGGGCGCCATCATCGCGACACCCCAGCACCAGACCAGATCGAACGGGCCGAGGTTCGTGTCCAGCTCCTGGAGATCCTGGTGATGGAACTCGATGTTGTCGCGGCCGAAGCGCTGGGCCTGCTGACGGGCGGTGGCGAGGCTGTCCGACGACACGTCGACCGACACCACCTGCTCCGCCATTTCCGACAGGATGACGGAGCAGATGCCGTGGCCGCAGCCGGCGTCCAGCGCCCGGCCGATCTGCCGCTCGGTCAGGGTCTCCAGCATGTACTTCTTGGTCTCGTCGTAGATCGGCACGAAACGGGGCCAGAAGTCGTCGTAGAATTCCTTGGTCGCGAGATCCATGGGGCTGCCCTCCCGCCCTTTCGAGGGCGTCCTTTGGTCGTGATGATGGTGGTCTTTAAGGGGTGCCGGACGAACTCGTCCAGGGGGAATAGGGCCTGATCCGCCGCGCCGCCGCATCCGGCTCGACGAACAGGCGGGCGTTGCGGTTCAGCAACGCCGCGAGTTGGCTGTAGCCGCTCTGGGCGCTGACGCCCAGCACGTCGGCGTTCATCAGCACGTGGAAGTCCTGCAGGAACTCCAGCCCCTTCCACGGCTCCACCGCCCCCTCCCTCGCCAGATCGTCGAGCGAGACCGGGGCGAACTCCGCGAAGTCGGCGATGGTCGCCGGATCGTCGGTGGCGATGTAGAGCACCGGCCGGTCCAGCGTCGGCCACAGCGCCTTCAGCCAGTCGACGTACCAGGCGGTCTCGGTGATGGTGTAGCGGAACCAGACGAAGTCGCCGCGGCGGATGTGCAGCGCCACCACCGTGTTGCCGCGGGCCTTCAGCGCCTGCATCACCGGATCGACATGGCCCAGCCATTCCGGCCGCGGCCGCAGCCAGGACCGCACCCGCTCGCGCCACTCCTCGCGATGCTCGAACAGGAACAGCGGCGAGAGGATGTCGACGTCCGGACGCGGATCGTCGCGCCGTCCGGTCACCAGATCGTTCAGGATGCGCCGGGCGAAATGCATCGGCTTCAGCCCGCCGCTGGGCTTGGGATCGTCAAGGTCGAAGTAATAGCCGCCGACCCAGTCCGGCGTCTCCAGCCGGTAGCCGAACTTCTCGGCGTAGAGCCGCAGCAGCACATATTCCAGCACGTTGTGGGCGAAGCGCCCGTGGGTGGCCAGCGTGGAGGAGCAGATGCGCGGCGCGGCGGGATCGGGGTTGGCCGGCCGCTCCAGCCGCTTTCCCTGCCGGGCCAGGACCTGCTGCAGCCCGGCGATCGACTTCACGGTGAAGAAGCGGCTGCCGTGGCCATGGACGCCAGCCAGAACCTCCACCGCACGGTCGACCTCGCCGGCGGCCAGCCAGCTTTCGGCGATGGCGGTCAGGCATTCGATGCGGAAGGCGTTGGGATCGGCGATGTGGGGATAGCGGTAGTCGGCGAAGAAGCGCCGCGATTCCTCGTAACGTCCCTGGCGGACCAGCAGCGCCGACAGCATGTCGATGGCGCCGGCCACGTCGCTGCCCGGCCTGGTCAGCGCCAGCCGCAGCACCTGCTCCGCCTCGGCCTCGCGGCCCAGGCCGGTCAGCACGTCGGCCAGCCGGGTCAGCGACAGGTTGACGCCGGCGCGCGCCGCACGGACATAGCTGTCGACCGCCGCATCGGCCAGGCCGGCGGCATGCTGGGCATTGCCATGGTTGTAGAGGGCGCCGCCCTGCTCCGGCTCGATCGTGAGCGAGCGGCGGAAGCAGACCAGCGCCTCGTCCAGCCGGCCGAGTTCGACCAGCAGGTTGCCGAGATTCATGTGGGCGGCGGCGAAGTCCGGCTGCAGGGCGAGCGCGTTGCGTTGGCTGTCCACGGCAAGAGCCAGGGCGCCGGCATCGGACGCCCCGCCCTGGCGCAGCGCGATGCCCAGGTCGTGGTAGAGGTTGGGGCGCTGGGGGGTAAGGCGCAGGGCGCGGCGGAAGGACGCAGCCGACACCGCCCAGTCGCGCGGACCGCCGCGTCCGCACAGCAAGGTGGCAAGGCCATGATGCGCCGGTTCCAATGCCGGGTCGATCGCCAGAGCCCGGCGCTGCGCCGCCGCCGCCTCGTCGATCCGGCCCAGTTCGGACAGGGTGGAGGCGAGATTGCAGCAGGCGTCGGCCATCTGCGGCGCGATCTCCAGCGCGCCGCGGATGAGTTCCAGCGCCTTGTCCCGGCGTCCCTCCCGCCGTTCGATCAGCCCCAGCAGATGCAAGGCGGTGGCGTTGCGCGGATCGACCTCCAGTATCCGAAGATACAGAGCGCGCGCTTCGCCCAGACGGTCGGAGCGCTGGAGTCCAACAGCGATCTGCAATGCTTCGGCGACGGTTGCCATGGTGATCCACGCGATGAGGCCGGGGCGATGCGGCCTGGACGATGCGGCCGGGAAGCCGTTTCAACCCGACCGCTCCACCCGGGAACATCCCCATGGAACATTCCCATGGAACCGCCGCGGGAAAGGCCCAGCCTGTTCGGGGCGCACCCTATCGCCCCAGATTGAGCGCATCAACAGCGTTCGTGCCATGTCACGCACATCTTCGATCGGTCTCGATATTGTCCTTGGAACCCTCAAAAGGCGAAAAACCAAGGGCCTTGCCTTCGTTGGATGACTTGACGATAGTGCCCGATCATCAACCCCCGTACAGATCAAGGGTCGGTCCTTTGCGCAAAGTTGCCCTCATCACCGGCGCCACCGGCCAGGATGGCGCGTATCTTGCCGAGCTTCTGCTGGGGAAGGGCTATGTCGTCCACGGCGTCAAGCGCCGGTCCTCGTCGTTCAACACGGGGCGGGTGGAGCATCTCTACCGCGACCCGCATGAAGAGGATGTCAGCTTCTTCATGCATTACGGCGACCTGACCGACAGCACCAACCTGATCCGTCTGGTCCAGCAGATCCAACCGACCGAGATCTACAATCTGGCCGCCCAGAGCCACGTCCATGTGAGCTTCGAGACGCCGGAATACACCGCCAACGCCGACGGCATCGGCACGCTGCGCCTCTTGGAAGCCATCCGCATCCTGGGCCTGGAGAAGACCGCGCGCTTCTATCAGGCCTCCACCTCGGAGCTGTACGGCAAGGTGCAGGAGACGCCGCAGCGCGAGACCACGCCCTTCTACCCGCGCAGCCCCTATGCCGCCGCCAAGCTGTACGCCTACTGGATCACGGTGAACTACCGCGAAGCCTACGGCATGCATGCCAGCAACGGCATCCTGTTCAATCACGAGGGCCCGACCCGCGGCGAGACCTTCGTCACCCGCAAGATCACCCGCGCCGTCGCCGCCATCGAGCATGGCCGGCAGGACTGCCTGTATCTGGGCAACCTGGACGCCAAGCGCGACTGGGGCCATGCGCGCGACTATGTCGAGGGCATGTGGCGCATCCTGCAGCAGGACGAGGCCGACGATTACGTCCTGGCCACCGGTGAGACCCATTCGGTGCGCGAGTTCGTCGAGCTGGCCTTCGGCCATATCGGCCGCGGGATCGAGTGGCGCGGCGAGGGCGTGGACGAGGAAGGCATCTGCCGGAAGACCGGCAAGGTGGTGGTCCGCATCGATCCGCGCTATTTCCGCCCGACCGAGGTCGACCTGCTGTTGGGCGACCCCAGCAAGGCGCGCGCGAAGCTGGGCTGGACCCACACCACCGCCTTCCGCGATCTGGTGCGGGACATGGTCGAATCGGACATGCGGCTGGCAGCCAACGGCGACGATCACCATTGATCCCGCTTCCGCGACCGCTGCACCGCGACCGATAGGGCGCTGTTCATGATCATCGGAACGACGACCCGGAGCGAACCGAAGACCGCGCTGGTCTTCGGCGTTTCGGGTCAGGACGGCGCCTATCTCGCCCAGCTTCTGCTGGACAAGGGCTATACGGTCCACGGCACTTCGCGCGACCGGGAGATGGCGAGCTTCGCCAACCTGCGGCGGCTCGGCATCTTCGGCCGGGTCATCCTTCATTCCGCCGTGCTGACCGACTTCCGCAGCGTGGTCGAGGTGATCGCCCGGGTCCGCCCGGCCGAGATCTACAACCTCGCCAGCCAGGCCTCGGTCGGGTTGTCCTTCGACCAGCCGGTCGAGACGCTGAACAGCACCATCAACAGCACCATCAACATCCTGGAAGCCATCCGCTTCCTCAAGCTCGACGCGCGTTTCTACAATGCGTCGTCCAGCGAATGCTTCGGCAACACCGGCACGCCGGCCGACGAATCGACTCCCTTCCATCCCCGCAGCCCCTATGGCGTGGGCAAGGCGGCGGCCTACTGGGCGGTCGCCAACTATCGCGAGGCCTACGGGCTGTTCGCCTGCTCCGGCATCCTGTTCAATCATGAATCGCCGTTGCGCCCGGTCCGCTACGTCACCCAGAAGATCATCCGCGGCGCCGCCGACATCGCCGAAGGCAAGACCGACAGCCTGGAACTGGGAACGCTGTCGATTGCCCGCGACTGGGGCTGGGCGCCGGAATATGTCGATGCCATGGCCCGCATGCTGGCCCATGACCAGCCGGAAGACTTCGTGATCGCCACCGGCGAGCCGCACCGGTTGGAAGACTTCGTCGAACAGACCTTCTCCTATTTCGGGCTGGACTGGCGCCGGCATGTCCACGGCAACGCCGCCCTGCTGCGCCCCTCCGACATCGCCTTCAGCGTCGGCAACCCCGCCAAGGCGGAGCGCCTGCTGGGCTGGCGCGCCGAACGCCGGATGGCCGAGGTGGTCATCGGGCTGGCCGATGCCGAGATGGCGCGCCGCGCCGCCGACTGATCCTGATTTTCGACCCCGTTTCTTCCGGAGACCCCCCATGTCGGCCAAAAGCAGGCTGGTCATCAATGTCGAGGTCGACGACCGCACCGTCCTGTTTCCCGACGGCAAGTTCCTGTCCCATATCGCCCTGACCGAAGAAGGGTCGGCACAGGACGGCGCAGTCCGGATGGAGGGCGTCTTCCTGTTCAACGAAAGCAGGCTGGGGCCGGAGATCGCCACCCTGCCGGAGGAAGACGCGCGCGAGCTGGCACGGTCGATCCTGGACGCGGTGTTCCAGGGGCGGACCCAGCATGTCCTGTCGGAGACCGCGAAGGTCGCCGTGGTGTTCAACCCGAACGGTTTCGTCCTGCGTTTCGGCGAAGGTGACGCCCTGCGCGAGCTGTTCATCGGCTCGCCCGCCATAATCCGGCTGGCTCAAGGCATCCTGCGCCTGGTGGACCGGCTGTCGGCCCAACCCGCCCACTGATCCCGTCCCCCGCCCTCCCCTTGCGACGGCGGGAGGGGCTGTAAAGCAAAAAGGCGGCAACCGGTCTCCCCGGTTGCCGCCTTTTCTTTTGTCCAACGGGCCCGACAGGCCCGGCATGGCTGGGGCGAAGAACCGATCCCCGCATCATCCTCAAAAGAAAAGGGCGCCCTTTCGGGCGCCCTTCCCTTTTACCGCGATGCTTTGCCGCCGGATCAACCGAGGTTGATGTCGGAGAGCGAGAGCACCGTGCTGTTGTAGACGCCGAGCAGGCGAACCTCGGTCGAAGCCACCTGGCCGTCGCCGTTGGTGTCGACCACCTGGTACAGAGCGGAGCTGGTGCCGTTGTTGGCCAGAACCAGCGTGCTCGCACCAGCCGACGAGTTCGTCAGCGTACCCAGAGCCGTGCG